>CAZLSN010000064.1:0-7637 GCA_964562265.1 uncultured Oscillospiraceae bacterium
TCTACAAGAAGCCCATGATCGGCAAGGCACTGTGCCTGCCCATGACCATCGGCTCCACCACCGGCGGTATGGTTCTCTTCACCGTCTGCGCACTCGAAAAGCAGCCCGCCTGCATGCTCTTCTCCAAGGAGATCGACCCTCTGGCGGCATCCGGCGCCATCTTAGGCGATGTCTGGACGGAGGCAAAGATGCCCGTTGTCGACAATCTCGGCGATGAGTTCCTCGAGTATGTCAAAACCGGCATGACAATCACCATCAAGGACGACGGCGTTGTCGAAGTAGAATAAGAAGTAATCCATAAGTGCAAATAACAGGCGATGTTCCGATCGGAACATCGCCTGTTTTCTTAATGTCAATTATGAGCTTTCAGGCTCAGTCAAATGTCGGATAGAAGTCCAATGCGGCGACTGTGTTCATGCCTCCCTCTGACGAGGGAGCTGGCAAAAAAACACGGCAGCACGATCGTGCTGCCGTGGAATAACTCGATCCAAATCATATCATGTCGGATTCGGGGAGACAGTGCATCCCCTGTGCGCTTACGCAGCGGAAGCCTTCGGCATGGGGCCTGAGCCTCCGCAGACCGAAATCGGCGGAGCGAAGCTTCAGATACAGCGCAAGCACCTTGCCGCTTTCTCTGTCAAACTGGCTCTTGTGGCAGTCGAGAATGGCAGAGAGCTGGAGCTTCAAAAGCTCACCCGATGTGATGACAAAGCGATTCGGCTTTGCGGTCATGTAATAGGCAATGCCTTTTACATCGGCTTTTTCGGCACCGAGTGCCGCCGCAACACCGGAATACGGTGCAAAGTATGCAGCCCTCGCCGCCGCCTTGCCCACATTGAGGTGATCGGTGTGAGCCTCGCTTGCAACAAAGCAGTCGGGTGCGAAAACGAGATCGGGTTTAAAGTCGCCGATGACCTTTGCGATGCGTCGCACAAGCTCTTCTTCGTCGTAAAAGCCGCCGTCGCAAAGCCCGGCAAAGCGAAGATCCGAAACGCCGAGAGTCTCGGCACTTTTCACAGCCTCCGCCTTGCGGATCTCAACAAGCTCATCGGGGGCTATGGTCTCGGAGCCGAATCTGCCGTCGGTGCAAATGAGAAAGCAGAGCTTTTTGCCCATGGAAGCGAGCTTTGCCGCCGTTGCACCGGCACCGATCTCAATATCGTCGGGATGGGGGCCGATGAACAGATAGCGGTCAAAGGCTTCGATCTGCGGCGGAGGGGAGACAAGGGAAAGCGCAAACGAGGTCAGGCTCATGCTTCGCTCGCTTTCCGCTCCTCGATGACGGCACAGATGCGGTCGTATTCTTTTTCGTCGAGCTTATAGTGACGCTTGTAGATGAAGTAGGAAAGAAGCATTAAAACGCAGGGGAGCAGGGTCATGCACAGAAGAAGTCCGGTGGTCTGAGTGTCGGTGACGCCGTTTAAGATGTTTGCGATTTCGGCGGACTTGTTCTCCGCTATCTGAGCTATTGCGGCGGCATCGCCCTTGGCAAGCTCCGTTGCCTTGGATGCTGCGTTTTCGACGTCGGAAATGCCGTTGGAGAAATCGGTGACCTTGAAGATAATGTAGCTGAGGTTGGTGATAAGGACGACTATTGCACCGCCGAGCTTGGTGAGGAAGGGACGCAGTGAGGAGATTATAGCCTCGTCACGGTCACCGGTCATGTACTCATTGTATTCAACGGTGTTGAGAATGGAGATCATCATGACAAGGTAGAAGCCGTACTGACCGAAGTTTGAGAGCATATAGCCGAGGACGATGAGAATGAACTTGAGGGTGCTTGCGGTGAGCAGAAGTCCTGCACCTATCGTCACAACATAGCCCACAAGGGAAATATAAAGCAGCTTACGCATAAGCGGCTTGCGGTCGATACGTCTTGAGATTGCAGGATAGAAGATCATGAGGAATGCCGTTGCCGCCATACCGATGGTGGAGAAGATGGTGTACAGTCCGCCCTCATAGCCGAAGTCGAAGTACACATAGATCGAGCCTATGCCGCCGATAACGATACCGTTGCCGACCTGCTGGATAAGGAATGCAAGGGATACCCAAAGGAGCTGATCGTTGCCGGTGATGGTCTTCCAGATCTTTTTGAAGCTGATGGGAGGAGCTTCCTTATAGTCACGGCGTTCCTTTACGCCGAATACGGTGAAGCACAGAAACAGCGGTGCGAGGATGCAGATGACCGTTGCGATGGTGCCGTAGGCGGTTTTTGCGGAGCCGCCGATCGCCATATCGCCGGTGGTGAGCATGGGGATGAGCATGGAGGCGATGGTGCCGCCGATACCGGCGCAAAGGGTCGCCCTTGAGGTGAACTGGTTTCTCGCGTTTGCATCGGAGGAGAGAGCGGGTACCATGCCCCAATAGGAAATGTCATGCATGGTGTAGGTTATGGAGTACATGAAGTACATGACACCGAAGAACCATACGAAGCTCCAGCCCTGAAGGTCGGTGTTGAACATGAGGTAGATGACAACGCTGGTCGAGAGTATGCCGATGACGAGCCAAGGCTTGAACTTGCCCCAGCGGGTGCGGGTGCGTTCGATGATGTTGCCCATGATGGGGTCGTTTAAGGCATCGAACACTCTTGCCGCAATGGTGATGACCGTTATTGCGGAGAGCTGGGCAACGGTAAGGTTGCGGGTGAAGAGTATGTACACCATGAGGAAGTTTATGAACAGGTTATACACCATGTCACGGCCTATGGTGCCGAGCGGGAACATTATCAGATTTTTCTTTCTGGTTTTCAGATCGTCCATAATAACACCCCTTAAAGGATTTGTTATCCAACATTTTACCAGCATAATGACCGAATGGCAAGCCGGATTTTTGGCAGAGAGCGAAAAACATGTTGAATATAGGCGAAAAATCAATTATACTCATAGCATACTTGCAAAACGGAGAACGGATATGAAAAAACGCACAGTCTGCATTACGCTGATCCTCGCCCTGCTGCTCACCCTTTTGCCGGTGCTTCCCATGAATGCGGAAGCTGCGGCGACAACGGATATGCGGCAGAATCTCGTCACCCTCGCCATGACTCAGGTGGGTTACAAAGAGCGCGGCGATAATTATACGAAGTACGGCAGATGGTACGGCGCCGACGGTCAGCCCTGGTGTGCGATGTTCGTCTCATGGTGCGCAAGCATGAGCGGTATACCCGATACCATGATCCCCAAGTTTGCCGCATGTAATTCCGGCGGTGTTTCGTGGTTTAAAAACAACGGCACATGGAAGGATCGCAGCTATGATCCTCAGCCCGGCGACATAGTGTTCTTCGACGATCCCAACGGCACAGACGGTCGTGACGGCCGTGCAGACCATGTGGGCATAGTTGTCTCCGCAACGGAAACGACGGTGGATTGCGTTGAAGGCAACTCCTCCGATTCCGTTGCACTCCGCACCCACACGAGGGACAAGCGAGTTCTCGGCTACGGCGTACCGAACTATACCTCCGCAAGCGCAAAAAGCTGCGACATGAGCCTGAGCGGACTTTCGTACCCCGAGATCATGTTCAGGGGTGAGGCGTTTTCAGTCTGCGGAACGGTCAAGTCCGACTATGCAATAACCTGGCTTTATGCCGATCTTCGCAATGAAAACGATAAGCATTACAGCTACGGCTACTGCTCTCCCGGTACCGCAAGCGCAAATATAAATCTTCTGGCAAGCTCACTGAAATTCGCAAATCTCTCCGTCGGCAGCTACTATCTTTACATCGAAGCCATAGATGCGGAGTACAATCTGAAAACATGGAAGATACCCTTCACGGTGTATCAGAGCGGCTATACTGTTAAATACGATGCTGCCGGCGGTACCCCGACCCCGCAGGCGCAGAAGAAGCTTGCCGATGTCCCGATAAATCTGAGCGGCACTGTGCCGAAGCGAGACGACTATATATTCCTCGGCTGGAATACCGATAAGAATGCGACCATAGCGACCTATGCCCCCGGCGACACATACACCGCAAATGCAAGCATAACGCTTTACGCCGTGTGGCAGCGCTGCGCACATGACTTCCAAAAGGGCACCTGCACCATTTGCGGTCAGAAGCTCGTGTTCCGTGATGTGAACAAAAACGGAGCGCACAAGCCCTACGCCGCCGCCATCGATTGGGCGGTCGAGAACGAGATAAGCTACGGCTACGAGGGCAGACTTTTTAAGCCCGATCTTGCATGTACCCGTGCGCAGGTGGTGACCTTCCTCTGGCGGGCTATGGGCTCTCCCGAACCCGAAACGACGGAGAATCCCTTCGCCGATGTAAAGAACAGCGGCGGCACAGCACCGTACTACAAGGCGATACTCTGGGCGGTCGAAAACGGCATAACCGCAGGCTTCCCCGACGGCAGCTTCCGCCCCCATCAGACCTGCACAAGAGCGCAGTTTGTGACCCTTTTGTGGCGTGCCGCAGGCTCTCCCGAGACCGAGATCGAAAATCCGTTTTCGGATCTTGACGACAACGACTTCTACCACGCAATACTCTGGGCGTACTCCGCTGCGGTGACACAGGGCTACTCCGACGGCACCTTCCGTCCGAATGAGGTCTGCACCCGTGCGCAGGTCGTCACCTTCATCTATCGCCAAATGGCGGAATAATTGTTACGAAAGCACTGCGCTTTTTGCGCAGTGCTTTTACATTGTACGGAAAGTGTGCTGCGAATTCATGGATTATTCATCTGGGATTCAAGGGTTTTTTAACATTGGGTGCTATCATCTTGCAAAAATTCCTGCAAATGAGGGATGCCCCATGAAAGAAAGCACAAACGCCCCTATCCCGCAGATAAGCTCAAGACTGCGCTCACCGCACATCGTCAGGATGCCGCAGCCGCTTTTTTGTGATGCGAGATTTATGCGAAATGCCTAAACTTATTGTGAATAATTGTTCAATGTGACACGGAATTTGAAAATTCGTCTGATTTTCGTGAAATAATTATTGCAATTAGTATAAAAATGTTGTTAAATATTTAGTGTTACGCACTGTCAGCTTTTTTCGTGAAAAAGGGAGTGTCCGAATGACCATAGCATTGACGGCGGCGGCTCTCGTGCTGGGGCTTGTTGTTGCATATATAAATTCCCGTTTGAGCAAAAAGGCTCTGGGGAAGGACAGCGTTACGGCGATAATGTCGATAAATTTAGCACGGCTGTTTTTGGATGCACTGTGCCTTTTCGTCGTGTTCGGCGGCTGTAAGCTGCTTGAGATCAAATTAATCGTGCCGCTTATTGCGGCGGCATTGGGACTGTCCGTCGGAGGAATGCTGTTTTTGCGTCTGATGACGAATAAGGAAAATAAGAAGAACGGAGGCGATGAGCTTGGCTGAGTTCTGGGAAAACTTTTTGAAGCCCACTCAGACGGTGTATACCATGTGGGTCATAATGGCGGTGCTTGTGCTGCTTTCAATACTTGCGACAAGGAAGATGAAGGACAAGCCCGGTCTGCTGCAAAACATTGCGGAGATGGCGGTCGGGAAGCTGTCCGGCTTTTTCGAGGGCATACTCGGAAAGGAGCGGACGAGGGAATACTTCCCCATGCTTGCGACCTTCTTTGTGCTTATCATCGTCTGCAACTATTCGGGACTTGTACCCGGTGCCGGTGAGATATTCACAGTGCCCACCTCGGTGCTTGCCGTAACGGCGGCTCTGGCGGTCATAGCCTTCTTCACCATCCATACGACGGGATTTAAAAAGAGAGGCTTTAAGGGCTATCTCCTTTCGTTTTTGAAGCCTGTGGCGTTTCTTATTCCGATAACCCTGCTTGAGCAGGTTATCCGCCCTCTGTCGCTTGCACTGCGACTTTATGGCAACCTCTATGGTGAGGAAATGGTAACGGAGACCTTCTACGGTCTTTTCCCGATCCTGCTCCCGCTTGTAATGAATGTTCTGAGCCTTCTGTTCTGTCTCATTCAGGCGATGATATTCACCATGCTTTTGGCGGTATTTATCGCCGAAGCCACCGAAACCGAAGAAGAATAATTATTAAAAGATAAATTTCAGGAGGAAATACAATGGATATCGTATACGGACTTATAGCAATAGCAGCGGCCTTCGCCATTGGTCTGAGTACCATCGGCGTCGGCATCGGTCAGGGTATGGCAGCGTCAAAGGCTCTGGAGTCGATGGCCCGTCAGCCCGAAATGCACGGCAAGCTCCAGACCACCATGATACTCGCAATGGGTCTTATGGAAGCGCTGGCGATCTACGGCCTGCTCATAGCCTTCATCATCCTCGGCAATATGCCCTGATAGCGGCAGCCGACATATTTTGAAGGGAGTGAGGAAGTTTGATCTTAAACATAGTAGGGCTTGAGATCAGCGTGCCGGAGTTTGTCTGGACTGTTATAAACTTCTTTATCCTGTTGTTCCTGCTAAAGAAATTCCTTTACGACCCCGTGCTTAAATTCATGGACGAAAGATCGGAGCGCATTGCCTCGGGACTTAACGAGGGCAAGGCCGCCGAAGCTGCCCTTGCCGAAAGCAAGGAGAGGTTTCAGAAGGAACTCGGCGATAAGAGCGGTGAAGCCAGAACTCTTATCGGTGAGGCAAGATCCGAAGCCGAAAAGCAGAAGGCGAAGACGATCAATGCCGCCCATGCCGAGGCGGAGAAGCTTCAGGAGAAGCTTCGTGAGCGCATAAGCACGGAGGAGGCGGAAGCGAGGGACGAGATAGAGTCCCGACTTCCGGAGCTTGTTGAGCTTTTAAGCGGCAAGCTTCTCGGTGACGAGAAAAAGGAAGGGTGACGATGTCACCTTGCAGAACACGGTGAAAGGAGGGATAACGCTCAGATGGATGAGATAATTTACAGAATAATAAACTTCGTTATTTTGTTCGGAGCCTTGGGCTTTCTGTGCCGAAACATAATAAAAAACATGTTCCGGAGCAGACGGGATAAGATAAGCAATGAGCTTCGTGAAGCGGAAGAAGCGAAGGAAAAGGCACGATCTCTTGAAAACGACATAGAGGATGCCCGCAAAGCAAACGAAAAGCTCAAGGCGCAGCTCATGGAGGATGCCGAGCTTCAGGCGAAGGCTCATGCCGAGGAAGCCGAGAAAAGCGGCACGGACGAGGCTGCGAGCATAGTTGACAATGCGGAGAGGAGCGAGTCTCAGCTTCGCAAGGAGATGCAGGGCAGAGTAGCCGCCGATGCACTGCGCAAGATCGCGGAACAGACGGCGGAGCATTTGAAGGACGGAGCCTTCGAGGAATCAAAGCAGCTTTTAAACGAGCGGTTTATCCGACAGATTAAGGAATTGGTATCGGCAATGCCGAGCGATATTTTGAATATGAACGAACTTAAAAAACTTGACATTTCAATAAAAAGCGCAGAGCCGCTCTCCGATGAGGAGATGGAAAGGCTCACCCGTATCCTGTGCGAGACCTTTATAAGCTGCCGCAATGAGGTCGATCCGGAGCTTATAGGCGGAGTGCGTATGCAGGTTGGCGACACAGTGTATGACGGCACCCTTTCGCACAGCCTTGACAGGCTCACCCGTGATGTGGAGAACAAGTCCCGCATGGACGAGAGCCGCAGCGTATCGGAGCAGATCCGTGAGAGACTGTCCGAAACCGCATCCGAAGTCGATGTCTTCCAGACCGGTAAGGTCGAGACCTTGGGCGACGGTATCTGCCGAGTATCCGGTCTTGCCG
>CAZLSN010000065.1:0-7623 GCA_964562265.1 uncultured Oscillospiraceae bacterium
GGATATAAGGACATAACGCTTCTGGGTCAGAATGTCAATTCCTACGGCAAGGACCTGGGTCTCGATGTCGATTTTGCGGATCTCATCGCAATGATAAACGAAATCCCCGGTGACTTCCTTATCCGCTTTATGACGAGCCACCCCAAGGATGCGACGGAGAAGCTCTTTAAAACAATGGCGGAGTGCGAAAAGTGCGTTCATCAGCTTCACCTTCCGGTTCAAAGCGGCAGTGACAGGATATTGAAGGCGATGAATCGTCATTACGATTCCGAGAAATATCTGCGTCAGGCGGAGCTTGCCCGACAGTACATGCCCGATCTTGTCATGACGACGGATATAATCGTCGGCTTCCCCGGTGAGACGGAGGAGGATTTCGAGGATACGATAGCTCTGTGCGAGAAGGTGCGCTACGATGCGATGTTCACCTTCATCTACTCAAAGCGGGTGGGAACTCCCGCGGCGGAGATGCCCGACCCGATAAGCCGAGAGCAAAAGCAGCAGCGGTTTGACAGGCTGCTCGATGCCGCAAACCGCATATCCGCCGAAAAGCATGCGGAGTATGAGGGCAAGATCGTGAAGGTTCTGGTTGACGGTGAGACCGGCAAGGAGGAGTATAATCTTTCGTCGAGGACAAACGGCGGAAGGCTTGTCCACTTAAAGGGCGATACCTCACTCATCGGCAGCTTTGTAAATGTAAAAATAACGGGCTCCAACACATGGGCCCTCTACGGTGAAACCGTAAAGGAGGACTGAAAAATGCCTAAGGAAAGCATCAGAAAATTTAAAGTCACAAAAAGCATGAGACTCAGCGGCGGACTTATGAAGGGTGTATTCTTCTTCGCCGTGGCACTGCTTTTGTTTGCGCTCGTCTCCTTGGCGGTGTGCGTCATCGGCGGATTGGGCGACAAATATGTCATCGGCCTGCTTGTAATACTCGCCTGTGTATCGGGCCTGTGGGTCTTCGGCTTCAAGCTCGTTTCAGTCAACTCCTTCGGCTTTTCGATGGTCTCCTTCGGGGACAGGAGCATGCGCTTCTATCTCAACGAAGCGACCGACGATCTGTATTGGAACAAGGTCACCGAATGCGGCATGGCGAAGAATCTGTGGATAAAGTGGGTGTACATATCCGATCATCCGCTCACCCCCTTTGAACTCAAGAACTTCCCCGACAATACAAACGGCGGCACCTTCTACTTTGAGTACGACGATGAGGCGTTTGAGGAATTCATGAAGTTCCTCCCCGAGGAATTTCACGAGACCATGCTCAATGCCAGAGACGAGATGGTGAAGAAGAAATAAGCGGACGAAAGAAACCCTCTCAGTCGTCGGCGGCGAAGCCGGTAAAGATACGAGTCAGAATTATAGGAGCATAAGGGCATGGCAGAACTCACACCGATGAAACAACAGTATTACGAGATAAAGCAGAAGCACAGTGACTGTCTGCTTTTCTTCCGCCTCGGGGATTTTTATGAGATGTTCGACGACGATGCCCGTCTTGCCTCGAAGGAGCTTGACCTCGCTCTGACCACCAGAGACCGCGGCGTTGAGGATCCCGCAAAGCGCACCCCCATGTGCGGAGTACCGTACCACAGTGCGCAGAGCTATATAGCAAAGCTTGTCGCCAAGGGCTACAAGGTCGCGATCTGTGAGCAGATCGAAGACCCCGCAACGGCAAAGGGGCTGGTGAAAAGGGATGTCATCCGCATCGTCACCCCCGGCACCGTGACGGACAGCATCATGCTCGAGGAGGGCAGGAGCAATTATCTCGGTTCGGCGTACTATGTGTCAGGCAAGGGCGGCGTTGCCTTCTGCGATATTTCGACCGGCGAATTCTGCTGCGCATCGTTTGAGGATGATGCGATAACGCACATAATAAACGAACTCGGCCGCTTTGCCCCGAAGGAGGCGGTCATAAACGCCGGTGCCTACATGGAGGACGAGATACCGAAGTTTTTGGTGAAGCGTCTCGGCTGCACCGTGGAGCTGGGTCATGAGTTTGATTATATGAGCTCTGCGGCGAGGGTCTGTGAGCAGTTTTCGGTCGGCAGCATCGATGAGCTGGGGCTCGGCGAGGAGCTTCCGGCGGTCAGTGCATGCGGCGCACTGCTCTCATATATAAAGGAAACTCAGAAGGTCGATCTCACGCATATACGCAGCATCGACCTCTTCAACAAGGAAAAATACATGGAGCTCGACTGGGCGACAAGGCGTTCGCTGGAGCTGACGGAATCGCAGCGCACGGGCGAAAAGAAGGGTTCGCTTCTGTGGGTGCTGGACAAGACCAAAACCCCGATGGGCTCCCGACTTCTGCGAAGCTGGGTCGAGAGACCGCTGCTCAGTCCCGTGAACATAAGGCGCAGGCTCTCGGCGGTGAACGAGCTTTTTGCCGCAAATACCGCAAGGGGCGAGCTCATTGAAACGCTCAGGGGCATAAACGACATGCAGCGCCTCATAGGCAAGGTCGTCTACGGCACCGCAAACGGCAGAGACCTTCTCGCACTCGGCGAATGTACAAGAGCCTTGCCGAAACTCAAAGAGCAGCTTTCGGGTTTTAAATGCGCAGCATTGCGGGACATTGCCGCAATGGATGAGCTTGCCGACATAACGAGCAGGGTGGAGCGTGCCATTTGCGACGATCCCCCGTTTTCCGTCAGAGAGGGCGGAATACTCAAAAAGGGCTACTCCGAGGAGGTCGATAAGCTCCGCAGCATAAGGGACAACGGAGCCGAGGCGGTGGCGGAGCTTGAACGCCGTGAGCGGGAGCGCACGGGTATAAAAAAGCTCAAGGTGGGCTACAACCGTGTGTTTGGCTACTATATCGATGTACCGAAGTCCGCAGGGGAGGACAACATCCCCGACGATTACATAAGAAAGCAGACCTTGGTCTCCAACGAACGCTACTTCACGCAGGAGCTGAAGGAGCTTGAAAACGATCTTCTTACGGCATCCGAACGCATAAAGGAGCTGGAGTACCGCCACTTTATGACCGTGTGCGAGATCATCGGAGCAAGAGTCGCCGCAATTCAGGAGAGTGCCGATGCGGTGGCAAGGCTTGATGTGTTCTGCTCACTTGCAGAGGTCGCAGTCCGCAACAACTACTGTATGCCGGAGATCGACACCTCCGGTGAGCTGATGATCCGTGAGGGTCGGCATCCGGTCGTAGAGCAGTCGGTGGGCGATGTGTCCTTTGTTCCGAATGATACCGTTTTAAACTGCGACGGCAACCGTGTTGCCATAGTCACCGGCCCCAACATGGCGGGTAAAAGCACCTATATGCGCCAGACAGCGCTCATCTGCCTCATGGCACAGATGGGCTCATTCGTCCCAGCGAAAAGTGCGGTGGTCGGCATTGTTGACAGAGTGTTCACGAGAATAGGCGCATCCGACGACCTTGCAGCAGGACAATCGACCTTCATGCTTGAAATGACCGAGGTCGCAAACATACTCAAATACGCGACTAACAAGTCGCTGCTCATCCTCGATGAGATAGGCAGAGGCACCTCGACCTATGACGGAATGGCGATAGCGAGGGCGGTTCTGGAGCATTGCGCCGACAAGCGCAGACTCGGCGCAAAGACCATGTTTGCAACGCACTATCATGAGCTGAGTGCGCTCGAGGGCGAGATCGACGGCGTTCACAATTACAGTATAAGTGCCAAGAAGCAAGGCGGAAAGCTTGTCTTCCTGCGCAGGATCATGCCCGGTGCCGCCGACGACAGCTACGGCATCGAGGTCGCAAAGCTTGCGGGAGTACCCGATGGGGTGATAAGCAAGGCAAAGACCTATCTCAAGGAGCTTGAGACGAATAAGGCAAAGCCCGAGTTCGAGACAAGGGAGGAGAGTGCGCAGATAAGCATAATGGATGCCGGCACCGATGAGGTGGGGCGCATTCTGAGGCAGACGGATATTGATTCGCTGACTCCGCTTGAGGCACTGAATCTCTTAAATGAGCTTAAAAAGAAGGCGAGCGGCTGATGGTATTTAACGACAGACTGAAAACAAGTGAATTCATCGGCGCAATGGCGGTCTTGTTGCTGCACAGCGTTTTAATACCGAGGATAGTGGTGTATGTCGCCGTCTTCCTCGGCATCGGGATGAGCGTTGCACAGCTCAATCTCGTGTGTTATTTCGCAAGCTTCCTGCTCATCGTCTTGTTCATGCACGGCTACCTGCGCCGCAGCTTGGATAATTTTCTGGATCATCCGCTGCACTGTCTAAAGTGCATCTTCACGGCATGGGGCGTGTGCATTGTGCTGAATATCGCCGTGAATCTGCTGCTGCCGACGCTTTTGGATAAGTTGGAGCTTGTGTCGTCGAATCCGAATCAGGCGACGGTCGAGACCCTTTTCGATAAGGACAGGCGGGTGATGGCGGTCATGGCGGTGCTGCTTGCGCCCATGGTCGAGGAGCCGATCTTCCGAGGCGGTATATTCTGTCCGCTGCGGAGAAGGAGCCGTGTGCTCGCCTATGTCGTCACGGTGCTTATCTTCGGCATGTACCACATCTGGTCGTATATGCTTTCGGAAAGGGATCTGCGCTATCTCGTGTACATTTTGCAGTATATTCCCGGCGGTGTCGCGCTGTGTTGGAGCTACGACAAAAGCGGCAGCATATGGACGGCGATACTGTTCCATATGAGCTATAACGCTTTGTCGCTGCTGTGAGCGGAAAATTTGAAAAAAGCCTTGACAAGCAAGGAAAAATATGATATTTTAATTCGGCGCTCCGGAGACAGCAGGTTGCGGTTTCGTGTAAACCCTGCCGAGGATGGCATCAGAATTGATTGCTTTATGTCTCCGTATCCCGTGATACGGAGATTTTTCTTTTTCTGCGGGCGCAGATAAATCGTGTGGAGGTGAAAAACACACATGCCTAACGCAAAGGTTCTCAGCGAAAAGCAGGCGATCGTTGAATCTCTTGTTGAGCGTATCCAGGGCGCAAGCGCAGGTATCTTCGTCGATTACCAGGGTATCACCGTATCCGAAGACACCGCACTCCGTACCGAGATGCGTAAAGCAGGCGTTGATTACAGCGTCGTCAAAAACACCCTTACCAGAATCGCCATTGATAAGGTCGGCATGAACGACCTCGACCCCGTTCTTAACGGAAGCACCTCTCTGGCGACCAGCGTAGAGGATCCCATTGCTCCCTTCCGCATCATCAGCGAGTACTCCAAGAAGCTCAACGACAAGTTCAATGTCAAGGCAGCATTCATGGAGGGCAAGATCCTGAGTGAGCAGGAGATAGCAGAGCTGTCCACCCTTACTTCCAAGGACGACCTGTACTCGAAGCTGGCAGGCTCCCTCAACGCCATCATCGGCGGTCTGGCAGTATGCCTCGGCGAAGTCGTCGAAAAGATGGGCGGCGGCGCACCCGCAGAAGCCGCAGAATAAGAGCGGCAACACAATAACTATTGGAGGATAATTACAATGAGTGAAAAAATCACCGCAATGGTAGAAGAGATCAAGGCTCTTTCCGTTCTCGAGCTCAAGGAGCTCGTCGATGCAATCTGCGACACCTTTGGTGTTTCCGCAGTAGCAGCAGCAGCCGCTCCCGCAGCAGCCGCAGCAGCAGTTGAAGAGAAGACCGAGTTTGATGTTGTCATGACCGCTTTCGGCGCAGAGAAGATCAAGGTCATCAAGGAAGTCCGCGGCATCACCGGCCTCGGCCTCGCAGAGGCAAAGGCAATGGTCGAAGGCGTTCCTGCAAAGATCAAGGAAGGCATCTCCAAGGAAGACGCAGAGGCTCTCAAGGCACAGCTCGAGGCAGTCGGCGCAACCGTCGAGATCAAGTAATTTTATTACGACCTACAAAAACGGCGTTCTTACGAACGCCGTTTTTTCCTTATTGACATTTTGCCGCACATGTGAATAATAAGTAATATTACAGCTCAAAGGATGCAGTCATGAACAACAAACTAAAGCTCATTGCCTCGATGTTTATCTTCGGTACGATAGGCATATTCGTAAACTACATACCACTGTCCTCGTCCTTCATTGCAATGGCAAGAGGCATCGTCGGCGCAGCCTTCCTGCTGCTTTTGGCAATTTGCCGTCGTGAGCTGCCGGACTTTAAGGCGATACGGAAAAAGCTGCCGCTGCTTATTCTGTCCGGTGCCGTTTTGGGCTGCAACTGGATGCTGCTTTTTCAGGCGTATAAGTACACCGGCGTCGCCACGGCAACGCTTTGCTACTACCTTGCGCCCGTGTTTGTGATACTGCTGTCACCGCTGCTGTTTTCCGAAAGGCTGACGGCGAAAAAGCTCTGCTGCGCCGCAGTCGCACTTGTGGGAATGATCCCCGTTTCGGGCGTCCTCGGCGGAGGAAGCGTGAGCTTTGTCGGCATACTGTTCGGTGTCGGTGCCGCCTGCCTCTATACCTGCATCGTGAT
Source organism: uncultured Oscillospiraceae bacterium (assembly GCA_964562265.1). Classification (GTDB taxonomy): domain Bacteria; phylum Bacillota; class Clostridia; order Oscillospirales; family Oscillospiraceae; genus F23-B02. Next base: position 6,391 of record CAZLSN010000065.1, read on the forward strand.
CTTAAACAAGCGCATAAACGGCGTTTCGGATTCGGACAGGACGCTTGTTCAGCTTGCGGCGGCGGGGCTTGTCATGCTGCCGTATGTGCTTTTGACGCAGGATCTCGGGAGCATCGGCGCAACGCCGACGCAGCTTTTGCTGCTGCTTGTCGTCTGTGTGATACACACGGGGCTTGCCTACATGCTGTACCTGTCGTCGGTCAATGCGCTGCCTGCACAGACTGTTGCGATCTTCAGCTACATTGACCCGATAACTGCGATTGTCCTGTCGGCACTGCTGCTGCATGAGCCTATGGGTGTGCAGGGCATCATCGGTGCGGTGCTGATCCTCGGTGCGACATTTGTGAGTGAGATGGATTTCGGGAGGCGAAGGGTATGAGAGTTTGCATATTCGGAGCGTCGAGCGCAAGACTTGACGAGGTTTTTTATACGGAAGCCGAAAAACTCGGCGTGCTGCTTGCCGAAGGCGGATACGGACTTGTGTTCGGCGGCGGCAAGGAGGGACTTATGGGTGCGGCGGCAAGAGGCGCCGCCTCACGGGGCGGCGAGATAATCGGCATAGCACCGAGGTTTTTCGACGAACCCGGCATACTGTACGAAGGCTGCACGGAGCTTGTTTTCACCGAAACGATGCGTGAACGCAAGCAGCTCATGGAGGAGAAAAGCGATGCCTGCATCATCCTCCCCGGTGGCATCGGAACCTACGAGGAGCTGTTTGAAATGCTGACTCTAAAGCAGCTCGGCAAAACGAAGCGTGCCATGATATTCCTCGATACCGACGGCTACTATGCACCGTTGATTGCCCTCATGCGCCACACCGCCGAAAGGCGTTTCATGTCGCAAAGCTGCCTTGAGCTTTATACCGTCGCCAAAACGCCGGAGGAGGCGATAGCGCAGCTTCAAAGCTACACCCCAACCACCGGCGACCTCACCCGCCTTTCGGATTATAATAAGTGAACGCAAAAACGAGAGCCACGCTCCCATTTTCTGCGGAGCATTGTCTGCGCAAATAAAACCGCCGAAGCGTTTTGCTTCGGCGGTTTTGCACGATTTAAAATTAAAGCTGCTTCTGGGCGTTGATCTTAACGCCGGGGCCCATGGTGGAAGCGGTGACACAGGACTTGATGTACTGGCCCTTTGCCGCTGCGGGCTTTGCCTTGATGATCGCGCCGATGAGAGCTGCGTAGTTCTCATACAGCTTCTGCTCACCGAAGGAGACCTTGCCGATGGGGC
>CAZLSN010000066.1:0-7586 GCA_964562265.1 uncultured Oscillospiraceae bacterium
AATTTGTTCGCTTAAAGCGGACAAATTATGCGCACAGCAGACTGCAAATAATTGTCGGAAAACCCTTCGGGTTTTCCGACAAGCTGAAAATTGCACTATCATTAGATAATATACTTATTACAGAAAAGCGAGAAAGGAAAACAAGATGAAAACTTGCCCCAAATGCGGTCGTGAGATGGATGATGAGCTTGAGCTCTGCCCCGATTGCGCAGCAGCCGACGATCTCGAAGTGGGAGAAGTCCCCGCCGTAGTTCCCGATAACTGCGAAGCGAAAGCTCCCGAAGAGACTCCCCTTCGTGATCCCGAAGAGGATATTCTTGTTACCGAGTCACTACTCAATCCCGATGACGGCTTTGTTCCTGACTACACCGAGTCAGAGCTTCCGCCTAAATTCGATCTTAAAAAGATCGCCGTCATAGCGGCAGGTGTTCTGCTCGTTATCGGCTTTATCACAGCCTGTGTGCCTCTTTTCAGCCCCGATCCCAAGGATGTCGTTGAGGACGCTTATGATCTCACAATGGACAGCCTTGACGATGTTTTCGCCAAGACCGATACGCTCTCCGCAATCGGCGATATTGCCGAGGACATTGAGGACGCAGAGAAGCTTTCCATGATCCTTAATCTCAAGGGAGATCAGCTTGAAATATCTGCCGACGGCAGCGAGACGAATTTCGACATCAGCTTTTCCGCAGTTATTGACATCGAAAACTTCCTCATGGCCGCCGATCTCTCCGCTGTTTTCTCTTCCGACAGTGGCGATGCATACATCCCCGACGCAAATCTCAACATGAACCTCGCAACCGATGGCAAATCGCTTATGTTTAAGCTCCCCGATGCCTCGGATGTGACCTACGGCGTTGCCATTGACGAATACATTATCGATCGCTTCATCGATTCCTACATCTACCGCAACACCTCACTCTGCCAGATGATGCCCGCAATGATGCTCAGAATGCTTTCGGCGGAGCTTAAATCCTCCGGTGGGAACACCGTTGCCGATGCCGCAGAAGCTCCCGATGAGCTTGCGGATGCCTTCAATGAGCTTAAAGAAAGCTTTGAATACAAAGGTGCGTCGAGGCTCATCCCCATGCTCGAAGACCTTGATGTTTACAGAGTTAAGTATGACAAGGACACCATGGAAAAATTCGGCGACCTTCTCCTTGCCTACCTCTCCACAAGCCAGAGTGTAAGCGTCGATGAGTACACCTTAGAGCTTCTTGAGGAAATTGTTGACGCTTTTGTGAGCGGTAACGGAAAGATCTATGTCGGTGTTAACGGTGACGGCTATCTTACCGCACTTTCCCTTTACGACGGCGAGGAGTTTTTGAGCCTCGTCCTCCAGGGCAAGGAAAATGTCTGGGAGAGCTTCGGACTCTACATTGATTCGGAGCTAATTTTGAAGGGCGGCATGAAGCAGACCAAGGGCGGCTTTGAGCTGAGTTTTGTTGATACCGATGATGTCGGTTTCGTTGTCGGCTACAACGACAAAGCCGGCAAGCTCACTGTCACGATCATCACCGGAGATTTCGGTGAGATCGATATTCCCGTTTACTACGATGTCGTGAATAACGGCAAGGGAATGTCTTTTGAGCTTGACCTCGTCGATACCTTCGGCTTCGGGATGTCTTTTGAGATCTCGGCCGCCGATGATGAGATAAAAATGCTCGACACAAGCTTTGTCGATGTCCTCGGCTTCACCGAGGCCGAGTTTGAGCAGTTCATGCTTGACTTTACCGATGGGATCTTCGGCGGTATGCTCTCAGAGCAGCTGGGCTCCGCCTTCACCTATGATCTCATCTTCAATGACTCCGATGTTAGCTACTACGATTAAAACGAAAAAATAGACCTGCAAAGCAGGTCTATTTTTTCGTCTAAAATTATGCTGCGTCAATTATTCCGTAGATGAAATCCTTCACCTGATTGGTCTTGTCGGGGGTGAACCAATCGCTTATGCTGCTTTCGCCGATGTTTATGATCGCGCTGTGGGTTCCCTTGATGCTCTCGGCAAACAATGCCCAAAGGGTTTCGCCGTCTGCACTGCTTGCTTCAACAATGTCGAAAACATAGCCTATATGCTGCGCAACATCGGAGGTCTCATAGTATTCGCAAAGCTTATCATAGAAGTCGGAGACCGCGCTGGTGAAGCTCAAAAGATCGGAGGAGGCAAGCTGATCAAGTCCGAGCTTTTCGATATAATCACTCGGTACAACACCTGCTGCATTGCCGATGCGGTAGACGAGATCGGGCAGTTCGGTGTATTCAAACAGCTGATTGATGGTCTGTATATTGTTTGCCGCAAGAGTTTCGAGGTCTAAATCGCTGTACTTGTCACAGATCTTTTCAAGCAGCAGCGCCTTGCCGCCGCTTATCGAATACTGCTCCGCAACGGATGCCGTTTCATCGTCATAGTCCATGATCTGGCTGAGTATTGATATGCCGTAGTCCATGCTCTCGGCATAGGTGCATACCGAGGAGACAAGGCTCTCTCTCATGTTTTCGGCTTTATCGGCGTCCCTGTCAAGCACGGTTATGAGCATCGAGTTTTTAAGCTCGGTTATATATCCGTTCTGCTGCAAGACCGTGACCGTCTCCGTCACCGCTGTATTGCAGTCCTTCCCGACGACATTGAGCTGACCGGATATTGCTTCGCCGTCCTCATTTTCGGCGTTTAGCTCAACGACCACTCCCCTGTCATTCACCATGAGGCTTATGCCGGGGTTTACATCGATCATGACGACCATATTCTCCGCCATGGCAACATCGCAGCGATTGGACATGAGGGTGAGGCTGCTTTCCTCAACAGCACCTATATTGCCCAGCATTGCCGCCGTGCCGCAGATAACTATGGCAAATCCTGCTGCCAAGGCTCCCCAGTTTATGCCTCTTCGGCGTTTTCTGGATGAAGCGTACATTTCGCTGTACATCTCGTTTACGAATTTATCGTCCACGGAGTTCAAATTTTTGAGAAGATATTCACTTTTCAAAGGGGGATCCCCTCCTTCATAAAATGCTTCTTCAGCTTATTTCTCGTTCTGAACAGCATCGTCGTGACCTTCGACGATGACATACCTTTCATTTCCGCTATCCTGTCAATCGGTTCTATCATCCAATAGCGCAGCATAAAAACACTGCGTTCCACGGGATTAAGACTCTCAAGAAATCGGTTGAGAGCCTCTCTGATCTCGGCTGAATCCTCATGTCGGCTTATCTCGTCAAAGCCGGATACACAGTCGCCCAATTCGTCAAGAGCAGCAGGCAGCTCGCCGCCGCCTCTCTTATCACTCGTTTTGCTGCGCAGCTTATCGAGGGCAAGGTTCCTTGTGATCTTTCCGATGAATGCCGACAGAGAACTTGGTTCGTTCGGAGGTATGCTGCCCCATGTACGCATATAAGCGTCGTTGACACATTCCTCGCTGTCTTCATCGTTGCCGAGTATATTAAAGGCTATACGGTGACAGTATCGCCCATATTTTATGTCTGTTTCCAATATGGCTTCCTCTGATCTGTCCAGATAAAGCTCAATTATTCGGCGGTCGTCCAAAACTGTCTCCTTTATCTACTATTAAAGACGGAATCTATATATAAGTATCACATCTTTTAGCATAAATTTCAAGGAAAAATTTCATAAACTTCTATTTTGTATTGTCTATTGTTATAAGCGAGTATTTGTGTTATATTAGCTAAAAGATATTTCAACGAAAGAAGGCAAAACCTTGAAAACAAGAGTCATATCCGCAGTCGTCCTACTTATATTTGTATTCGGCTGCTTCCTCATTTCACCCGCAACCCGTACCCTGCTGCTCCTTGCTATATGCATCATGGCAACATGGGAGACCTGCCGCGTCATCAAGGCGAAGGAGATCGACACCTGCCCCGCTGTTTTATATGCCTATGCCGTCGCCGTTTGCGTTTTGGTATTTCTCAATAAGGCAAGCGAATTCTGGCTCGATGCACTTTTCTTTGCGGCGGTCATGCTCATCTGCTTTGCAGGTATTTGCAGCGCAAAGCTCAGAGGCAAGGGTGCCTTGGCAACCCTGGCTGTCCTCGCATATCCCGTATTCCCCATCGTTTTGATCATGCGCTACACCGCACTTCCCGACGGCATGTGGATCCCGGTATTTGCGATAGGCTGTGTCGCAACATGGATATGCGATTCCTTTGCTCTCTTCGGCGGTAAGCTCTTCGGCAAGCATCACATCGTACCTCATGTCAGCCCCAACAAGACCCTTGAGGGCTTTATCAGCGGTGCCGTTTGTGCTGCACTCTCCGGTATCGGTCTTTATTTTGCACTCAGAGGCAGCTTCGATGTTTCCCTTGCTCTTTGCGTTATCACCTCCTTTGTCGCATCGACCATGGGTCAGATCGGCGACCTTGCCGCTTCTCTTATAAAGCGTATGTCCGGCTTTAAGGATTACAGTAATCTCATCCCCGGTCACGGCGGTGTTATGGACAGGATCGACAGTCTGCTGTTTTCCATCCCCACGGCATACTTCTGCCTTTGCATTGCCGGTGTTATCTAAACCCTCTCGGTTTTTGGAGTTATTTCTATGGAGCATTCCCTTTCTTCTCTTAAAAAAATGATGCTCGTCGTCAATCCGGTCTCCGGCAGACGGGCTGCACAGCGCAATCTTTCGGATATTATTCAGATATTTGCCGCAAACGGCTATGCGGTCACGGTATTTCCCACCGCAAAGCAGGGCGACGCAACGGAGTTTGCCCGCCTGTATGCAAACGATTTTGATGTTCTGGTCTGCATCGGCGGCGATGGCACATTAAATGAGGTTCTGACCGGTATGCTGAGGGGCTGTGTGAACATACCCTTGGGCTACATTCCGTCCGGCAGCACCAACGATTTTGCCGCATGTCACGGCATTCCCTCGGATATGATCGCCGCAGCTCAGGCAATAGCCGACGGAAAGCCGCATCCGCTCGATCTCGGCAAGTTCGGCGACCGCTGCTTTTCCTACGTTGCCGCCTTCGGCATGTTCTCGTGGCTGTCGTACACCACCTCGCAGAATCTCAAAAACAAGCTCGGTCACTCGGCGTATCTTCTCGATGCGGTGAAGGATCTGCCCAAAATCAAGTCACAGCATGTTCGCCTTACCGTTGATGACTTCACCTGCGAGGGCGATTATATCTTCGGTGCCGTGTGCAATTCGACCTCGGTTGCGGGTACGATCTCACTGCCATCGAATGTCGTTGACACCGCAGACGGTCTCTTTGAGGTTCTTCTCGTACATGAGCCGAGGACGATATTTGATTTTCAGGAGCTGCTGCTCGGTATAATCACTCAGGATTATTCCTCCCCCTTCCTCGACTTTTTCCAGACAAGCTCCGTCACCATAGAGGCACCCGGTGATATGGAATGGACACTCGACGGTGAGCGCGGCGAACCATCCGAGAAGATCTCCGCCGAAAACCTCAAGCACCGCATAAAGCTTATTTATTGATATGTAAGACATATTGTAATCCATAGCTTCCTATGTTACAATGCATAGGAAGCTATGTTTGTTTCTCGAAGGAGCGCTTTTATGGCAAACGCAAAAATATCATTGCTGATAAAAAAATCTTCCCTGATCTTTGACAAGCTTTCTAATCAACTGCTGCTGCCATATGATTTAACAGGCAGCCAGTTCAAGATCCTTATGCTGCTTTATCATTCTCCCGCCGTACCTGTTCGGCAGACGGATATTGAGTCGAAGTTTTCCATGACCAATCCGACAGTCACAGGTCTTGTTCAAAAGCTGGAGGCGAAGGATCTTGTGAAGCGAACACCTCATCCCGATGATAAACGCAGCAAGGTGCTTGCTCTGACAGACAGGGCTATGGGGATCAAGGATGAGTTGCTGGCTTTAGCTGACAGTCTGGAGCGCCAGATGACTAATAATCTTACTGTAAGCGAGTGCGATCAACTGGCATCTCTGCTTACGAAAATGCTTCTTTGAACTACGATCTCCAAGAATAAAACAATGCCGTCAATTGCGACGGCAAAAAACTCGTAAATTTTAGGAGGAATACTATGATCGATCTGAACCGTCTTGGGCTCGGGACTATGGGTATGTCCATTGTTCGCAATCCCGAAAGCTCCGTAAAGACAATCCACGCAGCACTGGATGCAGGCATCACACTGTTTAACACAGGTGAATTTTACAACGGCAGCGAAAGTGAGCTGATCGTGGGACAAGCTTTGAAGGGTGTGAACCACGACAATTACTTCCTGTCCGTCAAATTCGGCGTTTTGCCTTCCCCTGAAGGCGGCATCTACGGTCTGGATGTTAAGCCCCATAACGTTAAGGGTCATTTGACCTATTCTCTGCGTCGTCTGGGTCTTGAATACATTGACCTGTACCAGCCCGCCAGGCAGGATACAAATGTTCCCGTTGAGGACTTGGTGGGTGCGATCGCCGATCAGGTAAAAGCCGGCTATGTTAAGCACATCGGTCTTTCTATGGTAGATGCCGAAACTCTGCGCCGCGCCTGCGCTGTACATCCCATCCACACGGTCGAGGTTGAGTATTCTCTCGTTGAACGAGGCATTGAGAATGAGCTGATCGCCACGGCTAAAGAGTTAGGTGTCAAGGTCCTTGCCTTCGGGACCCTCGGTCACGGCCTGCTGAACGACAGGTTTGCAAATCCCTCCGTGGATCCGAGACTTGGACGCGGACATCTGGCAGCAGAGCATCGTGAAAATAACCTTGCCATGATCCGCAAGGTCAAGGAAATTGCCGATGAGAAGGGTGTTTCTCTTTCCCAGCTTGCTTTGAGCTGGAGCCTTGCAAAATATGACCATGTACAAAGCCTCGTTGGCACGACAAGCCCCGCTCACTTGCATGATGCCATCGATGCATTGAAAATTGAGCTGTCTGCCGAGGATATTGTCAGGATCGAGACCGCTCTTGATGCAAACAAATTCGGCGGCAAAGGAATGCGCAATTTCGTATTCACCGACGGCGTTATGTCTTTGGCATAATTGAGGGGGTGCCTTCATGAACGAGACTTTGACTTTTTACCCCAAACATCCTTCACCAATTAAAACACACAAGATCGAGACCCGTCCCATGCCGATCCTCCCACAGGAGGCCCCCTTTGATGTAAGATCACTATTTGAAGTGTTTCATGCTGATCTGCATGCTGCTTTGGCTGTATATGAAGACAAGCGTTTTGAGGTCACCGGCGTTGCTGTTAAGGTTGGTCCTGATGTCCATAACAAGCCATCTATTGAGCTTTCCGATTGTTCAGGTGGGCAGACCTATGCTTTGACGATTTTCCCCACCGATGAGCATTACGGCAAAGTGTCTGTCGGTGACAAGGTGACTGTCAGAGCCAATTATCTGGTATTCTGCAATCTCTTCGGCGTGGTAATGAAATACAGTGAGCTTGTCAGGGTGGAGAAATCCAAAGCTTAATGCTTTCTGACGGCGAGTATGTTTGAGAAGCTGCGGCTGTCGCGGCAAAGAATTGCAAGAGACCGCCGGTTCAACATACCATACAAAGCAAAAAACAGACAGACACTTTCGTGTCTGTCTGTTTTTTTGGTCCGAGTGACTGGAGTTGAACCAGCGGCCTCTTGAACCCCATTCAAGCGC
>CAZLSN010000067.1:0-7557 GCA_964562265.1 uncultured Oscillospiraceae bacterium
CTTCTGGAACGCTCCCTGCCTCTGACATATGGGACTATGCAGTAGGTGCAGAAATTGTTGCAGCCGTACATGATCGAAAGCCATGCCTTAACGCTGCCGTCACGCTTTAAGGGTATGCCCTCGGCAACGGAGCCGTCGTCGGGGCTTGTCTCGAATATGCGCTTTCTTTTATCGAGATAGCGCAGCATAAGCTCCGGCAATCTCCAAAGCTCGTGAGGGCCGAATACCATATCGACCACGGGGTATGAGCGGCGTATCTTCTCCGCCATATGGGGCTGCTGCACCATGCAGCCGCAGACCGCTATGATCTGCCCCTTCTTTGCCTTTTTGGAGTGATTGAGCTGACCCACATTGCCGAGAACCCGCATCTCCGCATGCTCTCTCACCGCACAGGTGTTCACGATTATGAGGTCTGCCTGAAACTCATCCTGCGTAAAGCCGTAGCCCATCTCGGCGAGGTAGCCCCTTATCTTTTCACTGTCCGCCTCATTTTGCTGACAGCCGTAAGTGTCAACCATCGCAAGGGGGCGTTTGCCGTCGGAGCATATCCGCTCAAAAACCTCGGCGCAGTAGGCCTCCTGCTTCCGTATCTCGTCAATGCCTATTTCTTTTCTTACATATGCCATATTTCTTATGTCCTTATTATTAATCCTAAGCATTTCATTTTACCATAAAAACAGTGGAAGTTTCAACTAAAATAATGTATAATGTATTCATCCGTTTTTCTGAAAGGAACGACATGACTAAGATAAATATTTTACCGCCGCAATTGGCGGATATGATCGCTGCCGGAGAGGTCGTCGAAAGACCCGCTTCGGTCATAAAAGAGCTTATGGAAAACGCCTTCGACGCAGGTGCGAAAAAGGTGACCGTCGAATTCAAAAACGGCGGCGCACCCTACATTCGCATAAGCGACGACGGCTGCGGCATGAGTCCCGATGATGCGGGCGTTGCCTTCATGCGCCATGCAACCAGCAAGCTGCATGATGAGCGGGGTCTTGAGGCTATTGGCACGATGGGCTTTCGAGGTGAGGCACTTGCCGCCATCGCCGCAGTCAGCAGGATAGAGCTCACCACCCGTGAACGGGGTGCGGCGGAGGGCGTCCGCATGAGCGTTGCCGCCGGTGATATTGAGGAGATGCTGCCCTGCGGCTGCCCCGTCGGTACGACTATGACGGTGCGGGATATTTTCTTCAACACCCCCGCAAGGCTCAAGTTTTTAAAGAGTGACAGGAGCGAGGCAGGTGCCTGCATCGCCGCCGCTTTGCACTGCGCCCTCGGCAGACCGGAGGTCTCGGTTCGCTGCATAAGGGACGGTGTCGAGGAATTCTTCACCCCCGGTGACGGCAAGGCGGAGTCCGCCGTCTACTCTCTGCTCGGCAGGGAGCTTTCGTCCACGCTCTTGCCCTGCAGGGGCGGAGGTGACGGCATAACGGTCGAGGGCTTCGTATCCTCCCCCGCAAAGGGTCACGGCAACAGAGGAAAGCAATTTTTCTTCTGCAACGGAAGATACATCCGCTCACCGATGCTTCAGTCCGCACTGGAGCAGGCGTACAGAAACACGCTGCTCACCGGCAAGTTCCCCGCCGCTGTGATATATATAAATCTCGGCAACGCCGCCGTCGATGTTAATGTCCATCCCGCAAAGACAGAAGTCAGGTTTTCGGAGGAGAAGAAGGTCTTCGACGCCGTGTATCAGACGGTGCTTTCCGCCCTCGATTCGGAATCGAAGCCCATGGAGATCGAGCTGTCCGCCGGAACCAAGAAGCTCTTTTCCGAGCCCAAGCCCGATTTTTACAAGAGCATGAGCGCGAAAAGCTTCCGTGAGAGCATTGCCGAAAAGCCCCATGTAAGACCTTCGATCCCGACGGCAAAAACCGCCGTTTTTCGCAGTGAGGCTCCCTCTTACGACAGGAGAATCTCCGTTCCGACAAGATCCGCTTATGTTGAAAAAACAGTTGAAAATGTTGAAAAAATCGCCGCTCCCGCCTACCGTGTGATAGGCGAAGCCTTACGCACATACATCGTTGCGGAGTACGACGGTGAGCTGCTTTTGATCGACAAGCACGCTGCCCACGAAAGGATGATCTTCGACAGGCTCAAGGAGCAAAGCGGCGACATTATGTCCCAGTCGCTTCTCGAACCCGTTATCCTGCATTTGAGCGATGAGGATGCGGAGCTTATATCAAGCCATTCCGAGCTTCTTAATTCCCTCGGCTTTGAGATCGAGGAATACGGCCACCTTGCCTTTGCCGTTCGTTCGCTGCCGGAGGACATTTCCCCCGGTGAAGCGGAGTCTGCAATCGAGGAGATCTGCGAAAAGCTGCGAAGCGGAGACAGACTTTCGCCCGAGAATGCCCGTGACGAGGTGCTGCACACGCTTGCCTGCAAGGCGGCGATAAAGGCCGGCTCCCGCCACGACATGGCGGAGCTTGAACGCATCACCGCAGCCGTCGTATCTGGCAGGGTGAAATACTGTCCGCACGGCAGGCCGGTATCCGTCCGCCTCGGCAAGGCGGAGCTGGATAAGTTCTTCCGCCGCATTGTGTGAGGTGCGGCATGGGAAATTGCGATAACAGACCGACGGTCGTCGTCATATGCGGCCCCACAGCCACCGGCAAGACCCGACTTTCGGTCGAACTGGCAAGGGACTTCGGCGGCGAGATCGTCTCCGCCGACTCCATGCAGCTCTACCGCCGTATGGACATCGGCACCGCCAAGGCAAGCACTTGCGAACGCCGCGGCATACCCCACCACATGCTCGATGTTGCGGAGCCGTGGGAGGCATATTCCGTCGCAAGATATGTTGATGAGGCAGCGAAATGCATAGACGATATTTTAAGCCGCAAAAAGCTCCCCTTCATCGTCGGCGGAACCAATCTTTATATCGACTCCCTGCTCTCGGGCAGGAGCTTTTCCGCAGCCTCGGGTGAGGATGCATCGCTCAGAGCAAGGCTCGAAGCGGAGTATGACGCTCTCGGCGGTGAGGAGATGCTGCACCGCTTATCCGTATTTGACCCCGACAGGGCAAAGAAGCTTGCCCCCGCCGACCGCAGAAGGATAGTCAGGGCACATGAGGTCTACGCCCTCACCGGCAAGACCATAACGCAGCACGACCTCGAGACCCAAAGCATACCGCCGAGGTACAATGCCGCCGTCATAATCCTCGATTACGAGGATCGCAGCCGGCTTTACGAGCGCATAGACGCAAGGGTTGACGAGATGGTGAGCATGGGGCTCTTCGACGAGGTGCGGTCGCTGCTTTCGGAGGGGCTTTCGCCCGATTGTACCGCAATGCAGGCGATAGGCTATAAAGAACCCGCTGCGGCAATAAGAGGCGAGATAAGCAGCGCCGAGGCGATAGATCTCATAAAGCGGGAAAGCCGCCGCTACGCCAAGCGGCAGCTCACCTGGCTTCGCCGCCGTGAGGACGCTTTGCGCATATGCCACGGCAACGATCCCGATTTTTCCGAGGCACGACGGCTTTCGACCGATTTCATTCGCTCCTTCGGTCTATGATAGTTACCTACACTACATAGACAGGAGCGATAATATGCAAAAGACACAGAATCTTCAGGACGCATTTTTAAACAGGCTTCGCCGTGACAGAATGAACATAACGGTGTTTTTGATGAACGGCTTTCAGCTTCACGGGATCATCCGTGCCTTCGACGGCTTCACCGTTGTGCTTGACACCGACGGTAAGCAGCAGCTCATTTACAAGCATGCCATATCCACGATCATCCCGCCGAAGCCCCTTTCGCTTGAGGAGGTCTGACCTCACGCTTCAGCTTGCCGCCGCAGCCCTTGTTCTGGCTGCGGCGGCATACGCTGCCGTGGGCATTTTCGATGCATCGACCGTAACCGACAGCAGCGAGATCCCCCAAATCGACATTCGGAAAACGCTCTGCCTTGAGGGTCTTGTGCAGCGTGATGAGATAACGCTTTGCGCTCCCGAGGGCTGTTTCATCATTCCCCGTGAGGGCGATTTCGTCTCAGGCGGCGAGGTGCTTTGCGTTTGGGACGAGGATGCGTATTTTGCGGCACTCGACAAGTGCGAGGACTACGACGGCAAATGCGTTCGTTCGCCGGTGGCGGGGTATTTTTGCACCGACCTTTGCGATGACGGACAAACGGGTGCCTTCTGCCGCATAGTCTGCGGCGCAAGCTGGTACTTCTCGGCGGAAACCGACGAGGATTTTGCGGTCGGTGAGACCGTCACGCTGACGATAAACGGAGCCTACTCCGCAACGGTGCAGTCGGTCGATGGCGGCACCGTTGTGTTCCGTGTGCGTGAGGGGCTGTATTCCGTCCTCTCCCTCCGCTATGAGACCGCTACCGTACTGCGATAAAAAATGTTGAAAATTCAACGGTTTTGAGCTTGCACTTCATGCGTCGGTGGGTCAAAATTTGCAACTTCCCACTTGCCTCTCCCAAAGGGAGCCAAGTGTTAGGCATGGCGGTTGATTTGGGTGCGGAGGGTTGATTTTTACCATGGCAAGAGAAACAAGAAGGGCAAGAGCGGCAACAGAAGCAAGAGAAGCAGGAGATTTTTAATATTTTCCTCTCGATTGTCGGGGAGGAATGTGGTAAAATAGCCGTGAAAGGCGGGGAAAGACATGAGCATTGCCGAAAACATTTTAGCGGTCAGAGATGAAATCGCGGCTGCCGCAAGGAAAAGCGGACGGTCGCCCGAGGATATACTCCTGTGCGCCGCAACAAAGATGAACGATGCGCAGAGGGTCCGTGAGGCAATAGCCGCAGGGGTCGATATCTGCGGCGAAAACCGTGTTCAGGAGCTTTGCGAGAAGTACGAACTCGGTGCATACGAGGGCTGCCCGCTGCATTTCATCGGTCATCTGCAAAAGAACAAGGTCAAAAACATCGTCGGCAAGGTCTCGCTTATCCAGTCGGTGGATTCTTCAGAGCTTGCCTCGGTGATCGACGCAAAGGCCGCGGCACTCGGCATAGTGCAGGACATTCTGCTTGAGGTCAACATAGGCGGCGAAGCGGCAAAGAGCGGTATAGCCCCCGAGGAGCTTTTTGAAACGGCGGAAAAAATCTCCCGATTTCCCGCTCTGAGGGTAAAAGGACTCATGGCGATACCCCCGATTTGCGCCTCAGCCGAAGAAAACCGCCCATATTTTGCCCAAATGAGACAGCTTTTTGTTGACATCGGAGCAAAAAAATACGATAATGTCTCTATGGACTTTTTATCTATGGGTATGAGCGCCGACTTTGCCGTGGCAATTGAAGAGGGCGCAAACATAGTCCGTGTCGGTACCGGAATATTCGGTGCCCGTAATTACAATAAATAGTACTCGGAGGTGCCGCCGATGGCATTTTTGGACGAACTGAAAAAGATCGTGCGTCCCATTGATGATGACGACGATTATATGGAAAACGAAGATTACGACGAAGAAGAGGGCTTTTCCGAGGAGTTCGACGACGAACCCGAATATGAAGAACCCAAGCCCGCTCCCCAGCCGAAGGCAAGCTTTGCCCGTCGCGAAAGGGAGAGGCACACAAGCTCTTATCAGAGCCCTGCCGACAGAGTCGGCGGAAAGACGGCTATGCTCCTGCGATACCCCGAATCCTTTGAGGATGCCGCCGCAATCGCAGAGGAGCTTATGAGCCGCAGAGCCGTGCTTATGAATCTTGAGCATACAAGCAACGAGGACGCACGCAGACTTATTGATTTTCTCTCCGGCGTTGCTTTTGCCCTCGGCGGAAAGATAAAGCGTTTCTCCTCGAGAGCATATATACTTACCCCCGCCAATGTCGATCTGGTGGGTGACTCCGTGGATGATCTCGAATCCGACGGTCTATACTTCTGACATAGACAGATAATGAAAGGTGGATATTGATATGACAAGTCCTCAGGATATTCGTGAAAAGGCCTTTGAAAAGGCAGTATTCGGCGGTTACGATATGGGTGCGGTGGACGATTATATGGACACTCTGGCATCCGAATTTGCCGCAGTTCAGAAGGAAAATTCCGCTCTTAAAGCAAAGATGAAGGTTCTTGTCGATAAGATCGAGGAGTACCGTGCAAACGAGAGCGCACTTAATATGGCGATCCTCTCCGCTCAGAAGCTGAGCGTTCAGATCGAGAGCGACGCAAGGACCCGTGCCGCAGCCATCGTTTCCGAGGCTGAGGCTAAGGCTGCTGCGACCCTCGGCGGCATCGACGAGAGAATCGCACAGGAGGAGTCCCGCCTTCAGGCAGCAAAGCTCAGCTCCGCAAAATTCTTTGACTCCGTCAGAGAGCTTTGCCAGCTCCAGCTCAAGAATCTCGACACTATCGGTGCGGCTTCCCGTGTTAAGTACGACGACGCTTCACGAATACAGAAGGAGAACATACCTCAGCAGGCAGAAGCCGATGCGCTGGAAAACGGCAACACTCAGGTATTCATGTTCTCTAAGGACAACTGAGTAATTTGTTATTTGCAGCGAAAAGGCGTGCCTTCAAAAGCACGCTTTTTTGCGTTCTACAACTTCAGAAGGAGAAAGAAAGAAATGGCACAGAAATTTGATTACACACTTAACCTGCCCAAGACCGACTTCCCCATGAGAGCCGGTCTGCCCAAGAGAGAGCCCGAAATGCTGGCACACTGGCAGGAGCTCGATATTTATAACGAGATGCTCAAGAAGAATGAGGGCAAGCCCCTGTTCAATCTTCATGACGGCCCTCCGTTCAGCAACGGCAACATTCACATGGGTCATGCTCTGAACAAGTCCATCAAGGACTTCATCACCAGAAGCTACGCCATGAGAGGCTACTACACCCCCTACATCCCCGGCTGGGACAATCACGGTATGCCCATCGAAAGTGCGATCATCAAGGAGCAGAAGCTCAACCACAAGGCTATGAGCGTTGCCGACTTCCGTTCCGCATGTGAGGAATATGCGGAGAAGTACATCGGCATCCAGATGGAGGGCTTTAAGCGTCTCGGTGTCATCGCCGACTGGGAGCATCCCTACAAGACCATGGACAAGGGCTTTGAGGCCGATGAAGTCCGTGTCTTCGGCAAGATGTACGCAAACGGTCATATCTACAAGGGCTTGAAGCCCGTTTACTGGTGCGCTCACGACGAGACCGCTCTCGCCGAGGCGGAGATCGAATACAAGGATGATCCCTGCACCACCGTATATGTAAAGTTCCCCATGGATGACGATATGGGCAAGCTCTCGCACCTCGATCTGAGCAAGCTCTCCTTCGTTATCTGGACGACTACCATCTGGACCCTGCCCGGCAACCTCGCCATCGCTCTGCACCCCGATGAGAGCTATGCTGTCGTAAAGCCCGATCACAGTGATGAGATGTTCATCATGGCAGAGGCTCTTGTAGAGAAGGTCATGGGCATCGGCGGCTTCACAAGCTATAAGATCGTCGAGACCCACTCCGGCTCCTTCTATGAGAACATGCTGGCAAAGCACCCCTTCCTGCCCAAAACAAGCCGCCTTGTCCTTGCCGACTATGTAACCATGGACTCCGGTACAGGCTGCGTCCATACCGCTCCCGGCTTCGGTGCAGATGACTATCTGACCTGCAAG
>CAZLSN010000068.1:0-7509 GCA_964562265.1 uncultured Oscillospiraceae bacterium
TTTCAAGCAGCTCCTGAACGGGCTTTGCGTACTTTGAAAGGCGGAAGAAGTATGCTTCCTCCTCGGCATAGTGGACATCTCTGCCGCAGTCGGGGCATTTGCCGTCCTTAAGCTGGCTTTCCGTCCAGAAGCTTTCGCAGGGGGTGCAGTACATTCCCTTGTATGCGCTCTTGTAAATATCGCCCTTGTCGTACATCTTGCGGAAGATGCGCTGAACGGCTTCGCAATGGTAGTCATCGGTGGTGCGGATGAAGCGATCGTTTGAGATGTTCATCAGCTTCCACAGATCCAGAACGCCCTTTTCGCCCTCAACGATGCCGTCGAGGAAGTCCTTGGGAGATTTACCGGCTGCGTTAGCCTTTTCCTCTATTTTTTGGCCGTGTTCATCCGTGCCGGTGAGAAACATAACATCGTACCCGCACATTCGCTTGTACCGTGCGATGGCATCGGTGGCGACGGTGCAGTAGGTATGACCGATATGCAGCTTGTCAGAGGGGTAGTAGATGGGGGTAGTGATGTAGAATTTTCCCTTATTCATGTTTCTCTTCTCCTTTATTATTGGTAGGGAGCAAGGTGTGTGCCCTGCCCTTACTGTCCTTTAATTCTTCTCGACCTGCTTGCGATAGAATTCCTTGAACTTGTCGAGATCGCCCTGAGGCAGAGGCTCTCTTTCCTCGGCATCAAAGGCTTTTTTCATCCACGGATTATACTCGACCTTTGCCTCGGTCTGCGATTCAAGCATCGAAATGATGAGCGAATTGGAGACAAGGAAGCCGGAGGGGGTCAGATGCCAGCGGCTGCCGTCCCTTTCCGCCCAGCCTTTTTTCTCAAATTCCTCGAATTTGCGCTCCATCGGGGTCCAGTCACTGAGATATATCCTGTGGTACTCATCCTCGGATATGCCTTTTGTCGTCCGCATACCGAGCATGATATACTCCGCCGCTTTCTGAACGGGGAGGCAGACCTCGTACTCGTCGATTATCTGCTTATCGCCGACGACTGCCGATATGTAGCGGTCGAGGTCTTTTACATAGCTGTACCGAACACCGTTGACATACGAATGCGCTCCCGGACCGAAGCCCATATAGTCGCCCATAGTCCAGTATTTGAGATTGTGCTTTGACTCATATCCGGGGACTGCGAAGTTCGAGATCTCATACTGCTCCAGTCCGTAATGGGACAGCGTCTCCACGGCATAGAGATACATATCCGCCTGCTCATCGTCGTCGGGGATGAGCGGGGAATCGACATAGCGGTACATGGGTGTGCCTTCCTCAAGCTTTAAGGCATAGCAGGAGATATGCTCCGGATGCAGCTCAAGAGCCTTGGAAATCGTATCCGCCCAGTCGGTCTTTGTCTGACTCGGCAGACCGTAAATGAGGTCGAGGCTGACATTTTCAAAGCCCGCTTTTCTTGCGTTTTCGACCGCCGTCTGCACCTGACGGAAATTGTGCCGCCGTCCTATGATCTTCAGAAGATCGTTGTTTGCCGACTGAACGCCCACGGAAAGGCGGTTTATCCCCGCCTTTCGCATGAGCTTCAAATCGTCGTACTTAACGCTGTCGGGATTGACCTCCACGGTGACCTCGGAATCGAGACGCAGATTGCCCTGCCTTTTAAGCTCGTCGAGTATTTCGACGATGCGCTTTGCGCCGTAGTAGCTGGGGGTGCCGCCGCCGAAATAAACGGTGTCTATCTCGAAGGTCTTTGCCGCCTCTGCGGATTCGGAAATGTGGGACAGCAGAGCCGACTGATAGTCCGGCATCTTGCGCTCACGCCCTGCCAGCGAATAGAAATCACAGTACCCGCATTTACCGGCACAGAAGGGTATGTGGATGTAAATTCCCAAGCGTTTGCCCATGGATAATATCCTTTCGGAAAGTGAAATATCAGAAAAGCTGAGTTACAAGCTCCGCATATGCGGCGGGATCTTCAAGCTCCAGACCCGCAATAAGCTGTGCCTGAGCATAGAGTATCTTGGAGAGCTTTGCAGCCTTGTCCTTTTCGAGACTGTCATATGCCATCTTAACGGCACGGAAGGCACGGTGAGAGGGATTTATCTCAAGCACTCTCTCCGCACGGACCTTGCGCATTTCCTCGGAGGGGCTTTGACGGAAATATTTTTCCATCTCGAGGGTGACGCCGCCTCTGGTGGTGAGGCAGCAGGCGGAGGAGACAAGCTTCGTCGAGAATGCGACCTGCTTTAAGTCCTCATCGCCGATGCTGTCACGCATGAAGTCGAGAAGCTCCTTTTCCTCTTCGTTCTTCTCAGCGGCTGCCTTCTTCTCCTCATCGGTCTGGAAGCCGAGATCGTCGGTGACGATGTTCACAAAGGGCTTGCCCTCGACCATTCGGATCTGCTGAAGCACCATCTCGTCGATGGGTGCGGTGAGGTAAAGTATCTCGTAGCCTCTGGAGCGGACATCCTCACACTGAGGAAGGCTCATCGCCTGCTTAACGGTATCGCCGCAGCAGTAGTAAACCGCCTTCTGGCTTTCGGGCATGTTGTCGGCATACTCCTTGAGCGTTACCTGCTTGTCGTCGCCGGTGTAGAAAATGAGAAGGTCCTTGAGGAAATCGGTGTAGCGGCCGTATTCGTCACAGACACCGCACTTTATGTGGATACCGAAGTTGTTCCAGAAGGTCTCGTACTTGGGGCGATCGTCACGCATCATCTTTTCAAGCTCGCCCTTTATCTTCTTTTCAAGGTTCTGACCTATGACCTTGAGCTGTCTGTTATGCTGCAATATCTCTCTGGAAATGTTGAGGCTCAGATCGGGAGAATCGACGACGCCTCTTACAAACTCAAAGTAATCGTGAATGAGCTTGTCGCAGTTTTCCATGATGAGAACGCCGTTGCAATAGAGCTTTACGCCCTTTTTGGTGGCACCGCTCATGCGGTTGTCGATATCCTTTGCAGGGACAAAGAGCATCGCCTTGTAGGATACATTACCCTCCGCATTCACACGGAGCACGACAGCCGGATCATCCTGATCGCGGTTAGTCTCCTTATACCATGCGGCACAGTCCTCATCGCTGACATCCGCCTTGCTTCTCTGCCAAATGGGTATCATGGAGTTGACGGTCTCGGGAGAGGTGACGGTAACGGTCTGCATAACGGGGTTGCCGTCCTTGTCAAGCTCCTCGGTGGGCTGCTGCTCGTTGCGGGTGATGTCCATAACGATGGGCCAGCGGACATAGTCGGAGTACTTCTTGACAAGCGCCTTGAGCTTCCATATCTCGAGATAGGAGCCGTAGATCTCCTCCTCGGTATCCTCTTTGATGTGCATGATGACATCGGTACCTGCGGTGTACTTGTCACAGGGGGTGACGGTGTAGCCGTCGGCACCGGTGCTTTCCCACTTGACGCCTTCTTCGCTGCCGTAGGCCTTGGTGATGACGGTGACCTTGTCGGCGACCATGAATGCGGAGTAGAAGCCGACACCGAACTGACCGATGATGGAGATGTCCTCGTTCTCGGCGGTCTCTGCGCTCATCTCATCCTTGAACTTGTAGGAGCCGCTCTTTGCGATAACGCCGAGGTTCTTTTCGGCCTCCTCCGCCGTCATACCGATGCCGTTATCGGAAACGGTGATGGTGCGGGCGTCCTTATCGACGGTGATGCGGATGCGGTAATCCGAACGATCGAGGCCGACCTTGTCATCTGTGAGCGAAAGATAGCACAGCTTGTCAATAGCGTCGGATGCATTGGAGATGATCTCTCTGAGGAAGATCTCCTTGTTGGTGTAGATGGAATTGATCATCAGGTCGAGAAGTCTCTTGCTCTCCGCCTTAAACTGCTTTTTTCCCATATTTTTAAATACCTCCGTATGTTTTTTACATAAAGATACATTGTAAAAAAATATTATAACACAATTTTGCCGATTTTCAACTTTAACTTTAAATAAAGTAATCAGAGGCATGATTTTCTTCCGCCGCTCCGAATAGCGGGTTTCATCGCCGCCCATTAGGCTCAGCAGGGGGGGCGGGTCACCCGCCAAAAAAATTTCCGACAAGCGGGACGGGAAAGCCGTCCCCTACGGCGGAATGGCAATAGTTTTTTTGCTGCCGACGGTCGATTTTTATTGCGAGAGGGCTTTGCCGGCAAAACAAAAAACAGGCCATCAACTGAGAGCCTGTTTTTCGTGTTCGTCAGATCTTAACGATATAATCGGGCTTGCGGGGGATGGGGGTCGGATGTTCACAATCGGGATAGCCGAGGGACATCGAGGCGACGCCCCGAAGATTTTCGCTCAGTCCCCATTTTTTAAGCAGCTCCTTGCCCTCGGGAAGCTCAAACATCTCCTTGCAGCGATTTATCCAGCAGGAGCCGAGACCCACGGCGTAGGCGGCATTGAGCATGTTGGTACACACGGCAGAGGCATCGAGTATGCCGATCTCCTCGGTGTATGCCAATTCGGTCGCAAGAATCAGGATGACGGTCGGGGCGCCGTAGTAGGGGTCGGTGTCCCTGCCCATGACCTTTGCATTTAATGCGGCAACGGCCTTTCTGTCCTCGGGATCCTGCACCACGACGATGAGGGGCGACTGCTTGCCGATAGCGGTGGGGGCAAAAGTTCCCGCCTCGACCACGGCATCGAGCAGGGCGTCATCCACCTGTTCGGGCTTGTATTTTCTGATCGCACGCCTGTTTTTGAGCATTTCCAAAGCTTCCATATAAAAGCACCTCCGTTTGTTGTTTAGCATACTTTTATCACATTCGCCGTCCGATTTCAAGAAAAACGGCTGTTCATTTTCGGAAAAGCATGCTACAATGAAAAAACATCACGAAAAACGGAGAAGAAGAAATGCGAAAAACAATCAAAAGATCACTTTCGGCACTGCTGTGCATCTGCATGGTGCTGAGTCTGTTTTGCGGACTCGGCTTTACGGCGGATGCCTCAAATAAGAACACCGGCGTTCGTCACACGGTCTGCACCGAACTCAGCAAGCAGGCACAGGACTATTACGGCGGCAAGTACGATTGGGACAGTATGAGCCTGCTCGACGGTGTTCATACCGATTCCTCCCTTGCCGCGATGGACGGTGAACTGTATAACGCCTTAAACGAGCTTATGAGCGACACCATGACAAACAGTGTGTCGTACAATAGTCTCACAAGCTACTGGACAAGCACCGATGCCTCCGCAAACGGCGGTCAGTTGTTCCTATACAGTGATTGCGTAGGCACAAGCAGCGTCAGCAGAGAGCATGTCTGGCCCAAGAGCCGTGCAAGCTTTTATCAGAAGAACGGCGGCAGTGACCTGCACCACCTTCGCCCCGAAAACAATGCCGTCAACTCCACCCGCTCCAACTACACCATGGGCGATGTCGTCGATGTATTCAGCGACTACAAGACCTATCAGTTCGACGGAAAGAATGTTCTGTATTACATGGGACTCTCTGCGGTCGAGAACGGCAGAGTCGAGGTAAACGACAATATAAAGGGCGATGTCGCACGCATACTTCTGTATGTTTACGTTCGCTGGGAGCAGCCCAATCTCTGCGAAAATGTTGCAAGCGGAAGCCTCCCGAGATTCGATTCCGATGACAGCGAGAACAACGGTCTTGCGGTCATTGAGGATCTCGACACCCTCCTTGAGTGGTGTGCCGAAGACCCCGTCGATACATGGGAAATGAGCCGCAACGACTGCATTGAGAATATTCAGGGCAACCGCAATGTGTTCATCGACTACCCCGAATATGCATGGCTCATCTTTGGCAGAGATGTACCGGCAGATCTCGTGACTCCCTCCGGTGAGGGTGCCGATATGGTGAGCTACAATGTCACCGCCGTATCCGCCGATACCTCGAAGGGTCTTGTCGCCCTCGAGGGCTATAAGGTCACAGCCATCCCCCGTGACGGCTTTGTCGTGAAAAATGCCGAGGTGATACCCGCCTCTGCTGCGGCGCTGACGAGAGAGGGCAATGTGTTCCGCCTTACGAATATCACCGCAGACTGCACCGTGAAGGTGTATTTTGAAGAAGCGGCAAGGGTCGAAGTGAGCTTTTCCGCACCGCAAAGCATCGCCGCAATGAGCGTTTTGCAGGGCGGCAGCATATCCCTTCCCGACTGCACCGCCGAGGTCGAGGGCTATGATTTCGTCGGCTGGACGGCGAATGAGATAAAAGACGATACTGCCGAAAAGCCCACGGTTTACGCAGCGGGATCCTCCTTTGCCCCGCTTGCC
Organism: uncultured Oscillospiraceae bacterium; assembly: GCA_964562265.1. Taxonomy (GTDB): domain Bacteria; phylum Bacillota; class Clostridia; order Oscillospirales; family Oscillospiraceae; genus F23-B02. Next base: position 6,192 of record CAZLSN010000068.1, read on the forward strand.
GATACGACGCTTTATGCTCTGTATTCCAAGACGGAGCAAAGCGGCAGCGTCGGCGGAGATGCGGCACTTGTGACCGAGGCACCCACCGATTGGAGCGGCACCTATGTCATCGGCGTTGCGACCAAAAGCGGCGATGTCATGATGTCGAACACCGCTGCAAAAAGCACTTACTTAGACCCCGACGACGCAAACATAGTCGGCGACTGCGTAAAGAATGCCGCCGAGAAGAATTACTTCACATTTGAAAAGCACGGCGACTACTATGCGATCAAAAGCTCCGACGGCCGCTATCTGAAATGCAGTGCGGTGAAGAACATAAGTCTTGATGACGGCTTTTCCGCCTCAGACACCGCATATCTGTGGGCACCGAGCCTTGACGGTATCGCACATTACAGCTCCGCAAACGGCTCACTGCGCTATAACGCAAGCTCGCCGAGGTTCACGACCTATCTCGATTCCAGCAATCAGATGGATGTTTCGCTCTACCTTCTCGGTGAGGGCAGCACCGTCCTCTACGCCACCTTCGGCACCGTGACAAAGCCCGATCCCGATCCGACCCCGCTTGTGAATCCCTTTAAGGATGTGAAAAGTAATGCGGTATATTACGATGCGGTGCTTTGGGCATACTACCACGAGCCGCAGATAACCAAGGGCGTCACCGATACCGAATTCATGCCCGATGATCCCTGCGTGAGAGGTCAGGTCGTCACCTTCCTCTGGAGAGCCTACGGCTGCCCCGAACCCAAGGGTGAATGCAGCTTCCCCGATGTCAGTGCGAAAAGCCCCTATTACAAGGCGATAATCTGGGCAGCGGAGCAGGGCATAACCACGGGCTTTTTCGACGGCACCTTCCGTCCCAACGACCCCGTTACGAGGGCACAGTTCGTCACCTTCCTCTGGAGAGCGGCGGGAGAGCCCGACACCGAGCTGCAAAGCAGCATTTTCACCGATGTTAAGGACACGAGCCTCCACTGTAAGGCCATACTCTGGGCATACGAAAACGGCGTTACTCAGGGCTACGGAGCGGGACTGTTCAAGCCCGAGATGACATGTACCCGCTGGCATGTGGTGCTGTTCATGCAGCGCAGCTTCACGGATTGAGTCCGCCGAAAAGTTCTTGACAAACCGGAAAAATGGTTACATAATGGTAACATGGTGTTAATGCTTCAAATTTTAAACATAATTTTCCTTGGCAAAAGTGAAAAATCGTCACAAAAACCTGTAATATTTTTAACACTTCCTAAAGTTTGTTGTTGAATTTGAACACGGAGTGTGTTAAAATCCTAATGATAGGGTTGCAGTAAACTGCTTATCAAAG
>CAZLSN010000069.1:0-7485 GCA_964562265.1 uncultured Oscillospiraceae bacterium
CCTTGGTTATATCCTGACCATTGAGCTTTATCGTACCGCTCTTCACGGGCTCAAGACCCGATATGCCGTAGACAAGCTCCGTCTGACCGTTGCCGTCGATACCTGCGATGCATACTATCTCGCCCGCTCTTACATTGAAGGAGACATTCTTTACGGCATCGTTCTTGTGGATCTTCGATGCGACCGTGAGTCCCTCGACCTCCAGAACGACATCACCGGGCTCTGCCGCGGTCTTATCGACATGGAAGTTGACATTGCGGCCGACCATCATCGAGGAAAGCTCCTCCATGGTGGTGTCCTTGGTGTTGACGGTGCCGATATATTTGCCCTTTCTCAGAACGGAGCAGCGATCGGATACCGCCATTATCTCATTGAGCTTATGTGAAATGAAGAGGATAGATTTGCCTTCCGCGGCGAGATTGCGCATGATCTGCATGAGTTCTTCTATCTCCTGCGGAGTCAGAACTGCGGTAGGCTCGTCGAATATAAGGATCTCGTTTTCCCTGTACAGCATCTTGAGGATCTCGGTACGCTGCTGCATACCGACGGTTATATCCTCGATATAGGCATCGGGATCGACATGAAGACCGTACTTCTCCGACAGCTCGAGTATCTTCTTTCTGGCGACATCCTTTTGCAGGAAGCCCTTCTTCGTCGGCTCAACGCCGAGTATGATATTGTCCAGAACGGTGAAGCACTCGACAAGCTTAAAGTGCTGATGCACCATGCCTATGCCGAGATCGTTAGCGTCGTTGGGGTTATTGATTTTGACCTCAACGCCGTCTTTTTTGATTATGCCTTCTTCGGGCTGATACAGTCCGAAAAGCACACTCATAAGAGTGGACTTGCCGGCACCGTTTTCACCCAGCAGGGCATGGATCTCACCCTTTTTGAGCTGAAGGGTGATGTTATCGTTGGCGATAATACCGGGAAAGACTTTAGTTATATTCAGCATTTCAATGGCGAACTGCTCTTCCAAGTTTATCTACCTCCCCATTATATTTGTTCACAGTTACTATACTATAACAGCGTTAATATTTCAAACATTTTTCACGCATTTCCTCACAAATGTAAAAAAATTTTTAATATGCTCCCGAGTTTCCATGCATTTTTTTATTTTTATCGGTGATTGACAAAAAATCAACGACCGTATATACTGTATATATAAATCGGACACCCTGTCCGACGGGAGGCAATATGGACGACAATTCAAAAAAACGCATAACCGAACATGCCGTCAGGCTGTTCCGTGAGCGGGGCTATGAGAATGTCTCGGTAAATGACATTTGCAAAGCGGCAGGCATTGCCCGCTCCACCTTTTACCTTACCTTTTCGGGCAAAAAGGATATTATAGAAAAGATGCTCGCCGATGTGCGGCTGAATCGTGATGAGATCTTCAGCGAATTCATCTCCGCAAAAAACGATTTCGAGCGCATGTGGATACTCTGCTGCCGCTATCTTGCGGTCGCTGAAACAAACGGTCCCGAGGTCACCGGTGCCCTGCTGCGCTTAGACCTCATGTGCGAGATAAACATACTCGACGGAGTTCACACTGTCGATGACTGGTTTGTGCAAATGACCCGAAACGCCATGAATGCCGGAGTTCTGTTAAGCCCCGACCCTCCGGAGGTCATTGCGCCTATCGGCGTTGACATCGCCTATTACACCACCTATGAGTGGTGCAAGCGAAAAGGCTCATTTAATCTCCGTCAGGCAGTGCGCCGCCGTGCCGAGGCGGTGTATAACATCGCGCCGCAGTATCGCATGAGCGACGAAGAATTGGCACACCTGTAAAAATACAGCCCTCACAGATTTATCTGTGAGGGCTGCAACACTATCCGCCGACGGTGATCGTCAATTATCTTTTTTCCATGTGCCAACTTTTTCTTCGTAACCGTCGGACAATCTTATACGCTTCACGGCGCCGCCCGTGACCTTCATATCCTTTTTGCCCTTGGCATAGCCGAAGCCGTTTATGGCATGGTCATCGGTGACGAGGGCATCGAGAACGATCCTCATGCCGACTACCTCAACGGCGTAATTATATCTGCCGTCTATGATCTTGCAGTCAAGCAGAGGGCGGTTCTTGCCCATTACTTTTATATATCCGTGATAATTGTCATAGGACTCGTGGATGAAGTGTCCTTCGCCTTTGAGCTTTCCCAGAAAGCTGTCTATTGTATTTTCCGTAATGTATTCGTATCCGCTTTCAAAAACCATTATTTCACCTCAAGGCATCGGCTCTCGCTCGATGCGGTCATATATGGGCTCAAGCATGGGCTGTACCGCTGCCATGAGCTTCATATCCAGATTGAGCATATATACAACTATGCTTGCCGCAAACAGGCTTCCGCCGACTGCGGCGATTTTTATTGCGCATTTTAAAACCTTATCCATGCTGCACCTCACCATCCGTTTTCGTCCGCTATAACCTCAAGCTCGGGATCAAGCGGCTCTTCGCCCAAAACCGTGTGCATATAGCGGTTCACCTCATCACGCATGTTCTGGCGTGACGCCTTGCGGGTGTCGAGCAGGCAGTGGGTGACCCACACGACATGCAGACCGCGCTTTGCCGCTTCCTCCTCGTAAATGCCGTGATAGCCGGTCATCGCCTTGCACGCCATCTGCTCGTACATGACTATCATATCGCACTTGAATTCCTCGCAGTAACGCCAGAGATCTTCGACGCCGTAGCGGTAGCCCGTTTCGGAGCGGTTGCGCATGATGGTCTTGACATAGAGATCGGCAAGATCACGATACGCCTGCTCACGGTTTTCCGGGGTGTCGGTATCGGCATATATCTCCGTGGAGGTCAGATTCATAAAGTGCGCAATGGGAAGTATGCCCCAGCAGGTGATGAGCCAGTTCGGGAAGGCCGTGTAAAACTCCGCCTGAACGCCCCACATGATAGCCCTGTGACGAGGCTCCGCACAAATAAGCTCCTTGTTTTTATAGCCCTTGTACATCAGCTCACGCACCTTGTTATCGACCTCAAGGTACTCGGCACTTGTGGCATTCATCATCCGCATGTAATACACATCACGGTGCAGCGCATATATGTTCTCCGGCACCTGCGGATAATCGGTCTTTGCGATCTCCATTATCTCAAGGAAGCTGCGTGTGTTGTCGTTGAACAACCGCATATTCTCGAAATATGCCGCCCAGTCCCACTTTTCGCCCGTCTGCTCCTCGACGAAGGCTATCGTTGCCTTTATCTCATCGACAGCGTAATCGATTATCAGCTCATCCTCCAGAAGATGCGGTGCCGCTATTGCAAAAGCGGGCTTTTTGTATCTCCTGTCTTCGATGCCGTTGCCCATGAGTGAGGTGTCGCAGGTCGTATTGCAATGGAGCATACATTTGCCGAGTATGGGGTTGTCGTCCTCTATCGCAACTCCGAGCTCCGCCTTGGGCATGGTGCAGACATCGCCGGTTATGCCGTATTCCTCCGCCTTGTCTATGTAATGGATCGCAGAGTGCTGCGATACCGCACTGCGGGCAAACACCGAACACATCTGGGGTGCAAGAGCCGTGAGCGTTGGGAAGCCGAACATCAGCTCCTCCATCATGTTTTCATCCATAACAACGGTTTTGTCATCCTTCTCTTTGCTGCCGCCTATTCGCCTGTCTGCCTCGAAGATGAGCGTCAGAGTGCGGATGAGCTGCTCAACGATGAAATCATATACGGTGTGAGCCATGCGGAGCTGGGTACCTCTTGTGCCCTCGGTGCTTCTGTCCACCATGTCGATCGCAGCCATGTAATCGAGCATCCAGCGGTATCTGAAAAAGCCCTTTAAACACTGAGGATTCGCAAGAAAGGCAAACATCTTGCCCCAGTTTTTGACCCAGCATTTGTAGTCATACCAGGTGTCGGCAAGTCCTCGCCATTCACGGTGAGTTCTTGCGGTGCCGCCGTTATACATTTTACCTGCCGAAACGGTTCCGACCTTGCTTTTCATTGCTCTCCGCCTCCCTGTATCTTTTTGATCTCAACACTCTCCGCAAAGGCTTGGACTCTTGTTCTAATCTGTCCGGAGCTGCCAACTATGTAGGGTCTGTCAAGGCTCAAAACGGGGATGCCGTATTCCTTGGGTATTATATGGAACATCGCTGCCCGTTCATAGGGCCAGAAGTTGCAGAAGTTCATCTGCTGAACTATGATGCCGTCGGCGTCGAATTCCCTTGCCAGATCGCACAGATAGTCCTTGCGGTAGGCTATATGATCTGCGTCCATGTATCTCGGGCATTGGCAGGTCATGACATAATGGCGGCATATCTGCTCAAGCACATCCTCGCCGTCTCTCAGTACTATCTCCTCCCTGCCGGGGAAGGAGCCGAAGCAGTAGCGGTCTGCACAGACATAGACTCCCGCCGATTCAATGAGCTTCACGAAATCGGGGTCGTCGATCTCACTGCCCGCAAGCACCGCTCTTATCTTGTATGTGCTTTTCGCATCCGCTCTCCTGCCCTTGAGCTCCGCTGCGGTCTCTTTTAAAAGCGGCAGCAGCATATCATGAGGGCAGCAGTAGGACGCAAGGCACAGCACGGCAAATTCATAGCCCGTTATCTTCGGAGCCTTGAGCTTTCTGTAGCTGCCTATCTCCTTTATCACACGGCAAAGCTCATTATGCTCATCGACGGCACGGCGCAATGCGTCATCCGATACATCGATACCGAACTCATCATGCAGTCTTCCGAGTACCCTCGCCCTTGTAACACGGACAAGGTGGCGGATGGCATTGTCGTCCGCCTTTATCGGAGTGTCAACATGGGCAACGAAGAACTTGGGATTGTTCTTTGCGCACAGTCCGAGCTTTTCGATATTCTCGTTTGCATCCGCCATCTGGCTGCATGCGTAAGCATCGAAGATGCAGTTTAAAAAGTTATAGCCGCCTTCAACGCAGCGTTCGATCACTGCACGGCAGTATTCGCAGTTCAAGCTCGTCATGTAATAGGTGCCTATCTCCATGGAGCTTGTGTTCGGCGCACGCATTCTCACGGATGTGCAGCCACCGAGATTCAGCAGCACCTCCGGAAGCTGGGCGCAATTGTTGCCGATTATTATCCGGCCCTCGGACTTTGCTTTTTTTACCAGTTCATTTTCCGTATCACGCAGCAAAGCTTCAAAATACGCAAGGTGTTTTAAATCCTTCACTTTGTTCCCTCCCCTGCGGCAGTATGCCGCAATATTACACTTTTATGATATAAAAGCCATTTATCCAATTCAAGCACGGCACCGTATCTTCTAATAATGTCACAAAAAATGTGATTTTAAAGTGATGACAAAAGTTAAAAATCGTCCGACTGTTATCGGACGGTTTTTAACTTTTGTCTTACCTTGCCTGTGTATTTTATCATCCAGAAAATGTTCACTCCGAGCCGGCCTATGCCGGCGAAGAAGCCGCCAAAGCCTTTTTCGTGTTCGTAAAAGCAAACGGCATCGAGGCAAGGCAATGAAAAAAAGCAGCGGCTTTATTCCGCTGCTTTTAAATTCAATCTCTGTAGCCGTTCGGGTTCATGCTCTGCCAGCGCCAGCTGTCACGGCACATATCCTCAAGGCTCAGGGCCGCTTTCCAGTTTAAGAGCTTTGCACTCTTATCCGGTGAGCAGTAGCACACCGCAAGGTCGCCCGCTCTGCGTCCGACTATTTTATACGGTACTTTTAGTCCGTTTGCTGTTTCAAAGGCATGCACCATATCAAGCACGCTGTAGCCCGTGCCTGTACCGAGGTTAAAGACGCTCTCACCCCTGTGCTGCGCCATATAGTCGATCGCCGCAACATGGCCCTTGGCAAGATCGACGACATGGATATAGTCCCTGACGCCTGTGCCGTCGTGGGTGTCGTAATCGTCACCGAAGACACGGAGGTACTCGAACTTGCCGATCGCCGTCTGCGAGATATAGGGCATAAGATTGTTGGGAATGCCCTTGGGGTCTTCGCCGATAAGTCCGCTCTCATGCGCTCCGACGGGGTTGAAGTAGCGCAGCAGGACGACTGCCCATGTGGGGTCTGCCTTGACATAGTCACGCATTATCTGCTCACACATGTACTTGGTCCAGCCGTAGGGGTTGGTGCAATTGCCGATCTTCGAGGTCTCGTACAACGGCATCTCGTTGTCTCCCGAATACACCGTTGCGGAGGAGGAGAATATAATGTCCTTAACGCCGTGATCCCTCATCGCCTCAAGCAGTGTTATGGTCGAGCCTATGTTGTTGTCATAGTACTCCAGCGGCATCTCAACGGATTCACCAACGGCTTTGAGCCCCGCAAAGTGGATAACGCAGTCGATCTTATGCTTTTCAAATATGCCGTCGAGGGTCTTGCGGTCACGGACATCGGCTTCGTAAAAGGTCACACCGCAGCCTGTTATGCGCTCTATGCGCTTGCCTGCTTCGGCACTGGAATTCACGAGGTTGTCGATGATGACGACCTCCATCCCGCGATTTAAAAGTTCAATGCAGGTATGGCTGCCGATATAGCCCATACCGCCTGTTACAAGTACTTTCATGCTCTGCCTCCGCTGCATTTATTGACCTTGTTATTGCAAAGATATCACACATCGCCTTGGGGTGTCAAGTTTTACCGCCTCTTTCAAATTCGGAAACAAGCAATTGACTTTATCTCCGCAAAATCATATAATTAATTTTTAAAGGATAGGTAGAGCCAATGAACCGAGAACAGTTTATGCGAAAATTCGATAAAGAGGTGCTTTCCTTCGGCGGCAGGAAACCGTCGCTGCTTTTGCATAGCTGCTGCGGCCCATGCTCCGGCTCCGTGATCGAGCTGCTGTGCAAATATTTCGATGTCACGGTGCTCTGGTATAATCCCAATCTTTGGCCGGAATCGGAATACGAAAAACGCCTACTGACCCTTAAAAAGCTCATGGGCTGTCTTGAAAACGACGGCTTGGGCAGTGCAAAGCTTCTCGTACTCCCTTGGCGGAGTGAGGATTATTTTTCGCAGATAGAGGGGCTTGAGAATGAGCCCGAGGAGGGCAAACGCTGTGAAAAATGCTTTGCCATCCGACTTGAGGAGACCGCCGCCTTTGCCGCCTCCCACGGCTTTGAATATTTCTGCACCACTCTGACGGTCTCGTCCAGAAAGGATGCGGTCGTTATAAACGCGATAGGCAGAGACTGTGCCGCAAGGCACGGTGTCAAGTGGCTCCCATCGGAATTCCGCAAGCGTGAGGGCAATCACCGCTCCATGATACTTGCCGAAAAATATGAACTGTATAGGCAGAAATACTGCGGCTGCGTTTTCTCCTTGAACGGGGGCAAAAATGAAAAATAACATTACCTATAAGCTCGTTACCGCCGCCGCCATCGGTGCTTTATATGCGGTACTCACCATGCTGCTTGCACCGATAAGCTACGGCCCCGTGCAGCTTCGTGTGTCCGAGGCACTGTGCGTCTTGAGCTACTTCACACCCACCGCAGCATGGGGTCTGTTTTTCGGCTGTGCCATAGCAAATATATCGAGTA
>CAZLSN010000070.1:0-7484 GCA_964562265.1 uncultured Oscillospiraceae bacterium
CACCGCAGCCTGCGACACAGCACTTGCCCATGCCTCTTGCAACGACTGCCGCATGGGAGGTCCTGCCGCCTCTGACGGTGAGGATGCCCTGAGCTGCCTTCATGCCCTCGATGTCCTCGGGGGAGGTCTCAAGACGGACAAGGACGACCTTTTCGCCTCTGTCGTTCCATTCCTTTGCGTCCTCTGCGGTGAATACCACCTTGCCGCATGCGGCACCGGGGGATGCACCGAGTGCGCCGCCGAGGGGTGTTGCGGTCTTGAGCACCGCTGCGTCAAACTGGGGATGCAGCAGAGTGTCGAGGTTTCTGGGGTCTATCATCGCAACGGCTTCTTTTTCGCTTATCATGCCCTCGTCAACGAGGTCGCATGCGATCTTGAGCGCAGCCTGTGCTGTACGCTTGCCGTTACGGGTCTGGAGCATATAGAGCTTGCCGCTCTCGACGGTGAACTCCATGTCCTGCATATCACGGTAATGCTCCTCAAGCAGCTTGCAGACATTGCAGAACTGCGCATATGCTTCGGGGAACTTGTTTTCCATCTCGGCGATGGGCATCGGGGTACGGACACCTGCGACGACATCTTCACCCTGTGCGTTGGTGAGGAACTCGCCCATGAGGTGCTTTTCGCCGTTTGCGGGGTCACGGGTGAATGCGACACCGGTGCCGCAGTCGTCGCCCATGTTGCCGAACGCCATCATCTGAACATTGACGGCGGTACCCCAGGAATAGGGGATGTCATTGTCACGGCGATAGACATTTGCACGGGGGTTATCCCAGGAGCGGAAGACCGCCTTTACGGCACCCATGAGCTGCTCAACGGGATCGGTCGGGAAATCGCTGCCGATCTTTGCCTTGTACTCTGCCTTGAACTGAGCTGCCAGAACCTTGAGATCGTCGGCGGTGAGCTCGACATCCTGAGTGACGCCCTTTTCCTTCTTCATCTCATCGATAAGCTGCTCAAAGTACTTCTTGCCGACTTCCATGACGACATCGGAGTACATCTGGATAAAGCGGCGGTAGCAGTCCCATGCCCAACGGGGGTTGCCGGACTTTGCCGCCATGACCTCGACGACCTGCTCATTGAGGCCGAGGTTCAAAATGGTATCCATCATGCCGGGCATGGATGCTCTTGCGCCCGAACGGACGGATACAAGGAGAGGATTCTCTTTATCTCCGAACTTCTTTCCTGCGATCTCCTCCAGCTTCCCGACATTCTCCATGATCTCCGCTACGATCTCGTCGCTGATCTTGCGGCCGTCTTCGTAATAACGGGTACAAGCTTCCGTTGTGATGGTGAAGCCTTGGGGTACGGGGAGACCTATATTGGTCATTTCAGCCAGGTTTGCGCCCTTGCCGCCAAGCAGCTCACGCATTTTCGCATTGCCTTCGGAGAACAGATAAACATACTTCTTGCTCATAAAAATCCTTCCTTTCAAATAAAAATCGGCCGGAGCGATTGCTCCGACCGATACGATATACTCAGTTCTTCAGCCTGTTCTCCAATGCTTCCAGCTCATCCGCAAGCTTCTTGGGAAGCCTGTCACCGAACTGTGAATAATACTCCCGAATGCCCTCGCACTCACTGAGCCAAAGTTTCTTATCCACTCCGAGAATATCACGGAGCGTAGCCTCGGAAACATCCGTTCCGTCGAGATTTATGTCCTCCGGTCTCGGCTGATAGCCGATCTCGGTCTCGACGGCGGGTGCTTCATCGAAGCAGCGTGCGAGGATCCATTCGACAACACGGAGATTGTCGCCGAAGCCGGGCCACTGGAAGTGACCCTCATCATCGGTACGGAACCAATTGACATTAAATATTTTCGGGGGATCGGACAGCTTTTTGCCCATGTCGAGCCAATGCTGCCAGTAATCTCCCATATTGTAGCCGCAGAAGGGACGCATTGCCATGGGGTCACGTCTTACGACACCGACCGCTCCCGTCGCCGCTGCGGTAGTTTCACTTGCCATGATAGAGCCGACGAATACACCGTGCTCCCAATCCCTTGACTGGTATACCAAGGGTGCGGTCTTTGCACGGCGACCGCCGAAGATGATTGCGGAAATGGGCACTCCTGCCTTGCTCTCAAACTCGGGGCTTATGCAGGGGCAATTGATAGCCGGTGCGGTGAAGCGAGAATTGGGGTGTGCTCCCTTGCTGCCGTCGGTGCAGTCCCACTTTTCGCCCTTCCAGTTTTCCGCATTGTGGGGCGGATTCTTATCCATGCCCTCCCACCACACTGTATTGTCGTCAAGATTCCTGACAACGTTGGTGAAGATGGTGTTCTTGCGAGTAGCCGCAAGTGCGTTGGGATTGGACTTTTCACTCGTTCCGGGGGCAACTCCGAAGAAACCGTTCTCGGGATTGACTGCCCACAGTCTGCCGTCGGCGCCTATACGCAGCCATGCGATATCATCACCTACAGTCCAGCACTTCCAGCCCTTTTTGCGATACTCCTCGGGAGGAATGAGCATTGCAAGATTGGTCTTTCCGCAAGCGGAGGGGAATGCGCCGCAGACATAGCGTACTTCACCCTCGGGATTCTGAACACCGAGTATGAGCATATGCTCTGCCATCCAATCCTCGTCTCTGCCGAGGGTGGAGGCTATGCGAAGTGCAAAGCACTTTTTGCCCAGAAGGACATTGCCGCCGTAGCCGGAGTTAACGGACATGATGGTATTGTCCTGCGGGAAGTGGACGATATAACGCTTCTCGGGATCAAGCTCAGCCTTGGAATGCAGACCCTTGATATAGTCCGCACTGTCACCCATTGCGTCCAGAACGGCAGTGCCTATGCGGGTCATGATGTTCATCGACACCACGACATAAATACTGTCGGTTATCTCAATGCCGTACTTGGCAAAATCGGAGCCGACAACGCCCATTGCGTAGGGGATGACATACATGGTGCGACCCTTCATGCAGCCGTCATAGATCTCGTAGAGCTTTGCGTACATCTCCTTGGGATCCATCCAGTTGTTGGTGGGGCCTGCGTCCTCCTGCTTTTCGCAGCAGATGAAGGTGCGTCCCTCTACCCTTGCGACATCGTTCACATCGGAACGGTGAAGGTAGCAGCCGGGCAGCTTCTCCTCGTTGAGCTTTATCAGCTCACCGGTGGACATAGCTTCCCTGCGCAGCTCCTCAAGCTGAGTCTCGGAGCCGTCTATCCAGACGACTTTTTCCGGCTTTGTCAGCGCGGTCATCTCATCGACCCACTTGAGAATGTGGACATTATCGGTCAATTTCATGGTTTTTCCTCCATTAAATTAAATAAATTATACCCAATAATGCCTTAATTAAGATTACCATTTCAGAGCTTTCTTAATCAATGCATTTAGCCTACAAACTTTTGTTAAAACTATCCCAAATTCCATCCGAGATTTTAGCAAAATCACCAATTGTCAGGGTTTCTCCCCTGATTTTCTCATCAAAACCACAGGAAATAATAATTTTTTGAAGCATTTCTTTGTCAAGTTCACCAAAGCCGGAAGACAGGGCATTGGCCAGAGTTTTGCGTCTCATCGCAAATGCCGCCCTCACCGTGCGAAAGAAAAGCTCCTCGCTTTTGACCCCGACCGGAGCCGTCTCTCTGCGGCGGAGCCTTATCACGGAGCTTGTGACCTTGGGTCTCGGAATGAAGCATTCGGGGCCGACATCGAACAGCAGCTCGGGTTCGGAGTACCACTGCACCAGCACGGAAAAGGCACCGTAATCCGCCGTACCCGCTTTGGCGCATATGCGCTTTGCGACCTCCTTTTGGATCATAACGGTGATGCTCTCAAAGCAGCCGCACTCCAAAAGTGATGTTATGACCGGGCTTGTGATGTTATACGGAAGATTGGCGCAGACCTTCACCGGCAGCCCATCGAATTTCTCTTTGCACAGGGCGGGAAGGTCGGTCTTAAGTGCGTCGCAGAAGACGATCTCGACATTATCTTTGCCGTCGAGAGTTCGTTTTAATACGGGTTTCAATGCCTTGTCGAGTTCAAGCGATACGACCTTTTTTGCTCTGAGCGAAAGCTGCTCCGTGAGGCAGCCTATGCCGGGGCCTATCTCCAGTGCGGCACAGTCACCGTCAAGCTCCGCCGAATCCGCAATGCGCTCCGGCACCCATGCGGCAGTGAGAAAGTTCTGCCCCATGGACTTTGAAAAGCGAAAGCCCTCCTCGGAGAGTATACGCTTTATGTCGTTTATATCCGTAAGATTCATAGCTTCTTGCCTTTTAAGATGATGTCAAAGCACTGCCTTGCGGGGTCATGACCCTCCTCGGTCGGGACATTGACATTGCCCCTGTAGCCGAAGCCGGAGGTCTTGAGCAGCCTTTGCATTGCCTTGTTTTTTCTGTGTGTATCGCTGCGGATGCAGGTCTTGCCGAAGCCGAGGGCGCAGGATTTAACATGCTCCATAAGCTCCGATGATATGCCGCTGCCCCTGAATTCCGCCGCCACGGCGGCACGGTGCAGGGTGCAATAAGGATCGTCACTGCTCCATTTGCCGTCCGTTATGCTCTCATAATGCTCCTCGGGCCTATTCGTCAGCGTAAAGAAGCCGGCAGCCCTCTCTCCGTACATGAGCATAAAGCATTCGCCCCGTGCAATGTCCGAACGAAACGCCGCTTCATCGGGGTAATTGCCCTGCCACTGATCGACCCTGTGCTTTTTGAGGCTGTTTTTCGCCTGTCGCACCATGAGCATTATATCGTCGAGATCGTCCTCGGTCGCCTTTCTCACCGTTGAGGGGCGGGTGAGGACTAACCTCTTCTCATCCCTTTTTATCTCCTGTACAAGCTTTTCATCGGCGGCGGAAAGCTCCAGCTTCGAGAACATATCGGGGCGTTTTTCCATTGTGCGTTTAAGGCTCATCTTCCTGCGCCAGCGATCGACCTCACCGTGGTCGCCCTTTAAAAGCACGGGCGGCACCCTTCTGCCCTCCCATGTCTCGGGTCTCGTGTACTGCGGGTACTCCAGAACGCCGCTCCAATGGCTCTCGCCTGTGAAGCACTCCTCATCGGACAAAACACCGGGGACAAGTCTGCAAACGGAATCCGCCACCGCCATTGCCGCTATCTCACCGCCGGTGAGGACAAAGTCGCCAACCGAGATCTCCTCATCGACACATTCCTCGATGAATCTCTCGTCGATGCCCTCGTAATGGCCGCAGACCAAAACAAGGTGATCGTAGTCGTTTTTGAGGCGTTTCGCCGTCTCCTGATCGTAGGGCTTGCCCTGCGGTGTCATGTAGATCACTCTGCTTCTGCGTTCACCCGCACGGCGTCGAACCTCCTCCAGACAGCTTTTGAGGGGCTGCGCCATCATAACACAGCCCCTTCCGCCACCGTAGGGGTAGTCGTCCACCTGACACTGCTTATTGTCGGTGAAGTCCCTGATCTGTATGCAATTTATCTCGATAATACCCTTTTTGGCGGCTCTGCCCAATATGCTCTCATGCAGCATGGCATCCATACTGTCCGGAAAAAGGGTCATAATGTCAATTCTCATAGCTCACATTCCCTCGATAAGGCGCACTGTGATCCTGCCGTTTGCGGCATCGGTATTGAGTACAAACTCCGGCACGGCGGGTATCATATGCTCCGTCTCACCGGAGACGATATATATGAGGGATGCGGGGGTCTCCAGAATGTCCTTCAGCACACCCACAGTCTCACCGTCTTCGGTCACGACTTCGGCGCCGATTATATCCTGCAAAAAGTATGCACCGTCGGGAAGTGCCGCATCCTCTCGGCTTATAAACACCGCCTTGTTTTTGAGGCACATTGCGGCATTTATATCGTCGATACCGTCTATCTTTACGATTGCAAAACCCTTGTGAGGCCTTGCGGATATGACTTTCTGCGCTTTGGAGTCCACATACAGGGTCTTAAAGCCGCAGAAAAACTCCGCACTGTCCAAATAAACGCTGATTTTGACCTCGCCCTTTACGCCGTGAGTGTTGACGATCTTGCCCGCTTCTATGAATTCGGTATTCATCCTGCCGTTCTCCTATAATATATTTATTACATCTTAGCACATGACCGTGAATTAAACAAGCGAATATAATGTTAAATAAAAAACCGAGCGTATCTAACGCTCGGTTTTTTGAGCTTGTCAAGAAACTACGCTACACAGGAAAACGATAGAGTTGCGGGGGAGCTCGAGGGGTAGCGAAGCGACGCTGCGGTAGTGAATAATGTGCCGGTGGCACATTAGAGCCGCAGCGTGACCGAGCCGCAGCGAGAAAAGACCCACCTCGAATTGGATCGCCGCCGCAAAAAAAGCCTTGAAAATCAAGGCTTTTAGCGAAGCGTCATTTTGATCATTCAAAATGACCGGCGGCTTTTTTCAGTTTGCAAAAAAGTCCAAATGGACTTTTTTGCAAACTGAAAAAACCGAGCGTATCTAACGCTCGGTTTTTTATTCTCAGTCGAGTATATCGACGGAGACCTTCTTGCCCTTTCTCTGGGCGACAGCCCGCATGAGTATACGAATCTCTTTTACGATTCTGCCCTGCCGGCCAATGACCTTGCCCATGTCACCGTCGGCTACCCGTACTTCAAATACGGTCTCACCGCCGGAGAGGCGCTCGGTCACAGAAACCTCATCGGGATGATCAACAAGGCTCTGCACAATATAGGTCAATAGTTCTTTCATGCCGGTAGTATCTCCTTATTAGGCCTCTGCCTTCTTGAGCAGTCCGCGAACGGTATCGGTGGGCTGTGCTCCGTTTGCTATCCAATACTTTGCACGGTCCATGTCGACCTTGATCTTTGCAGCACCGTCTGCCATGGGATCGTAGGTGCCTATCTCCTCGATGAAGCGACCGTCACGGGGGCAACGGGAATCTGCAACGACAATGCGGTAGTAGGGAGCCTTCTTTGCACCCATTCTGCGAAGTCTGATCTTAACCATTTATGTTTCACCTCCATTTTTTCGTGTAAAAAAGCATTTAATATATTACAAGCACCATAGTGCCGGTAAGCAATTAGAAAAGTCCTCCGAGGCCGCCGAGGCCCTTGCCTCCGCCCGCTCCAAGCTTACGCTGGAGCTTTTTCATATTTTTGCCGCTCATCTGCTTCATCATCTGCTGCATTGCGTCAAACTGCTTTAAGAGCCTGTTTATATCAACAACGCTTGTGCCTGAGCCGGCTGCGATACGCTTTTTGCGGCTTGAATTGAGTATCGAAGGATTGTCCCTCTCCGCAGGGGTCATCGAAAGGATTATTGCCTCGGTTCGTGCCATGCCCTTTTCGTCGACCTTGGCACCCTTGAGCGCCTTTGCGTCCATGCCGGGGATCATCCCCGCAAGGTCGCCTATATCACCCATGCCCCGAAGCTGCTGCATCTGCTCCATATAATCCTGGAGCGTGAAGCGGTTTGCCTTCATCTTCTCGGCAAGCTCAAGAGCCTTCTTCTCATCAAAGCTCTGCTCAGCCTTCTCGATAAGCGTCAGCATATCGCCCATGCCGAGTATCCTCGATGCCATACGGTCGG
>CAZLSN010000071.1:0-7247 GCA_964562265.1 uncultured Oscillospiraceae bacterium
CATAGCCGTATCTCTTGTGTACCTCACGCCAGTAATCTATAAGAGTGTTTTTGAGTACCATGCCCTTGGGAAGGAAGAAGGGGAAGCCGGGGCCTTCCTCGCTTATCATAAAGAGACCGAGCTCCTTGCCGAGCTTTCTATGGTCTCTCTTTTTTGCTTCCTCGATACGCTGCAGGTAAGCGTCGAGCTCATCCTTGTGCATAAAGCAGGTGCCGTAAACACGCTGAAGCATCTTCTTGTTTGAGTCGCCTCTCCAGTATGCACCGGTGCAGGAGGTGAGCTTAATGGCGTTGCCCTTGACTCTGCCGGTGCTGTCAAGATGGGGACCTGCGCAAAGGTCGGTGAAGTCGCCCTGACGGTAGAAGGAGATGACGGCGTCCTCGGGAAGGTCGTTTATAAGCTCGACCTTATAGGGCTCATCCTTTTCCTCCATGAGCTTGATGGCGTCCTCACGGGGAAGCTCAAAGCGTTCGAGCTTGATCTTTTCCTTGCAGATCTTGCGCATCTCGGCTTCGAGATTTTCAAGTATCTCGGGGGTGATGGGGAAGGGAGCGTCAAAGTCGTAATAGAAGCCGTCCGCAATGGAGGGGCCTATCGCAAGCTTGACCTCGGGATAGAGGCGTTTTACCGCCTGTGCGAGTATGTGGCTCGTGGTGTGACGGTAGGTGTCCTTAAACTCGGGATTTTCAAAGGTATACTTCTTCTCGTCCATATCTATTCTCCTTTACAAAAAAGAAAAAACGCCGTTGACAAAAAGTCAAGGGCGTAATTGCTTACACGGTTCCACCTTGATGAAGGCTCATCATACGCTTAACGGGCGTGACACGAAAGTGCATTTCCTCACTTTGGCTCGGGAGTGGTATACATCACCTGAAAGCGGCTTTCAGCCGTGGCCGCTATCTCTGTGGTCGGCGAGGTTTTTTGTCTCCGTCATCGCTGATTTTTAAATATTATCACCAACCCGCCCCATTGTCAACCGTTTTTCCGCAATACATCAGATAGGGCTGAATTGCTTGCGCCGATTGATATATGTCTGCGCCATATTGCGCTGGGGCTTCTCCCGATTTGATTTGCGCACCTAATCAGACAGCATAGGCGGCGTGCAGCAAAGCGACCACAAGCAGCAGGGGGAGTGCGATCGCAGTAATCCTTTTTTGTATTTTTACCTCATTGTTTTTGGCAACTCGCTTATAGCACAAAGAATTTGCAAATGTAGATAGAAAAGAACGGAAAAGTGGGGGCAAATTGTGCAAAATGACGAAAAACCAAAAGGTTTGTATCATGTTTCCTTCAAAATGTGTCTTATATTATGGAGGCACTGCGTCTCCTGACGAAAAAATCGGGGACAAAAGGAGGAGAGATGAGAAGAAAGAACATACCGCTCATCGATGAGCTTGCAGGGAGAGAATTTGCCGATAAGCTGCGCCGAAACGGCTTCCAACCGTATAAGGACAATACGGAGTGGGTAAGGCTCAAAAACGGCGAGATCGTGCAGATCGTCCTGTTTTACGAGTACCACTATTGGCTGGAGGTATTTTTCTATTCGGAGCTTTTGTCGGAATTTTTGTGGATAGACTACCGCTCACACAGGAACATGGACACCGTGATCGGAACAAGCTTCTGTAATGTCCGCAAACGCTTCGGCATGGATGTATATACGATGAACGACATATTCGCACAAGGAGAGGACAAGCTGTGCGAAAAGGTGAATGAGCTGCATCGTCATCTTGACTGTGCCATTGCCGCATTGGACGGCATAGAGAGGGCGGATGACATTTTAAAGCTCGATCCGAACGAACGCAGCCATCCCGAACGCATATGTCTGCATTATGCGTCGAAGGACAGGTCACTGCTCGATAAATCGCTTATAAACGCAGCGGAGCTTGACCCGAGGCTCTACACCGAGGAGGAGCCGCCGGAACGCCTTGGGCGTGACTATTGGCGCAATTGGCGGGTGAAGCAGGCCTTCGTGTGCCGAAGGACCCTGCATAGCGGCAACACCAATGTTTTGAAGCTTTATGCGGAGGAGTGCCGAAGGTACAATATAAAGTACCTGAAAAAGCACCTACCGCAAATTTTTGAAGCTTAAATCGGAGGAGGAAGATCATGAAAAGAGCGGTCAGTTTATTCCTGGCGGTACTGCTTGTTTGTCTGCTTGCAAGCCCATGTCTTGCGGCGGTAGGCAGCGGAGACGAGGTCGTAAGCCCTCGGTCGGCGGATGTGACGAGGATTACTCTTGAGATCGACAGCAATGGGAAAGCGTCGGCGATCGTCAACTGCATCGGGGCAAGCGATGTGACAAAGATCAAGGTCGTTGTGTTCTTCAAGGAGAGGTTCGGCAACATCTGGGAAAGGGTCGATATTAAGATCGTGGACAATCAGATCGTCTACTCACAGGACGGCAGAGTGTTCTCAAGGACCTTCAAGGCGACCATGCCCGACAAGGGCAAGACCTACTGCGTCGTAATGGAGGCGACCTACTACGGAACCACAACACGCTCCGAAACGGTCTGGACAACGGCGGATTACGATTAAATGAAATGCTTGTCGGCGGTGGCATAGAGAACGCTTCCCTATGCCACCGCATTTTTTGCACAGCAGCGAAAAAAATAAAAAAGTGCTTGATATTGCGGGTGGCTTATGGTATAGTAATAAAGCTAATCTGAAAAATGCCGTAATTTCGAAAGGATTGATATAAATGGGCACTGTTAAACTCATACTTACCATACTTCAGCTCGTCTCCGGACTTGCAGTAACCGTCGTTGTTCTTCTTCAGAGCGGCAAGAGCGCAGGACTCTCCGGCGCTATCGCAGGCGGTGCGGAAACCTTTATGAGCAAGGGCAAGGCAAAGACTCTGGACGCAAAGCTCGCAAAGGCAACAAAATGGTTCGCACTTGCATTTGTTCTGCTTACCCTCGTCCTGAATCTTATACATTAAGCAACATTACGACGGTGCAGCTATTCGCTGCACCGTTTTTCTATTTCGCATCCCGGAGGTACAAAATGAAAAGCAAAGCCTATGTTCTCAAAAACGCCGTAATTCTCGACGGTACCGAGAATATGCAGCCCCGCCACGGTGAAAAGCTGCTCATAAAAAACGGTATTATCGAAAAGATCCTGCCCGACTCTGCCGATACCGGTGATGTCGAGGTCATTGATCTCGGCGGCAAATACCTTATGCCGGGGCTTATAAATCTCCATGTCCATCTGCCGGGTTCGGGTATGCCGAAGCACACAAAGCAGCAGAATGCGGCATCGGTAAGACGCCTCATGTCCTTTGCGCTCAGCCGCTATGTCGTGTATGTCATGTGCCGCAATTTTGCGAAAACCGAGCTTATGTCCGGTGTCACCACTATCCGCACCGTAGGCGGTCTTGCGAATATCGATAGCCGCATCAGGGACGATATAAACTCCGGGAAGACCGTTGGCCCACGAATGCTCGTGTCGAACATGGCAGTCACCGTGCCGAACGGCCATATGGCGGGGATTCTGGCATATGAGGCCGTTACGGAGGAGGACTGCAAGAGCTTCGTCGATAAGATCGCCGAGGATAAGCCCGATCTTATAAAGCTCATGATAACCGGCGGAGTGCTGGACGCAAAGAAGAAGGGCGAACCCGGTGAGCTTAAAATGAGTCCCGAACTTGTTAAAGCATGCTGCGAGGAGGCGCATCGCCTGGGCTACAAGGTCGCAGCCCATGTTGAAAGTCCCGAGGGCGTAAAGGCCGCACTTTACGGCGGCGTCGATACCGTGGAACACGGTGCCGCACTTGACGATGCCACGGCGGAGGACTTTAAGGCGAAGGGTGCCGCCCATGTCTGCACCATATCTCCGGCGATACCCTGCGCATTGTTTGACAGGGAGATGAGCGGAGCAACGGAAATGTCGCAGTATAACGGCAATATCGTTTTAAACGGTATCATAAGCTGCGCAAAAGAGGCACTCGAAAGAGGCATCCCCGTTGGACTTGGAACCGACACGGCATGCCCCTTCGTCACGCATTACGATATGTGGCGTGAGCTTGCGTACTTCAAAAAGTATGTCGGAGTGGACTCCGCCTTTGCGCTGCACACCGCAACGCTTGTGAACGCACGGATCGCAGGTGTCGCAGACGAGACGGGCAGCGTCGAGGCCGGCAAATCCGCAGACCTGCTGATAGTTGACGGCGACCCGCTGGCGGATATAAGCGTTTTGCGCAAGCCCTCGGCAGTTGTAATGCGGGGCCGCTTTATCGCCTCACCGAAGGTCAAGAAGTACGATTATGTAGAAAAAGAGCTGGATAAACATCTTTGATATGAGATTTGACCCCACCGCCGCAATTGCGGAAAAACTACTGCAAAACGCAAAATTCCGTGATGCCTTCGAGGAATCACGGCGCATACACATGCGCACCTTTGGCGACATAATGGAACCGGCGTTTACCGATGATCCCGCCGCCGAGATCGAGCTTGTGGGTGCGGTTAATTACATAAGCAGCGGCTGCTTTGACAAGGCGTTGAGAAAGCTGACCCATCTAAAAAAACGCTGCCGCAGCCGTGCCGATGAGGGCGCAAGGCAGTTTTTCATGGGACTTTGCTGTGAAAGAGCGGGATTTTTGCCCAGAGCGACCCGGCACCTTGCCGCAGCGGTCACAGCGGGTACCGGCTTTTACATGACGCACACCCTGCTTGCGAGGATACTGCATAAGCAGCGCAGCTTCGATGCCGCACTTGCAAATTACCTCATTGCCCTGAATCTCATATCGGAGCGCAAACCCAAGGATGAGATCCCGTCGGTGAACTTCCGTGAGCTTACCGGAGCCCTTTATGCCGGTGCAGCCGATTGCAGCCTTATGATGGGCGAGTACGCCGATGCCGAGTGGGCTCTTTGCGAGGCCGAGGAATACGGCATCGAAAGCAAGCAGATGCATATAATTTATGCGATGCTGTATGCCGTGACCGAACGCCGCCCTCTTGCGATGAAAAAGCTTGCGGAGCTTAAAGAGCTTGACCCTCAGCTTGAGGCAAATGTCGCCTTCGATGTGGCAGAGGCGGCAGCGGGAAAAAACCCCCGTTTTTCGCTCAGACAGGATATTCTGAAGCGGCTTAACTACGCCGAGTTCTGGTCGTGGTTTTCGTCGCAGGAGAGCAGACTGCTTACACTTTTGCGCTTCGGTGCCGCCTTTGCGGCGGCGGGAGAGCTGTGTATGCGGCTCACGGAGCTTTTTGACTTCGCCAACACCCCCGTTGATGTGAACATCGAGGCAGAAAAAGGCGGATACATAATCTGCGCAGCGGATAATTACATGCTCAGTCTCAGTGCGGGACTGGATGAGCTTATTAAAAGAATGCCCGAAGATCTTTCGGAACACTGGAGCTTTGAGGTGATACATTGATGATCAAATTTGTTTTGCTTGATATTGACGATACGCTGCTGGACTTCGGCAAGGCAGAATATGCCGCTATATTCCGAACCTTTAGCGAACTCGGACTTAACCCCACGGATGAGATGATACATCGCTACAGCGAGATAAACGATGAGCAGTGGAAGCTCCTTGAGCAGGGGAAGATCGAGCGCAATGCCGCCCTTGTGCGGCGTTTCGGATTGCTGTTTGAGGAATACGGCGTCACCGCATCACCCGAAAAGGCGCAGGACAGATATGAGTATCTTCTGGGCATAGGTCACTGGTTTATCGATGGCGCACCGGAGCTTCTGGCTGCGCTGTACGGAAAATACAAGCTCTATATCGTGTCAAACGGCACCGCCACGGTTCAGGACAGCCGAATCGAAAGTGCGGCCATCGGCAAGTACTTTGAGGATATATTTATCTCCGAACGCATGGGAGCGGATAAGCCGTCGAAGGAGTTTTTTGATCTCTGCTTTGAACGCATTGCGGATTTCAATAAGGACGAAGCCATAATTCTCGGTGACCGTCTGTCGTCCGACATCCTCGGCGGAATAAATGCCGGAGTACGCACCTGCTGGTTTAATCCCAATGCCTTGCCCGCAGACCCCGACATTCGCCCCGACTTTGAGATAAGAGCCTTGTCCGAATTCCCGCCCCTTCTCGAAAATATATAAAAAATCGCAGACTTTAAAAGTCTGCGATTTTTATTTATTCAAATTATCTTCAAATTATCAGACAACGATGACGAGGATGGAGAAGGTGTCGGAGTTGATATCGTTTTCAAAGGAGATGAAAGAGACACCGGTTTCGAGAGCCTCGATAGACACATTGACATCATCACCGCTCCAGCTTCCTACGAAGCCGGCATCGATGCTGCTGCCTTCGATGTCGAAATGGACGGTAACATCATCGCTGTAGGCGCAGGTCAGGGTGATGCTGTCGGTATCACCCTCATTCATGATGACGATGGCACGATCGGTATAGAACTGACCGGAGCCGATGCCGACTACATTCGATTCTGCATATCTGCTAATATAGTACAGAATGTCGCTTGCTTCGCCGGAGGACTCAAGCAGGTCATCGTACTCGTCTTCGAGATCGGCATATTCATCTTCAAGGTCGGCAAGCTCCGCCTTGACGGACTTGAGCTCCTTTTCGGAGGCAGCCAGATCGGCCTTGAGATCGGAAGCCATGACAAAATACTGATATGCGTTCAGAGCGAGAAGCGCAAGAACCAGAACGCCGAGGATTATCGTAACGATAAGACCGCCCTTGCCCTTTTTCTTGGCGGGGGCAGCGGGAGTCTCGACTATGGGAGGCGCAGCCTCGAACTTGGGTGCGGCCTCAAACTTAGGGGCAGCTTCAAACTTGGGGGCAGCTTCAAACTTGGGGGCTTCGGCAACGGGGGAAGGGGTAACAATTGTTTCGGGAGCGGGGGCAGGCTGTGCAGCTTCGACGACGGGGGCGGCATCCTCCTGCTTTGCTCCGCAGAAGATGCAGAACTTGGTTCCGTCTTCAAGCTGTTTACCGCACTTAATGCAATACACTCTCTATCATCCTTTCTGAATATTATTCAATTTTTTAAGAATAATCTTGCATTTTTATTCAAGATGTGGTATATAAAGAATAACATTAAAAAATGATGAAGTCAATATATGTCGAATGTAAAAATATCGAACACTTTTGATGAAAAAGTTTTGCACTTCAAATCGATGAAAAGTCTTGCAATCATCACTGCAATGTGCTAAAGTAAAATATCAATAAAAGCAAAGTTGCTTATTATTATAATGTAAAATACTTCGCCGTAGCGAGGATTTTAATAATACCCCCCGATTTTTCGGAGAAAAGGAGAGACTCATGA
>CAZLSN010000072.1:0-7208 GCA_964562265.1 uncultured Oscillospiraceae bacterium
TACACGCCTACTCCCTTAGCAGGGGAGCCCCTTCGGCCTCTTGGGTACTTCTGCACAGGCACCTTCTTATATTAGCATAAGCCTGCGACCTTGTCAAGATTTTCTTCCGGCAAAATAGCGCAAAGCTTCGGAATAGCCATCAAAGCCCAAGCCGCAAATGCTCTTCTCACAATAAAGCGCAGGGTAGGAGATTTGACGAAAATCCTCACGGGCAGTTATATCGGTCAGATGCACCTCGACGGCTCTTAAACCCACGGCCTTCAAAGCGTCCAAAATGGCGACAGAGGTATGTGTATATGCGGCAGCATTGATGATGATCCCGTCAAAGCAGCCGTAAGCCTTCTGGATCTTATCAACAAGCTCGCCCTCGTGGTTTGACTGAAAGATATCGACCTCGATATTCAGCTCATTTGCGGTTAACATAATATGTTCGCATAATGAGGAATAATCATAATTTCCGTAAAGCTCCGGCTCACGGATCCCGAGCATGTTGAGGTTCGGCCCGTTTATAACAAGGATCTTCATTTTATTGCCTCCAATATTTTTTGCGCTGCAGAAAGGGGGCTGCTTGCCGATATGGTTATATCCGCCCACTCACGGTATAGCGGCAGCCTTACTGCCGCAAGCTCGCTGAGAGCCGTGCTTTTCGAGATCGGGCGACCATCGGTCGGAAGCGTGGATATATCTCTTTCGAGAAAGACCAAAACGCCGTTTTGACGAAGCAACGCCAAGTTTTCTTTTCTTGTAACAACGCCTCCGCCGGTTGCGATGATGCAGCCGCACTTTTTCGTTATGTCAACCAACGCTTCGGTTTCAAGCTTTCTGAAAGCGTCTTCACCGTAACGCTCAAAGTACTCCGGTATCGAGCATTTGCAGCGTTTTACTATTTCATCATCGGAGTCGATAAACTCGCTTCCGGTAAGTTTACATAACTCTAATCCTGTTGTGGATTTTCCGCAGCCCGGCATACCGATGAGTATGATATTCAAAACGGAGCTTAGAAGCTTTTTATGAGCTGCATTAAGCTCATAGTCTGTAATCTTTCTCCCGGTGAATATCTCGACCGCTGCGGCAGCCTGAGCAGTGAGCATATACAGTCCGCCGCTGCATTTGATCCCGAGTTCCTCTGCCTGCAAAACGAGCGAGGTTTTAAGCGGGTTATAAATAAGATCCAAAACACCGCTGCAATTGGGGAAGGAACGAAGATCAACAAGGCAGCTTCCGTTATCGGGATACATGCCCACAGGCGTTGCGTTAACAATTATCTCGGCGTCACAATGGTTATGCAAGTTAACATAATTTACATTGCTTCTTCTCGAAACCGTGACGATCTCCGCTGCGCCGAGAACATGTAATGCAGCTCTGACGGTCGGTGCAACTCCGCCGTTACCGAGGACTAAGCATTTCTTTCCCGCAACCGAGACAGCGCTTTTTTCGATCATCCTGCAAAATCCGTAATAGTCGGTGTTGTATCCGATGAGGCGACCATCGACATTTTTTATCGTATTCACACTGCCTATGCGTCCGGCTTCCTCACTCAGCTCATCGCAAAAGGGAATAACCGCTTTCTTGTAGGGTACAGTAACATTGATGCCCCCAAAGCAGCGCTTGGCAAAAAAATCCGAAAGCTCATCGGGTTCGATCTCAAAAAGACCATAATCATAGCCGCCCAAAATTTTGTGCAGCATAGGGGAGTGACTATGCCCAAGCTTTTGTCCCAAAAGACCGAATTCAGCCATCGAGCCTATCCTCCTGAAACTGCCTTGAAGTTTTGATTATCTCAGCGAAAATCGAACTAAGCTCATCGGGAACCGAGGAGAGCTTTTCAGCCTCTCTTGCTGCATCATATACCGGGAGCGATTTTTTTGCCTTGAAGTCCGCAATCTCAGCACAAATCGAAAGTCTTTCATTTAAAAGCTCAATGAGTCTGCCGTCAATGCAGTCGATCTTCTTTCTAAAATCCGCCAAATCGTCCAAATGCGAAGTTAACATAATGTCGTATATCGCAATTGCCGCGGCACTCTCTACAATGGGTGGAGTCCTCAAAGCATAGCAAGGATCATGTCTTCCGCATACGGACAATGTTACCTCTTTCATTGTGCTGAGGTCAACGCTGCGCTGCGGTTTGGCGATGGAAGGAGTGGGCTTGAATGCGACCGTGAATTCAAGCGGAGTACCGGTGCTCATACCGCCCAGAACACCGCCGCAGTTGTTGGAAAGGAATACGATTTTCCTGTCTTGAATGGCATATTCGTCGTTGTTCTCGCTGCCGCTGAGCTTGGCAGCTTCAAAGCCGACGCCGAATTCAAGTCCCTTAACACCCGGAATTGAGTAGATAAGTGCTGCAATTTCGGCATCCAAGCCGGAAAACAGCTCTCCGCCCAAGCCGATAGGCAGACCCTTGACCTTACATCTGACTAAGCCGCCTGCTGAGTCACGGTCTGCCTTCCTAAGCTCCGCTTCGTCACGAATGTCAATGCCCATGTGTGCGGAACAGACCTCTGCCGAAATCGAAATGCCCTTCCTTTCAAGCTCCCTAAGAATGATACCGCCTATTATGCATATGGGTGCAGTCATCCGTCCGGAGAAGACACTTCCACCGGACATATCATATTGAAGACCGAATTTTTCCCATGCACATAGATCTGCATGCCCGGGTCTGGGGATGTGTTTCAGGTTAACATAATCAGACTTCTTGACATCGGTATTCTTGATGACCGCACAGAGGGTGTCGCCGTTTGTTCTGCCGTCACTAACTCCGGAGAGAAAAATCGGAGCATCCGCCTCACACCTTGAGCTGCAAAGGGGATCTTGACCCGGCGAACGCCTTTTCATGAAGGCAAGAAGTTCATCATAGTCAAGCTCAAGACCCTCCGGCAGTCCGGCGACTTTAACGCCGATCTCTTTTGCATGAGAAGTGCCGAAAACCTCGATTATCAAGTTTTTGCCGTAAAAAATACTCACAAGAGCTTCCCTCCGAGAGAAATGAAGTCAGCAGAAAAATCGGGATAGGATTTGGAAATACAGTCGGTATCGTCAATTGTCGATGGGGAGAGGGCATTTGCCGCGGCGATGATACCAGCCATCGCGATCCTGTGGTCGGAAAAAGAGTGTAAATCGGCACCGCAAAGCCGGCCTCCGACTATCGTGATTGTGTCTTGAGTCAGCACGGTCTGAATCCTCATCGAGGTTAACATAATATTTGTGGCGTTTAGCCTGTCTGACTCTTTCCTGCGCAGTGCCGCAGCGTTATATATCCTGCTTTCACCGTCCGCCGCCGCACATAAAAGTGCCGTGGCGGGGATGAGATCGGGGATACCGTAAGCGTCGATCTCGCAAGCTTTGAGCTTTGATGCAGAGACTGAAATACCGTCGCCGATGCTCACTTCGGCACCGAAATTTCGCAGCAGACCGATTATCGCACGGTCACCTTGCTTTGACTTGATGTCTAAGCCTGTGACGAAGATTTCGCCTCCGAGGGCAGCGGCGCAGAGCCAGTATGCGGCAGCCGACCAGTCACCCTCGATCGTATGCTCATCCTCAAATGAGTAATCACCGGAGACAGAAATGCAATTCCCGATTTGGTTTACATAAATAGTTGAACGAAGAAGAAAATCTTTTGTTATTTCAATGTAATCGGCGGATACAGTGCCTTGTATTATGTTAACTGTTCCACCGCCGATGAGAGGCAGCGCAAAGAGCAGTCCACTTATAAACTGGGAGGAAACATTGCCGGAGATCGTATAATCACCGGAGCGTAATTTGCCCCTGAGCGATATATTGTTCTCATGCCGTTTAATGCTCACTCCGTGTCGGCAAAGTTCGTCGCAAAGCGGTGAGATCGGACGCTCATTAAGTCTGCCTCCGAGAACAAAATCGGCACCGCAGCCGAGTGCGGCAACGACCGGAAGGAGAAAGCGCAGGGTACTGCCGCTTTCTCCGCAATAGAGCGTGGGGCAGCTTGGAAGCCTGCTTTTGTCTATCGGCGTCAGCACCTCGTTTTCATAGCCTGCACCGAGGGCTTCAAGACAACGCAAGGTTAACATAACATCATCGCACTTGCTCAGACCCCGTATCCTGACAGGTCTGTCAGAAAGTGCGGCGCATATCAAAGCCCTGTGTGAACAGGACTTCGACGGCGGTGCCTTAACGCTGCCGCAAAGCATTGACGGAAGAATCGTCTGCATATCATTCACCGAACAAAACGGAACGCAGCTCGGAAAGCCCGACCTCACACAGCTCACATGAGCCGAGTGAACGGAAAAGAACAACACTGCATTTATCGCCGTTTCGCTTTTTGTCGTTTATCATTAGTTTACATAACGCATCTCGATCAAATGGAATATCAAGAGGCAGACCGTGTGAAACAAGATAGTCACATACCGTCTTGTTCCTCCTCGATACGGCAGCAAGGCCCATCGCCACGGCTTTACCGTGCGAGATCGAATAATCGCTTTGTTTTTCAATGGCATGAGCGATCGTGTGGCCGAGATTCAAATAGGTTCTTTTGCCCTTATCAAACTCATCCTCTTCGATAAAAGTGCGTTTTGCATCGAGAGATTCATAGATGATCTCCTCAATATTCAGGGTCTTTTCTCTTATCAAACGCGGTTTACATAACATTGCATATTTTGCGATCTCCGCATAGCCGTCGCGAACTATATCCAGCGGCAGCGTAGCCAAAGTGTCGGGATCGCAAAGGACAAGCTTCGGTTGATAAAAAGCACCTGCAAGGTTTTTGCCTTGACTTAAATTCACCGCACATTTTCCTCCGACGGAGGAATCGACCATCGAGAGCAGAGTGGTGGGACAGTGGATAAGATCGATCCCACGCATATAGCATGAGGCGGCAAAGCCCGCAATGTCTCCCGTGACACCGCCGCCGAGAGCTATAACGCAGTCCGATCTGCACATGTTAAAGCCCGCCATGCATTCCAAAAGCTTTGACAAGGTGGCAAGATTTTTTGCCGCTTCGCCGCCTTCGTATGCAAAAATTTCGACCTCAAAGCCGCAAGCCTCAAGCTGCGCTCTGAGCTTATCGGCATAGAGACTTGCAACCGTTTGACCGCTGACGATGAGAAGCTTTTTCGCCATTGTCACATTGCGGATCTCATCGCCGCAGTCGGCAAGGATACCATGTGCTATAACGACATCATAGCCGCCGCCGAGATCGATCCTCAGTCTTCGCATTGCCCGACCGCCTTTCTCACGGCAAACAGCTTTTTGCAAAGCGAATCAAACTGTTTCGGCGTTATTGCCTGTGCCGCATCGCAAAGCGCATGGGGAGGATCGTTGTGTACCTCGACCATAATACCGTCGGCACCTGCTGCGGCAGCGGCAAGAGCCATCGGAGCGACAAAATCCGTATGACCTACTGCGTGACTCGGATCGACGATAACGGGCAGATGACTCAGCTCCTTAATTACCGGAACGGCTGAGAGATCAAGCGTAAAACGGGTCGATGTCTCAAAACTGCGAATACCTCTTTCGCAGAGGATGACCTGCTCATTGCCGCCGCTCATAAGATATTCCGCAGAGGTCAAAAGCTCTTTTACAGTGCTTGACCAGCCGCGCTTTAAAAGAATCGGCTTACCGCATTTTGCAAGAGCCTTGAGAAGCACGGTGTTCTGCATATTCCTTGCCCCGACCTGAAGAATGTCAACATCCTCAAAAAGAGGGAGCGTCGAGAGGTCGAGTATCTCACTTACGGTCGGAAGCCCTGTGAGCTTCTTTGCCTCTGAAAGCATAGAGAGTCCCTCGGCACCCAAGCCCTGAAAGGCATAGGGCGAGGTGCGGGGCTTAAATGCACCGCCTCGGAGTATCGAAGCACCGCTGCACTTTACCGCCTCGGCGATTGATTTGAGCTGCTCACGGCTCTCAACGGAGCAGGGCCCTGCAATAATGGTAAAGCCGCTTCCGATTTTAACGCCGCCAATGTCAAAAACACTGTCCTCGGGGTGAGAGCTTCTGCCGGCAAGAGAGTATGCCTCACTGATGCCACGAACCCCCGATACGGCATCAAAGCCGCATATGAGATCGGGACTGAGCAAAGCGGCATTGCCTATTACCGCCAGAACGGTCTGGGTATCGCCGACAATTTTCTCGGCATTAAGACCGCAGCCTTCTATATAGTTTAACAGCTCATTTGTCTGCTTTTCCGTTGCATTGGGCCGGAGAACGATTATCATTGCAAGACCTCCGCTAAGTATTATCATATCATTATACAATACAATTCGCCTACAGTCAAAACGAAAACACATTATTCGGCAAATATTGCAAAAATCGCTTGACAAAGCCAAGTCTTGTGATATAATCCTACACACAACTGAACACCTTATCAAGAGCGGTGGAGGGAACGGCCCTGTGAAACCCGGCAACCTGTCGAAAGGCAAGGTGCCAAATCCGGCGGTAAAGATCGAAAGATGAGGCTATAACCAAGTATCACACTCCGCCGAATGGCGGAGTTTTTTGTCGGTGTTCGGAAAATTTATACGGAGGAATTTAAAAATGAGTAAGAGACTTTTCACATCGGAATCGGTAACAGAGGGACATCCCGACAAGATCTGCGACCAGATCTCGGACGCAGTACTGGATGCAATACTGGAAAACGACCCCGACGGTCGTGTAGCCTGTGAGACCACCGTCTCCACGGGACTTGTCCACATCATGGGCGAGATCAGCACAAGCTGTTATGTTGACATTCCCAAGATCGCAAGAGGTGTCATCCGTGACATCGGCTACGACAGAGCAAAGTACGGCTTTGACTGCGACACCTGCGGCATCATCACCAATATCGATGAGCAGTCCGAGGACATAGCCCTCGGCGTTGACAAATCCCTCGAAGCAAAAGAGACAGAGGACAGTGAACTTGATAACGGTGCCGGCGACCAGGGCATGATGTTCGGCTACGCCTGCAACGAGACCGAGGAGCTTATGCCCCTTGCGATAAGCCTTTCGCATAAGATCGTAAAGAGACTGACCGAGGTCAGAAAGAGCGGCCTTGTTGATTACCTTCGTCCCGACGGCAAGACTCAGGTCACCGTCGAATATGACGACAGCGGAAAGCCCGTCAGAGTCGATACCGTCGTCCTCTCAACCCAGCATGCAGCGGAAGCAACCCTTGAGCAGATCCGCAAGGACATGATCGAGCTTGTCATCCGTCCCTGCATCCCCGCAGAGCTTCTGGATGAGAACACAAAGTATTATGT
>CAZLSN010000073.1:0-7054 GCA_964562265.1 uncultured Oscillospiraceae bacterium
TCTTCGTTGAGCTCGAAGTCACCGATACCGACCCCGGCTTTGCAGGCAACACCGCTACCAACGCAACCAAGCCCGCCACCCTCGAGACCGGCGCAGAGGTCAAGGTTCCCCTGTTCATCGAGCCCGGTGAGATCATCAAGATAGACACCCGCACCGGCGAGTATCTCAGCCGTGCATAAGAAAACAGCCATCTATAAGCGACAGGAGGTTTTATTATGACAGCATCCGAAAAAGTAGCGTATCTTAAAGGTCTTGCGGAAGGCCTCGGCATAGGAGAGGACAGCAAGGAAGGTAAGCTCATGCTTGCCATGATAGATGTCCTTGATTCGCTTGCCTCCGATGTTGAAGATCTCGAAGCAAATGCAGCCGATATGGCTGACGAGATGGACGATCTCTGCGAGGACATGGCTTATCTCGAAGACCTCGTTATGGACGAGCTTTACGATGATGACGATGACGACGATGACTGCGACGGCGACTGCGACAGCTGCGATGAGGATTGCTGCGGCTGCTGCGGCGATGAGCCCGAGTATGAGGTCACCTGCCC
This sequence comes from uncultured Oscillospiraceae bacterium, assembly GCA_964562265.1. Classification (GTDB taxonomy): domain Bacteria; phylum Bacillota; class Clostridia; order Oscillospirales; family Oscillospiraceae; genus F23-B02. The sequence goes on from CAZLSN010000073.1 coordinate 548, forward strand.
CCAGTGCGGTGAGGTCGTCACCGTTTACGAGGAGGATCTTGCCTTCGGCAGCATCCTTTGCCCCATCTGCGGCGCAGACCTTGAGTTCGATCTCGACGAGGATGACTCCGAGGACGAAGACTGATAAGTATTAAAAGTTAAACAGACAATGCTCGTTTCTGAGCATTGTCTGTTTTTTTGTGATTATATATCGCCCTCTCAGTCAAAACCTTGCGGTTTTGCCGGCTCTCCCAAAGGGAGATCCAAGGAAACGGAGCAAGCTTCAGCGCAAAGCAAAGCCGTTGCACTGTACTGTAAGGCAGTGCAACGGCAAGAGATCAAAACAGCGGGGTGGGGTACACTTCCTCATTGTGAAGCTCTGCGAGGGCAGCTTCGACTCCGGGCTTATCCTCCTTGTAGGTCAGACCGAACCACTTGTCCCGTGAACTCAAAACGCTGACGCTCATCTTCCCGCTTTTTATAAGCTCACCGACCATGATGGGAAGCAGGCACTCGGATTTGTTGTCGTCCTCGTCTATCCTTGCGGCGAAAGCCGCAAAGTAGTCCTCCATGACTTCGAGTGCCTTTTCCGAAAAGCCCCACATGTTCATCGACACAAGGCTCTCCGGCGAAAGGATGGGGCCGTCCTCACTCTCGGAGGTGTCCCTTATCGTGCCGTCGGGGAAGAGCTTTATCTTATATGTCTCGGTGACGGAGGCAAGGTGACCGCCCTCCTCCGAGCAAACGCCTCTTGTGACGGTGCCGAATTCGCTGACGGTGTTCTTCAGTCTGTAGGCAACCATCGTCGCATCACCCGCGTCTTGCAGCTTATCCAGCTCCGGTGCGATAACGCCGAGGGCATCGGCGCCGTAATAATCATCGGCATTTATGACGGCGAAGGGACCGTTTATCAGCTCCTTTGCGCATATGACAGCATGCACCGTGCCGAGAGGCTTCGTTCTGTTTGCCAATGCGGGCTTCTTTTCGGTGAACTTATCTGCCGTCTGGAAGGCGTATTCGATCTTTATGCCGCTGCTTTTTTCGATCTTATCGCCGCAGCGTTCTTTTACATCGTCTATCATTGATGGCTTTATTATCATGACGACCTTATCAAAGCCCGCACGCAGGGCATCGAAGATGGCGTACTCCATAAGGATCTCGCCATCGGGTCCCACTCCGTCCATCTGCTTTACGCCGCCGTAGCGGGAGCCGAGTCCGGCAGCCATAATAACAAGTGTCTTGTTCATATCTTTCTCTCCGTTTTATTATTTCACCGGATCGCGGTGATAAGAGTCGCTGCGGTAAAGGGTCTTCTCGTCGCCGGAAAGGAGCCATGCAAGATAGCTCTCCGGCCGGTGCTGCATGAGTACGGGCGAATTCTCGCCCATGTGATAGGCATCCACCAGAAGGCGGATGAGCTGATCGTAGTAATAATCCTGACCGCCCTTTGTGACCTTGTCGGCGGTAAAGTGGGCGGCATATCTCGCAAGCAGCTCAAGCGCAAAGGTTACTATCTCAAGTGCGGGAGCTTGTTCCCTTTGCCGCTGAGTATCGCAAACACATTCTTCATCGCAAAGCCCCCTGAAATTGTAAAAATCAGTATATACAGTATATAATACTTGCTTTGCGGTGGCAAGTGTCATATTATCTAAAAATGTAGCGGAGCGAACATATCCGCAGCCGAATGTTGCCCATCTGCCTACTGCGGATTTGCGGCTTTCGGATAACATATGCAGTTTCTTAACCCCAAACTATTGACATACCCGAGGGGGTATATGGTAAAATAAAAGTTGCCGCATCCGCACCGGCAATGATTTTATACCGTAATTTCAATGACCGGCGAAGGCTCGTTTGCAAAGCGGCGTTTTTATCCTTCGTCGAGTAAGCTGTTTCAGGAGAAACGAACATGGTATTCAGCGATACTGTATTTATATGCATATTCCTGCCCATAGTTTTGGCAGGCTACTATATCTGTCCGAAGCGACTGAAGAACACTTTTTTGCTTCTTGTCTCACTCGTATTCTACGCATGGGGCGAACCGAAGTATGTGTTCCTGATGATGTTCTCCATCGTCATAAACTATGTCTTCGGTCTACTGCTCGATAAGCACAGGGAGAACGCCCGACTCTCGAAGCTCCTTTTGGCGCTGTCCGTTATAATCGACCTCGGACTTCTCGGCGTGTTTAAATACACGGACTTTGTCATATCGAGTGTAAACGCAGCATTTAACGCGCAGATAGGGCTTGTGAATCTCGCCCTGCCCATAGGCATCAGCTTCTACACCTTCCAGGCAATGAGCTATACGATCGATGTCTACCGCGGCGATGTCAAGGTGCAGCGCAACATTTTAAACTTCGGAATGTACATCACCATGTTCCCGCAGCTTATCGCCGGTCCCATCGTCAGATACTCGGATGTCGAGCTTCAGGTTGACGACAGAAATGTCAGCGCAAAGGACTTTGCCGACGGTATTTGCCGCTTTGTTGTGGGTCTCGGCAAAAAGGTACTGCTTGCAAATCAGATCGGCGCACTTTGGGATGAGATCTACGCCCTCGGCGGCGAGACTTCGGTTTTGATGGCTTGGCTCGGTCTTGTCGCTTACGGCTTCCAGATCTACTTTGATTTCTCCGGCTATTCGGATATGGCGATCGGCCTCGGCCGTATGTTCGGCTTTAAGTTCCCCGAAAACTTCCTCCACCCTTTCGAATCCAAAAGTGCGACAGAATTTTGGCGCCGCTGGCACATAACCCTCGGCACATGGTTCAGAGAATATCTCTATTACCCGCTCGGCGGCAGCCGCAAGGGCAAGCTTCGCCAGATGCTCAATCTGTTCATCGTATGGATGCTCACCGGCTTCTGGCACGGTGCAGGCTGGAACTTCATCATTTGGGGTCTGTACTTCGGCATTATTCTCGTTATTGAAAAGAACTTCCTGCTGAAAGCGCTGTCAAAGCTTCCCGCTGTTTTCCGGCACCTTTACGCGCTGTTTATCATAACGCTGAGCTGGGCGATCTTCGCCTGTGTCGATACGGGAGTGCTGCTGCCGTACCTCGGCTCACTGTTCGGTGCAAACGGGCTTACCGGAGGTCTTGACCTTTACTATCTCGGTACAAGAGCCGCACTGCTGATCATTCTCGCAATCGCCTCGACCCACTTCCCCAAGAAGCTTGTGTGCCTCTGCGGTGAGAAACTGAAGCTCGGCGAAGCCCCCGCATTCTGCATAAAGGCGGTATTTGCGCTGCTGCTTCTGGGTCTGTGCATGGTATTCCTCGTCGGTGACAGCTACAATCCGTTCCTGTACTTCAGATTCTAAGGGGGGTGTTCGGTATGAAAAAGCTATACATCGGCTTCATCGCTTTGTTTCTTGCGATAATCGTTTTCCCCTCCGCCTTCATTTTTCTCACGCCGGACAACGAATTTTCCGACAACGAGAATCGTATGCTCCAAACCGCACCGACGCTGAACCTCGATACGGTACTCGACGGCAGCTTCCAGAGCAGCCTGTCGAAGTATCTGAGCGATCAGTTCCCCGCAAGGGACATGTGGACGGAGATAGGCTCAGCTTTAAAGCTCACCATCGGCTTCCGTGACATCGGCGGCGCATATATCGGCTCCGACGGCTACTATATCGAAAAGATCACGCAAAACGGCGTAGACAGCGAAAAATTTGCCGACAATCTCGGCATCATAAAAAGCTTTATCGACGACATGGGCATTGACGGCACCGTCGCGCTTGTACCGTCTGCGGGTACGGTGCTTTGCGATAAGCTCCCCGCAAACGCCGAAATGTACGACGCCGAGGCGCTGTACGCTTCCGCGTGTGAGATCCTTGGCAACGATGTTTTCCTGCCCGACCTTTACTCCGAGCTTTCGGCTCACAGTGATGAGTATATCTTCTACCGCACCGATCACCATTGGACGACGCAGGGTGCATACCTCGCCTATAACGCCATAATGCAGGGCAACGGCAAATACACCGATGAGCTTTCGCTCGTGAGTGAGAATTTCCTCGGCACCACCTATTCCAAAACGCTCGATCCCTCGGCAAAGCCCGACAGTGTGTATATCGCCCCCGTGAGCGACAGCGTGAGTGTCTATGCCGACGGCGAGGACATCGAGGTTTACAATATGGCGGCACTCGATGCGAAGGACAAGTACACGGTCTTCTTCGGCGGCAACAAGGCGCAGATGGTAATAAGCGGCGGTGCGCAGAACGGCAAGACCCTGCTTATCGTCAAGGATTCGTTTGCAAACTCCCTTGCGCCCTTCCTCACGGCGGATTACGAGAATATCATAATGCTCGACCTGCGCTACTATAACGGCTCCGTCAGAGGTCTTGTTGCGACCGCCGGAGTCACCGATTTCCTCTTCCTCGGTGAGATGAGCAACCTTTCAAATGATGCGAACATGTTTAAGCTCATGTTCTGAAAAACGATTTTTTATTCAAAAACACGGCAGTACGGTATCCACCGCTGCCGTGTTTTTCTTTTTGCCGCAGTCGATCTCGGTATCGATAATCGGGACTGGGAGCGGAAAGCTGCGCTTTCCTAATGATATATGCCTTCGGCATATTGCGGCAGAAAATAATACGAGTCCGGTGCCTCGGGGGAAAGCACCGGACTCTTTGGGGGATGGAGAAAGGAGTAACCGTACCGTGGGAGCTGATTTCCACGGTACGAGGATACTGTCAAATCAGGTCATAGCCCTGTAAAGGTACTGGACTATCTGCGCTCTGGAGCAGTTACAGCCGACACCGAAGCTTGAGCCGGAGTCTGCGATGCCGTTTTTATACGCCCAAAGCACCGCACTGTAGCAATAGCTGCCGGTTTTAACATCGCTGTACGGCTCCGTACCGTATACCGTCGGGCTGCCGTAATATCTGTACAGGAACATTACCGCCTGTTCCTTGGGGATTATCTTATTCGGGGAGAAGTGGGTGGAATCCGTGCCGAGGGTTATGCCCTTTTCGACCGCCCAAAGCACCGCCTTATAGCAGAAGGAGCCGGAGCTTACATCCACGAAGGGGCAGGTCTTGGTCTTGGGTTCGGGACATCCCGCCGCACGCCAGAGGAAGGTCATTGCCTGACCTCTTGTGCAGGTCGAATTCGGAGAAAAGTGAGTCGCATCGATACCACGGGTTATGCCCGTGTTCGTCGCCCAGATGACCGCATCGTAATACGATGCCGAGGGACTGACATCGACATAGGGGCTTTTATTTGCGCTGCTGCCGGATGAGCTGCCGACTCCGGTGCCGACGGTGACCGAGACAGTCTTGGAGTAGCTGCCGCACTTGAATGTCAGCGTTGCCGTACCGTTGCGCAGACCCTTTACGCTGATGACATTCACCTGCGTACCTGTGACCTGAACAACGCTCGTATCGGAGCTTTGGCACGTGATCTTCTCGGTCGCGTAAACGGGATTCGGAGTGCCGGTGATCTCGGCTGTGCCGTTCACCGAAAGGGTGAGGCTGCTTTTATCGAGGCTTAAGCCCTTGGGCGCAACATAGAAGCTGCTGCGGGCGTTCTGATATGTCACCTCGCCGGCGAAAAGCTGCTCCCAATGGTGCTTGTAGCCCGATGAGGAATAGCTGTAGCCGCTGCCCATGTACTTGAACTTGCTGCTGAGGATATTGCTGCGGTGGCCGGATGATTCCATCCATGCGCCGACTACCTCGCAGGGGGTCTTGTAGCCCACTGCGATATTCTCCGCAGCGCAGCCGTAGCTTATGCCGTTTGCCGCAAATATCGTCGTCCAGCGTTTGCCGTTGGGGCGGGTGTGATCGTACTTCGTTATGAGTTCTTTTGCTCTGGTTTCGGATGCGTTATCGAGTGCATCGGTGGTTTTGAGTGGCGAAAGGCCATTTCTCTCCCTCTCAACATTCGTCCAGAACAGGAGGGCGTTTTCATAATACTCGTCCTGAGTCTTGGCGTCGGCCTTGGGGGTCAGTGTCGCACAAAGCAGTATTATCACCGCAAGTGCCACGCTCATTGCTTTCAGCAGGCGTGATCTGTTCAGTTCGCTCATTTAATCCTCCGCAAAAAGTATTCGGCAAGGTGAGCCGATCCCCCAATCGTGCGCTCAATTATAAAGACGCAGCCTTTTGCGAAATCTTGCGCCGGTTTGTGAGAACTTTTTCGGATTTACACTTTGTTTACAAATTTGGAAGCGTAATGAAAATGCGCAAGTCCTTTCGGACTTGCGCATTAAAAGTTTTGTCGTTATTCGGGGTACTGCAAAGATTAGATCTTCATGCAGACATCCCATGCACGCCAGATAGCGGTACGCAGGTTGCCGATAGCAACACAGTCACCGACGCGGTGGATGTTCTTGCCCTTGCCGCCGACAGGCTGGGGAACGAAGCCGATGCCGTTTACGATGTTGTCGTACTCGACCTCGATAACATTCTTGCCGTCCTTGGAAGCGATAACGACGGTCTTGTCCTTGATCTCCTTGATGGTGTGCTCGAGGTAGGTGGGAACCTTGTGATACTCGAGAACATCACGCAGGAAGGAAGCGTTGGACAGGCAG
>CAZLSN010000074.1:0-6878 GCA_964562265.1 uncultured Oscillospiraceae bacterium
GATGACCGTTTAAGACAGAACCCGGCTTACAGACTCACTCAAAAAGAAAGCACCGAAAAAACGGTGCTTTCTTTTTATCTATGCAGATATTACAGGCTTTTCAGTATTGATTTTAAAAGCTTCCATGTTCTCTCAGTCGAGGCAATATTCAGCTTTTCACCCGTCGTGTGAATGTCCATCATATCGGGACCAATGGAAACGCAGTCAAGGCCGTCTATCTTTTCGGAGAAAAGACCGCATTCGAGTCCCGCATGTATGACCATTATCTCGGGGGCGGAGCCATACTGCTTTTCGTATTCGGAAACGACGGTATCACGCAGGGGCGAATCCTTCCGATACTCCCATGCCGGATATTCGGAGCCATATTCGGCATAGCCGCCGCAGCCGCTGATCCTGTCTGACACAAGCTCTATAAGAGCCTTTTTCTCGGAGCTTACGGAGCTGCGGAGACAATAGGTCATATTGACCTTATTTCCCTCTGTCCTCAATACACCGAAGTTCAGCGAGGTCTCGACAAGACCCTCTATATCGGCACTCATGGTCTGGACTCCGTCGGGGACGGAACAGATGGCTTTTATGACCGATTCCGTAGATTCGGCATTTGCGAATGTGATTTTTCCGCTGCCGAGGCCTTTGAAGCTGATGTCCATGTCGGGGTCGGTGCTGCCGTATTTCTCAACTGCTGATTTGGTGAAGCGGAGAATCGCCATCAGAATATCCTGCTCCGCAATATCGGAGGGATATGCGATCTCGGCAACGGTGCCGTTTGCTATCGCATTGTCCTTCTCGCCACCGTTGATCGTAATAAGGCGGATGTTAAAGCCTTCATGGAGCTTCATAAGCAGCTCACCCATGAGCTTATTGGAGTTTGCGCGACACTTCTGGATCTCGGCACCGGAGTGACCGCCGGTGAGACCGGAAACGGAGATCTCGACATGAGCCATTTCGCCCTCCGAAAGATCTAGCATGAAGCTTCCGTACACCCTTGCTCCGCCTGCACAGCCTACGGTGATGATACCTTCTTCCTCGGAGTCGATATTTATCATCCTTTTGCCGTTTAAAACCGATGTGTCGAGGAATACGGCACCGTCCATACCCGTTTCTTCGTTTATCGTGAAGAGTGCTTCGATGGGAGGATGCGGAATGTCGTCGGCGTCAAGCAGCGCCATTGCCATTGCAAGGGCTATGCCGTCATCGGCACCGAGACTGGTACCCTCTGCCCAGAGCCACTCACCGTCGGTTTTAAGGCGAAGACCTTCTGTCAGCATGTCAATATCGCAGTCGGGGGTCTTGACGGCGACCATGTCCATGTGTCCCTGAATGATCACAGGTTCATGATCCTCGTAGCCCTCGGTTGCGGGTTTATATATTACGACATTGCCGACCTCATCTTGGATATAATTAAGCCCTCTTTTTTCGGCAAAGTCACAGCAAAGCTTGCTGATCTGAGCGATATTGTCCGAACCGTGGGGTACGGACGAAAGCATCTCGAAAAATTTAAAAACCTCGGAGGGCTGCAGTTCACTGATTTTCATAATTTGACCTCACTCCCAATTTGCCCAGACATCGGGACAGTAGCCGACAGTTGCCTTCTTACCGTTCCTGACAATGGGCGTTTTTATCAGCCACGGGCACTCAAAAAGCTTATCGAGCTTCATATCTGCGGTGGCAAGATATTTAAGCAGCGGATAGTCGGGATCCGCTTCATTTATCATGGCATCGAGACCTACGGCATTTTTCACGGAATTCAGCTCTCCCCTGCTCATGCCGTACTTCGTGATGTCCACAAACTGATATTTGATCCTGCGTTCTTTAAAATATCGTTCGGCCTTCTTTGTGTCAAAGCATTTTGACTTGCCGAATATTTGTATATTCACAGTACCCTCCCGATTATGTCGTACAGATTGTTGAAGAAAATATCTCGAACCAAGCCCTCTGTGTAATTGAGCCTCAGCAAAGCCTCATAGAGAAGCTCCATATTCTGAACGCCGTTTATACCCTTGGGCGTATACTCTATCCCGTCAAGGTCACAGCCGAGGAAAACCGACTTTTCGCCGCCGAGGGACAGAAAATGCTCAATATGTTCGATAATTGCGGCAATATCGCCGTTTTTGCCAAGAAACTCCGGATAAAAATTGATACCCGCACCACCGCCGCATTCTATTAAAGCCTTAAACTGACGGTCTGTCAGATTTCTCGGATTGGGGCAAACGGCTGCCGAATCGGAGTGTCCGGCGATGACGGGCTTAGAAGTTAGCTCCATTACATCGAAAAAGCCGCGCTCCGATATATGCGACATATCGAGGAGGATCCCGAGCTTCTGAGCTTCGGCAACAAATGCCCTGCCCTTTACACTCAGTCCGTTTCCGGATGATACGGCGGCACCGCAATAATCATTGTCAAAATTCCATGTCGGATGGATAATTCTGACGCCGCTTTCATATGCGGCTTTGAGCGAATATATTTGCTCTGCACCCTCAATGGAGATGAATGCCGCGATCTTTCCCGCTGCCGCGGCACTATCAAGATCTTCGGAGGTGAAGCAAAGCGTGACGAGGTCTGAGCTTGAAGATAGCTCCCGACGGAGCTTTTTAATCATGTCGTCTGCTTTTTCCTGCGACCCTGTCTGCATTGCGGTGCATATCGCAAAGACCTGCGCACATGGCGAATAACTCGAAAGACGCATAAGATCGAGATGGAGAGCGTTGCTTCGCAGTCCGCAGCCGCAATAGTCAGCAGCGACTATCGTATCGCAGTGGCAGTCAAACAGCGGAATACTCATACTTCCGAAATCAGCGGCAGTATCATGGGACTACGCTTTGTCGCCTTATAAAGATAGGCCGATACGCTGCTCTTTATCCTGCTTTTAATGGTAGACCAGTCTTTTATGCCGGCATCCTCACATGCACAGACCGCTTCCTTTGTAACTCTTTTAAGCTCCGAAAGCATTTCTTCGGCTTCTTTTACATAGACGAAGCCCCTTGTGAGTATCTCCGGTTCGGCAAGCATTGCGTTATCCCAAGAGGACAGAGTGACGACTATGACAACCATACCGTCTTCGGCAAGTCTGTGCCTGTCACGCATTACGACACTGCCAACATCGCCAACTCCTGTACCGTCAACCATAACGGCACCCGACTGGACACTGCCTTCAAGCCTTATGCTCTTTTTGCTGAGTTCAATGACCTTGCCGTTTTCGGCAATGACGACATTCTTGGGTGACACACCCATGAGCTTACCAAGCTCCGCATGCTTAACGAGCATACGATACTCACCGTGAACGGGGATGAAAAACTTGGGCTTAACAAGGGCAAGGAGCATTTTCTGTTCCTCCTGAGAGGCATGTCCCGATACATGAAGGTCGGTATTGCGCTCATAAATTACCTCGGCACCCTTGTGGAAAAGCTCATCTATGACCTTGCTTATCATATTCTCATTGCCCGGAATGGCGGATGCGGAGACTATTACTCTGTCACCGGGCTCGATGTTTATCTGCCTGTGTTCGGAGAAAGCCATCCTGTAAAGTGCGGACATTGCCTCACCCTGACTGCCTGTTGATATGATAACGACCTTGTTCTTGGGCAGCTTGTTTATCTGGGCAATATCCATGATGATGCCGTCGGGAACGCTGAGATAACCGAGAACCGTGGCGACACGGAGAATATTTTCCATGCTTCTTCCGGTTATTCCGACCTTGCGCTTATACCTTGCGGCAACATCGATTATCTGCTGGAGCCTGTAAACATTGGAGGCAAAGGTGGTGACTATGATGCGCTGATCGCAGTTTTTGAACAGGCGGTCAAAGGTCTCCCCCACTTTCATTTCGGAGACGGAATAGCCGGGCTTTTCAACATTCGTAGAGTCGCTTAAAAGTGCCAGAACGCCCTCGTTGCCAAGCTGACCGAAGCGAGGCAGGTCGATCATCTTGCCCTGAATCGGAGTTATGTCGATCTTGAAGTCGCCGGTGTGGATGATGGTGCCGAGAGGGGTCTTAATTGCAAGGGCTACGGCGTCGGCTATACTGTGGTTTACATTGATAAACTCAACGGTGAAGCAGCCGAGGCGGAACACATCACCCGCCTTTTTGGTGAATATCTGGGTGTTATAGAGAAGATCATGCTCCTCAAGCTTCAGCTCAACCAACGCAGCGGTGAGCGGGGTCGCATAGATGGGAACATCCAGTTCACGCATAACATAGGGAATTGCCCCTATGTGGTCCTCGTGCCCGTGGGTGAGAATAATGCCTTTTATTCTGCTTGCATTGGCTTTAAGATAAGAAATATCGGGTATTACGATATCAATGCCGTACATCTGCTCATCGGGGAAGCCCAAACCGCAGTCAACGACGATAATATCGCTGCCGCATTCAAATGCGGTCATGTTCTTGCCGATCTCACCGAGACCGCCAAGAGGGATGATTTTAATTTTAGGTGTCATATTTACTCCATTTCAACGATTTCCGAAAACGCAAAACAAAGGGAGCCTCGTTGCACCCACAGTGCAGCGAGGTAACTCCCCCCGGCATATTTCGGTATGTAGCTAATATCCGTATAAAGGGATTATATCCCCGAAATTACATTTCAATTCTGCCTTCGATGGCACGAAGCAGTGTTGCATCGTCGGCAAATTCAAGATTGGAGCCTACGGGGATACCGTAAGCAAGTCTGGTGACTTTAACATCAAAGGGCTTTAAAAGCCTTGAAATATACATAGCGGTGGCATCACCCTCGGTGTCGGGGTTGGTTGCCATTATTATCTCTTTAATCCCACTGTCCTCATCGGCGACACGCTTAACAAGCTCCGCAATGGTCAGGTCATCGGGACCTATTCTGCCGATGGGAGAAAGTACACCATGCAGCACATGGTACAGACCGTTATACTCTCTGCTCCGTTCTATCGAGAGTACATCTCTGGGTTCGGAAACAACGCAGACCGTGCTCCTGTCTCTGCGATCGCTTGCACAGACGGAGCATATCTCATTTTCGGTAAGATTGTGGCATATGCGGCAGGTGCATACGCTGTTTTTGGCTTCAAGTATTGCATTGGCAAAGCTCTCGGCTTCGCCCTCCGGCAAACTCAGCACGTGAAAAGCCAAACGCTGTGCGCTTTTGCGTCCGATGCCTGGCAGGGACGCAAACTTATCTATAAGATTTTCGAGAGAAGCCGGAAAGAAAGACATGTTATGATCCTCGTTTTATGAGTTTCTTATTGCCGCTATCTGAGCGGCTCTGTCGCTTTTACCGAATACGGCACTGCCTGCGACAAGGACATTGGCGCCTGCTGCCTTGCAAAGCGCCGCGGTTACGGGGTCAACGCCGCCATCGACCTCAAGCTCACAATCGAGCTTATGTGCGGCAATATAATCGGCAAGCTCCCTGACCTTGGGGAGCTGATCCGCCATAAAGGACTGACCGCCGAAGCCGGGCTCGACCGTCATGACAAGGGCGAGATCGAGTCGGTCGATAAAGGGGTAAAGTACGGAGGCGGGAGTTCTGGGCTTTATCGCAAGCCCCACCTTTTTGCCCTTGGCTTTAACGGCGTCTATCGCATCGGAAATGTTCTGATAGGAATCGGCTTCAACATGGAAGACGACAAGATCAGCTCCCGCATCGCAGAAGGCGTTTGCGAAGCGGAGCGGCTTCGTTATCATAAGGTGGACATCGAGGAACATATCCGTCATCTTTCTGAGGGATTTAAGCACGGGTATGCCTATCGATATATTGGGAACAAATTCTCCGTCCATGACATCGAAATGGACATAATCTGCACCGCCTGCGCAAATATCTTCGATCTCCGCACCGAGCTTTGCGAAGTCGGCGGAAAGAATGGATGGAGCAATTTTGATCATAATTAACCTCACGGATCACCGCCGCATAAAATGATCCAGCGGCAGGTGCGCACCTTACGCTTTGTTATATATGCAGGGGATGCCGATGCGTATCCCCTGCACAAGTCATCTGAAATATTATACTATATAAAATAAACTAAATCAAGTATGCCGATCAGACTTCGGGAAGCTTGCAGACATCGATCCATTCGAGAGCGTTGGAGTACTTATAAAGCTCATCGAGGTCAAGCTCGATCGCACTGCTGCCGCTGCCTACTGCGGGAAATACGGTCTCAAAGCGCTTGAGACTTTCATCGAGATAAACATCTATACCGTCGTTAATTCCGAAGGGGCAAACTCCGCCGACGGGGTGACCTACAAGCTCAAGCACCTCATCGGGGGTGGGCATCTTTGCCTTCATGTGGAACTTGTCCTTGAATTTGCGGTTATCGATACGGGCATCACCGGCAGCGAGAATAAGAATGCAGCTATCGTCCTTCTTGAAGGACAGGGTCTTTGCTATCCTTGCGCCCTCAACTCCGAGAGCAAGTGCGGCAAGCTCAACGGTAGCACTCGAAACATCGAATTCTCTGACTCTGTCTTCCATACCGTACTGCCTGAAATATGCACGGCCTTTTTCTATTGACATTTTACACCTCAGTTAAGAATAATTTTGTTGAAATTTTTCTTGCCTCTCTTTAAAATCACACCGTTTTTAAGCTCATCGACGGTAAAAACGGTGGAAATATCTCCGATCTTGACATCGTTTGCCGATACACCGCCCTGCTGAATGTTGCGCCTTGCTTCGGATTTTGAAGCGCAGAGGCCGGATTTTACAAGTGCGGTCATAATGTCGATGCAGCTATCGGTGAGATCCTCGGAACTGAGTTCCGTGCAGGGCATATTATCATCGCTGCTGCCTGCACCGAAGAGTGCTTTTGCGGAGGCCTCCGCCTTCTTAGCCTCTTCCTCGCCGTGGACAAGGTTCGTAAGCTCATAGGCAAGTATCTCCTTTGCCTTGTTAAGCTGGCTGCCCTCCCAGGAATCCATC
>CAZLSN010000075.1:0-6791 GCA_964562265.1 uncultured Oscillospiraceae bacterium
ATCGTATTCACCGCAGGTGTCGGTGAGAACTCCAAGTCCTCCCGTGCAGCTATCGCAGAGTACTTCGGCTACCTCGGTGTCACCATCGACGAGGAAGCAAACTCCAAGCGCGGCGAAGACATCATGATCTCCACTCCCGACAGCAAGGTGAAGGTATTTGTCATCCCCACCAACGAGGAGCTTGTCATCGCCCGCGATACCAGAGACATCGTTTGCGGAAAATAATTATGTAAACCTAAAAACGGAGCTTCGAGTGATCGAGGCTCCGTTTTTTCATATTATGCCGTTCAGCAGCATTTTTATGCCGAGTGCTGTTACGAGTACCGCACTGAATTTCAGCATGTATTTTCTGTACTTCTTCGGGACGAAGGAATTGAGCGCACCGAAGAGAAACATAAGAGGCACGGTACCGAGGGAATAAAACAGCATGATCTCCGCACCCCTTGCGGCACTGCCGCCGGTCATGGCAAGCAGCCACATGGCGTACATTGAGCCGCAGGGCATGAGTCCCGTCAGCAGTCCTACCACAAAGGGAACGCCCGAAAACCGTCGGCGCAGTGCTTTGGGCAGTCTGCATGAGCTTTGTCCCGCAGGGATCATCGCCGAGAGTCCGGGGATGATCCCCCACATGTTTATGCCAAGAAGCAGCACTGCCAGTCCGATGACGCAAAAGAGCATAGACCTTGTGTCCTCGGTGTAGCTTATGACAGTTCCCAAGGCACCGAAAACGGCACCAAGTGCGGTGTAGGACAGCACTCTGCCGAGGTTGTAGCACAGGGAGGGCATGATGCTTCCGCCGCCTTGAAGATCGCCTGCGCTGCGGCTTAAAAGTATGCCGCCGCACATGCCTATGCAGTGTGTGCTTGTCATAAGTCCTATGAGGAATATGTAGCCCGCTCCCGCTCCGCCGTCTGCCTTAGGTATGGGATTTAAGCTTCCGAATGTGAAAAACAGGACTAAGATGACGGTCAAAGCGGAGCATATTATGTCAACCGCAATGGACGACAGTCCCCTGTCTCCGGTATCATAGCCGCAGTCTTTTATCACCGCTTCAAGCTCCTGAAGGCTCACGATGTCGGGGTCATATTCAAGCTCCGCAGCCGCCTTTAAATAGCTCACCTCGGCTGATATGACACCCCTGTGTGCCGTGAGCGTTCTTTCGACCTCGTCGGTGCAGGAGCGGCATATCATACCGCGGACTTTTATAATGCAGCGTTCATTTCTCATTCTTCTTCCCTGCCTTTTGCAGTCTGAGTGAGTTGAGCAAAACGCCGTTTGAGGACAGGGTCATCGCCGCTGCCGCCATTGAGGGATTGACGATGCCAAGTGCCGCAGCGGGTATGCAGACAAGGTTGTAGAAAACCGCCCACAGCAGATTTTGCCTTACGGTCTGCATCGTAGCTTTCGAGAGCGCAAACGCCGTTACCGTAGCTTCGATCCTTCCGCCCAGCAAAACAATGCCCGCACTGTCCATTGCGATGTCCGTTCCGCTGCCGAGGGCTATCGCTATGTCCGCTTCGGCAAGTGCCGGTGCGTCGTTAATTCCGTCTCCGACCATTGCGACCCTTCTGCCCTCGGCTTTCAGCCTTCTTATCACCGCTGCCTTTTCGTTCGGCAGTACCGAGTGCAGCACCTCGTCGATGCCGCATTCCTTCGCTGTTGAAAAAGCGGGACTCTTGCCGTCTCCGGTGAGCAGTATGACTCTTTTTCCATCGGCTTTAAGTCGTGCCACGGTGTCGAAGGCACGGCTTCTCACTTTGTCGGCAATATAAAGGGCCGCTGCCGTTTTTCCGTTTGTGGCTATGCAGATCTCGGTGACGGCTTCGTTCGGCTCCGGCAATGCCTCTGTGCCGATCATGAGGCTCGACAAAAGGCGTCTTGAGCCGCACACTATCCGCTTTCCGCTTACCGTTCCCACAAGTCCCATGCCTTCTTTTATTTCAAGCTCCGTGACATACGGCGGCAGGGCATTCGGGAACTTAAACGCCGCAAATTCGGTCACTGCCGAGGCAAGCGGATGCTTTGACAGCCGTTCGAGTGACGCCGAAGCAATGATCGCTTCTTCGGCATCTTCTTCATCTTCGGCATATATTCCGACGACCCGAGGTTTTCCCTCCGTAACGGTGCCGGTCTTATCGAATATGACGGTATCGACCTTGTGCGCCTCCTCAAGCTCCGCCCCGCCTCCGAAAAGCACACCGAGTTCCGCCGCTCTTCCCGCTCCGACCATAAGTGCCGTCGGAGTAGCAAGTCCAAGTGCACAGGGGCAGGCTATTACCAAAAGGCTGCAAACACAGTACAACGCGTGGGAAAGATCGCCTGCATCGACGAAGAAATAGCGTATCGCACCGACGGCGACGGATATTGATATCACCGTCGGTACAAAGATCGCCGCAGCTTTGTCAGTAAATCTGCGTATCGGTGCCTTGGCGGTCTGAGCCTTGCGCACCGTTTCGATTATCTGTGCAAGTACCGTATCCTTGCCGAGCTTTTGCGCAGAAAGCTGCACCGCTCCGTCCCGGCACAGTGTACCCGCAGTGAGGCAGTCGCCCTCAGCTTTGTCAACGGGCATGCTCTCGCCGGTGAGCATGGATTCGTCCACGCAGCAGCGGCCGCTTAAAATCACACCGTCAACCGGTATCCGCTCTCCTGCTCTGAGGAGTACCGTGTCATGCTGCTCTATCTCCTCGACCGGAAGGGTCAGCTCTCTGCCGTCACGCAGAACCGTTGCGGTCTTTGCCTGAAGCTTCATGAGCTTTTTGATTGACCTTGCCGTTTCGCCCATTGCTATGAGTTCAAGGTACTTGCCGAAGAGCAGCAGCGTTATCAGCACCGTTCCCGACATGAAGTAGAGCATCTTTTCCATCGGTACGAAAAACGCCTGATAGCTGCTGTAAAGGTAGATTATCGTTGTGGACAGGGCAACCAGAACATCCATGCCGAGGCTTTTATTTTTGATGCTCCTTATCGCCGAACGGTAATAATAGCCTCCGCAGAAGATCTGCACTATGCTTGCAAGCGCAAACTGCACCGCATGGTGGATATCCCATATGAGCGGTATGGTGCAAAAGGTACCTATGGTTATAAGGCGCAGAAGATACAGCCTTTTTTGTGCAACGCTCTCCTCTGTACCGGAGGAAAGCTCTCCGACTGTGGCGTAAAAGCCATGCGATCTCAAAAGCGTTATGAGCTTTGCGGTCTCGGCTCCCACTGGGTAAAGCGATAGCGTTATTGCCGATGAAGCGGGGTCAAATTCGGCATCGGCGACCTCATATTGGCGGAGCAAAAGATCAATACAAGCCTCGGCATCGGTCTCGCAAATACCGCCAAAAACAAGCTCCGCCTTATCATAGGGTACACCGTAGCCAGCTTTTTTAATGCGCTTCACTATATCGCAAAGCGAAATTTTAAGCTCGTCATAGCTGATAAATGCGCTTTGCGCCGCATAGTTTGTTTCGGCGGAGTAAACTCCGTCGAGCGACAGCAGTGCTTTATTCAGCCTCTCGACACAGGCGGCGCAGTCTATATCCGATATTTTGAGACTTATCTCCCGCATTTTAATCCTCGGTGTAGCTGCCTTCCTTGACAGCCTTTCTGATGTCGAGGAATTTTATGAGGGATATGCCCGAACAGGGCAGGCTGAAAAGCGGAACATGGAACAGCAGTATCCAGTCGAGCTTGGTTATGCCGCCTGCCGCGACCTTTATGATCTGACCGTCAACAAGGAACTCACCACCCTGCATAAGCTCGAAATAGGTGTAATTCCAAACGCCCCAGTTAAGTCCGCTGGATGAGCCGAAGCAGTGTAGCACAACGAAGGATAGGCTCGTGACGATACCGCCGAGGCAGCAGACCAAGGTCGCACTCATTCTGCGGCTTTTGGCAAGGAAGATGGATACGACGGGGAGAACATAGACAATTAGATTCAATGCCCAGAGCGACAGCGGGATGTTGTAGCTCCAGCGATTTGCCTGGATGATGTGATCGAGGTCGTGCAGCAGCACGGAGGCAAGCATGATAACAGCGCAGATTATCATGATCCTTGTGTTTCTCTTGCCGAGTTTTGCGTCGAGCAAACGCAGCTTTTGCTTATCGGTTTTTGACATTTTCCTTCTCCTTGTTTTTTCTGACCAATTGGTAAATTAAACATATCACAGATTCCGACCGATGTCAATACGGCTATTTTCTTTTGACGGTGAATGTGTTAGAATGGGTATAACAAACTTTTCGGAGGTCGCAATGAACTGTCGCAAACGAATTTTATCCCTGCTTTTGCTGCTGTCCCTTGTCTTTTCGCTGTCCGGCTGTATGCTCTTTTTGGGCGGGATGGGCGATATATCCGATCTTATAGTCGATGATGCAGATCTCAGGGGGAGCGTCGTTCCCTTTTCCGAGATGGAATATGAGCGTCCCGATGTCGATGCTCTGGAGGATGCCGCAGATAAAGTCCGTGAGCTTGTGGATGATAACGAGGTAACGCAGGAGCTTATCGATGCCTTCGAGGAATTCTACGGTATTTACCGCCACTACCTCACCATGTCGAACCTTGCGATGCTGCGCAGCGATCTTGACAGCGGCGATGCGTTTTACGCCGATGAGAACGCCTTCTGCTCCGAGGCTTCGGGTGAGGTCGAAAGAATTCTTAGCGACCTGCTTATGTACTGCGCAAACTCCTCGATCTGCGATGAGCTTGACGAGGTCTACTTCGACGGCTACCTTGCGGAGAACTATTCCGAGGATGCGTCCTTTGAGTACACCGATGAGATAGTCGATCTGCTCTCTCGGGAGAGCAAGCTGCTTTCGCAATATGATACACTCTACAACGAGATGGTGTATGTCGATCTCGACGAGACCGATCGCTGGGATGAGCTTAACCGTGAGGCGGCGGAGATATACATTGAGCTTATTCGGGTAAGACGGTCACTTGCCGAGGAATGCGGCTATGATTCGTACATTGAGATGGCTTATTACGACTTCGGCCGCGAATATTCCGCAGACGACATAGCGGATTATGCCGCAGCAATCAAAAAGTACATCACCCCCGTTTACGAAAACGCACTTTATGACGGCAGCTTTTATTCGATGTACAGGATAGGCTCCATGCGTCCGGAACGCTCCTTCAGGTATGTTGAAAAGTGTCTCAGCGAACTGTCGCCTCAGCTTAGTGAGTGCATGGATTTCATGAAGAAATACGAGCTTTACGATATTGTGGACAGCAGCGGAAAGATCTTAAACTCCTACACCACCTATCTGCACGATTTCGATTCTCCGTATCTCTTCGTCTGTCCGGATTCGACGAAGGCGGATATGCTCACGATAGCACATGAGTTCGGCCATTTTTGCGATGAGTATGTAAATTACGACGGCGATCTCAGCCTTGACACCATGGAGATGATGTCGCAGGGTATGGAGTATATGCTCATAACCCACCTTGAAGATAAAAAGCTTTCAGCGGAGCTTACGGAGTATAAGCTTGCGGATGTTTTGGCATTGTATGTCGATCAGGGCTGCTACAGTGAGTTTGAGCATCGTGCCTACTCCCTGCCCGACGATGAGCTGACGGTCGATAGTCTAAACGAGCTTTTTGCCGAAGTCGCAGACGATTACGGCTTTTCTCTCGGCTACTATCCCGAATACCTGAGCTGCATCTGGGTGCAGATACCGCACATGTTCGAGTACCCCTTCTATATCATAAGCTACTGCGTTTCGGACAGTGCCGCATTCAATCTTTATATGATGGAGCTGGAGAATGATGGCAGCGGCTTTGAAGCATACATGCAGCTTCTTGAGGATGCCGATACCGACAACTTTTTAAATCTCATCGAAGAGCATGGCCTCCCCTCGCCCATCTCGCCCAAGACCATTAAGGACATCGCCGAGGTGATCGAGGAACGCATTGCTTAACAGCTTCTCTTTGATGTAAATGTATACGATTTGACACGCAAAAACGCCCTTGGCAGCACAAAGTGTTACCAAGGGCGTATTTTATTTGCGGTTCAAAACCGTCTTGCATGCAACGGCAAAACGTTTTCGGCCGACTTGCGCAGCTTTTCATATATCCATGCAGTAAAAATACGGGTAGCTTTTTGCCGTCTCGAAGGCATCGTCCTCAGCATTGCTTTTCAGCATCAACAACTTTGCCGTCATTGACATATGCTCCGGCGAGAGATGCCCAAGCTCCTTCTCGATCACACGGCTTATCTTCAATTCTTCCGTCGGCTTTTCACCGTCCCGCAAAAAGTACTCGCAATCGTTGAAGCTGCAATACTCAAAGTCAAGCTCTCCCTCCGCAATCGCATTGTACAGCTTCACGATGTCGCTTGACATTTTATTGAATTTGTACTTCAGCTCGAGGTTTTTGAAGTAATTTGTCCGCCGAAACCGTAACATATCTGTCGGTATTGCAAACACGAAAAAGACAAGAGTTATCAGCATTGTGGCAATGCGATCACTATACCGAAAAAACCGTCAACGGATACGGCAGCTTTTCATCTCTTCATCTTTTAAACATCACAATGTCAAATTTCAGGGTTTCATTGTGGGGAAGAGCAAAACATCGCGGATGGAGCTTGCGCCGGTGAGGAGCATTACGCAGCGGTCGATGCCGATGCCGAGGCCGCCCGTGGGAGGCATACCGTACTCCAGTGCATTGATAAAGTCATCGTCCATCATGCCCGCTTCATCGTCGCCATTGGCTCTGAGCTCGACCTGCTTTAAGAAGCGTTCCTTCTGGTCGATGGGGTCATTGAGCTCGGAGAAGGCGTTGCCCATCTCACTGCGGCAAATGAACA
>CAZLSN010000076.1:0-6749 GCA_964562265.1 uncultured Oscillospiraceae bacterium
TTTCGGAAGTATTCTTCTTATTCTTGACGGTATTGTAGTTTCTCTGCTTGCACTCATTGCATCTCAGCGTGATCTTGACTCTGTTGTCAGCCATACTTTTTCGGCACCTCCTATATTATTTGCCCGCGTTACGGTGTGGGCATCTGCCTCCCTGTATGAGATTTGAGTTTTCGTAAAATTTGCGCACGAAAAAAGACCTCTCATCCGACAGGTACTGATAAATATACCACACCCGCTGACGGAGGTCAAGTATTTTTCGCTGAAAATTTCAGGGTTTTTATTGCGTTATGCCATCGAAAATGCCGTTTATCGTGGTCTCAATATCGGCAATAAGCACCTCGACACGCTCAATATCGGCTTCGTTTATCGCACGGAACACATTGTCGATGCGCTCGAAGTTACCGCCGGTGATATATCCGACGCCGATGCTCACGGCTCCGAGCAGCAGTGTGAGCGCGAAAATGATGATAATGACTTTCCAAACCTTAGCCATTGACGCTCACCTCCCTGACACAAAGCTTTGCGCCGAGCTTTTTAAGCCCGCGAACGATACCGGGGACGCCCATTGCTATGCCCCACACACCGAGCCACAGCAAAAGCAGTGCCGCAGCGCAGCAGATCAGTGCTATGCCGCCGGACATGAAAATGTCCGCAAATACGGTGAGACCGGAGAAGGCAAAGGCAAAGAGCTTTATTCCCACAACGGCGGCGGCGACCGCGCCGACGATGACGACGGCACCGAGTGCGACGGTCAGCACGATGCCGACTATACCGATGGGGATGGCGAATATAAGATACAAAATGAGCAGGGGGATGCTTGTCTTTGTGACGAAGCTTTCTTCCTCGTCGTCCTCGGCATCCTCGTCGGAAAGTGTAAGCTCCGCAAATTCGGCTTCCTCTTGCTCTTCGGGAGCCTCTTCCCCGACAGCAGGTTCTTCGGCGGGAGCTTCATCTTCGACAGCGGCTTCATCCTCGACGGGGGCTTCGCCCTCGGCGGGAGCCTCCTCGGAAGCCTCTTCTACAGATTCTTCGACAGCGGTCTCCTCCTCTGCGGGGGCAGCCTCATCAACGGCTTCTTCCTCGACAGAGACTTCCTCTGCGGGGGCTTCTTCCTCTATTGGAGCTTCTTCCGAGGGAACGGACTGCTCCGGCTCATCGAAGAAAATGGGGGTATACTCAATGCCCTCCTCAAATGCACGCTGACGGCGGAATTCCTCGACTATCTCGGCGTATGAGCCGACCTCGGGAGCCTCGTATTTCGGTTCAGCGGGCTTTTTCACGGGCAGCGGGATCTCGGACTTTGCGTCCTCCTTTGAATCCGCATTGACCGCAAGCTTGCGCTCGTCCCTGTTGTAGGTCCTTGAAATGGTGACTGCCAGCTTTGTCGGAGAGCCGAATTCACGCATAAGCGCCTCTTCGTCTTCGGCATTGTCAAAAAGCTCGTTGTAATGCGCAAGGATCTCGGATCTGTCCTCCTTGAACATGAAGGTCAGGAGCTTTGCCAGCTCAGCCATATATTTCTGTCGATCCGTATGCGTCACCTCCAGATACAGATGTGTTCATAATGATACATAGTAATTATATTAGAAAAACGCTTTTCGGTCAAGTTTTTTGTATACTGTCGAAAACTTCCTTTACAGGAGGCCGTGAGCCGTGCTATACTGAGCCAAAGTGAAAAACACACATTATCGTAAAAATGTTCAAAAGGAGAAATAGACATGTTTTGCCCTTATTGCGGAAACCAGATCTCAGACAGTGCCAAGTTCTGCACAGGCAGCGGGGCTTTTTTATGATATATTCCCTTGCGGCATGCTGCGAAGGGGCTTCGCCCGATTAAATATGCCGACAATCGGGACGGGAAACCCGCCCCGATTCTTCCGCCCCTGTTGGGTGCGCAGCATAAAATACGGCGGCATAAGGATCTTTCCTTATGCCGCCGTTTTAAAATCATCGGATGCTTATTCGTTTATAACGGGCAGACCGGAGAGGGCGCGGCGCATCATGTCGAAAGCATAGTTGCCGGACACTCGGCGTATATAGCTCCTTGTGCGGCGATCGCCCACATGCAGCTCGCGGACAAAGGTCTCATCCTTCGTCGCAAGCGAAACGAACACGGTTCCGACCTCATGCACACCGTCGCCGTCGGGACCTGCAAGACCGGTGACACCGATACCCATATCGGCACCCAGCAGGCATCTTACACGCTCCGCCATCTCCTTTGCGACCTCGAAGCTCACGGCACCCTTTTCCTCGATGAGTGCGGGGTCTATGCCGAGGATCTTCGCCTTTGCCTCGTTCGTGTATGTCACCGCACCGCCGAGGAAGAATTCACTTGCGCCGGGAAGATCGGTGAAGCGTTTGGCAAGCTCACCGCCTGTGCAGCTTTCGGCTGCGGCGAAGGTCATTTTCTTCTCCTTCAAAAGAGCGAAAACGCCTTCCTCAACACTGTCAATGTCCACGCCGAAGACGATGTCGCCCAGCGTGTCGAGGCAATGCTTTATGACGGGCTCCATCATCTCCTCCGCCGTTTCGGCATCCTTTGCCTTGGCGGTTATCTGCAAAAGGCAGTCGCTCTCCTTGGCGTAGGGTGCCATGGTGGGGTTTGTCATGGCGTTCATTTCATCACGGAAAAGCTGATCGAGTGCGCTTTCGCTCATGCCGAAGACCCTTATGGAGTGGGAAACTATCGTCTCGTCGGACAGTGAGCGCAGATACGGTATCGCACATGCCTTAAACATCGCATTGCACTCCTTGGGAGGGCCGGGGAGCATAAGCACTGTCTTGCCGTCCTTTGAAAACGCACAGCCGGGGGCGGTACCCCAATCGTTGTGGAACACGGTGCAGCCCACGGGCAGCATCGCCTGACAGAGATTGTTCTCGGTCATGGTTTTAGAGTAGCCCTTGTTGGTGAGATAGTCGTAAAGGCAGTTTTTTTCATACTCATCCATGCGAAGCTCCAGACCGAAGCTTTCGGCAAGTATGAACTTCGTAAGATCGTCGCAGGTGGGGCCTAAGCCGCCGGTCGAAATAATAATGTCGGAACGGCTTTTGGCGATCTCAATGCAGGCTCTGAGCCTCTGCGGATTGTCACCGACGACGGTGTGGTACTTTACATTTATGCCTATCTCCGACAGCATGAGCGAAATGTCCCTTGCGTCGGTGTTGGTGGTGTGACCCAAAAGCAGCTCGGTTCCGACGGAGATTATCTCGGCGTTTTGCGCTTTATTTTTCATAGCCGACACGGATCCTTTCTATGCCCGAAAGTGCCTCCTCTACAAGCGCCTCGACATCGAGAGCCTTCTCGATCTCCTCGACATCCTCTGTGCGGGGCTTGGTCTTGGGGTGCTTGGGGGTGAACACGGTGCAGCAATCCTCATAGGGCAGGATCGAGGTCTCGAAGGTGCCGATCTTCCTCGAAAGGCGGACTATCTCCTCCTTGTCCATGCCGATGAGGGGCTGGAGTATGGGCAGCGTTGTCACCGCCCTTGTGACCGCCATAGCCTCCATGGTCTGGCTTGCGACCTGACCGAGATTCTCACCGGTGACTATCGCCTTGGCACCGTTTGAATCCGCTATACGCTGGGCTATACGCATCATGAAGCGGCGCATGATGAGGGTGAAATACTCCTCGGGGCATTTGTCACGGATCTCCTCCTGAATGTGCGTGAACGGAACTATCTCAAGTGTCATCCTGCCGCAGGAATCGGTAAGAAGCTCAGCCAGCTCGATGACCTTTTCCTTTGCCTGCTGTGAGGTGTAGGGGAAGGAGAAAAAGTGTATCGGGATGAGTCTTACGCCTCGTTTGGAGATCATGTAGGTGGACACGGGACTGTCAATACCGCCGGAGAGCAGGGTCACGCCGACACCGTTGCTGCCAAGCGGCATACCGCCCGCACCCAAGGTCGGTGCGGAATGGACATAGGCGGCGACATCACGAACCTCAACATGAACGGTAAGCTCCGGAGTATGGACATCGACCTTGCAGTCGGGGTAGGCGTCGGCAAGGAGACCACCGACATGCTGACTGAGCTGAATGCTCGTCATGGGGAAGGCCTTGTCCGCCCGCTTTGCCTCGACCTTAAAGCTCTTTGCACGGAGCATTTCAGGGCGAAGATAGCTCTTTGCAAGCTCCGCTATCTTATCCGCATCCTTTTCGCAAGCTGCGGCACGGCTCAGGGTGGCGATGCCGAAGACCTTTTGCAGTGCCTCGAATGCCTCGTCCATATCGGCGGCATCGTCCGATGCCTCGACATAAACGGTGGACTGCATGAGGCTTACCTTGAATTTGCCTATCCGCTCCAGGCGGTAGCGGATGTTGTTCATAAGCTTCTGCTCAAAGCTGCGGCGGTTTAAACCCTTTAGAACTATCTCGCCCAGCTTCAGAAGAATTACATCGTTCATATTCTCATCCTTTATACATCATTTTCACGGAAGTCGTAGGTTCTGTACTGTATCGCCTCGGCAATGTGGGAGGCGTTTATGCTTTCACTGCCGTCAAGGTCGGCTATCGTCCTTGCGACACGGAGTATCCTGTCATAGCTTCTTGCGGTAAGCCCCATGCGGTCGAATGCCTGATGCATGAGGGTTTCGCAGCCGTCGTCAAGGACGCAGTAGCGGTTGAGCGCCTTTGTGTCCATGTCGGCGTTTTTATGTATCCCGCTGCCGGAGAAGCGCTTCTGCTGGGCAAGCCTTGCGGAGTTGACACGCTTTTTGATGTCGGCGGAGCTTTCCGAGGGGGTTCGGCTTTTAAGCTCCTCGTATTCTAAAGCGGGGGCCTCAACGATTATGTCTATTCGGTCGAGCAAGGGACCGGATATTCGGCTGTGGTAGGCTCTGACCTCGGCGGATGAGCAGCGGCAGCGACCGGAGGGGTGGCCGTACCATCCGCATTTGCAGGGGTTCATCGCACAGACAAGCATGAAATTTGCGGGGTAGGTGACGCTTCCCGCAACACGGGACACGGTGACTTCGCCATCCTCAAGAGGCTGACGCAGCACCTCAAGCACATCCTTCCGAAACTCCGGAAGCTCGTCCAAAAACAGCACCGCATTGTGCGCAAGGCTTATCTCGCCCGGTCTCGGCACCGCACCGCCGCCCGCCATCGCAGCGGAGGAAACGGTGTGATGCGGGGAGCGGAACTGCCTTGACGAAATGATGGGGTTTTTCTTGCTTGTGAGTCCCGCAACGGAATATATCTCGGTACATTCCAACATTTCCTCCCTTGTCATATCGGGGAGTATGCCGGGCAGTCTCTTGCTCATCATACTCTTGCCGGCACCCGGAGGGCCGACGAGCAGGATGTTGTGACCGCCTGCTGCGGCGATCTCCATCGCCCGCTTGACATTCTCCTGACCCTTGACATCGGCAAAGTCGGGGTAGGAATGCTCGATTGCCTCGGTGGAGCCGGGAGCAGTGGGAGTGATCTTTCTTTCACCGCGAAGATGGGCAACAAGCTCACCGACATTCTGCACGGGGTAGACCGTAACGCCGTCGGCATAGGCAGCCTCATCCGCATTGTCGGCGGGAACAAAAAGCTCCCGCACACCGGCTCTTGCCGCTTCGAGCGCCATAGGCAGAGCGCCGCTTACGGGGCGAAGCTCACCGCCTAAGGACAGCTCACCGAAAAACGCCGCGGTATCCTTCGGCTGACGGATAAGCCCCTGAGCGCAAAGAAGCCCGAGAAATATGGGCAGATCGTAAACCGTACCCGCCTTCTTGGTGTCTGCGGGGGCAAGGTTCACGGTGATCTTCGATGCGGGGAGTCTGAAGCCGTTTGATTTTATCGCGGCTCTCACTCTCTCCCTTGCCTCTTTAACGGCGGCATCGGGAAGACCGACAACATCGAAGGCAGGCAGACCGTTTGTGACATAGCACTCCACGGTCACCTCATAGCCGCCTATTCCCTTAACGCCGAGAGATCGTATTCTTGCAAGCATGGCCATCCTCCAATGCTGTAAACTCTAATGAATAACTGTCAATTGTCCAATTTAAAGTACAGGGTCCGCTGATGCGAACCCTGATATTTTACTCCTCCGCGGGGAGGTCTATTTTTATATGAAGCTCCTCGAGCTGTCTGTCCTCAACGACACCGGGGGCACCCATCATGATGTCCTGTGCGTTCTTGTTCATCGGGAAGGGGATGACCTCTCTTATGGTCTCGGCTGCGGAGAGCAGCATTACCATACGGTCAACACCCGGGGCGATACCGGCATGAGGGGGTGCGCCGTAGCAGAAGGCATTGTACATGGCAGGGAACTTCGCCTTGACATCGTCCTCACCGAGACGGACCATCTCAAACGCCTTTATCATGATCTCGGGATCGTGATTACGCACGGCACCGGAGGACAGCTCAACGCCGTTGCAGACAAGGTCGTACTGGAATGCGGTGATGCTCAGAGGATCGACCTCGCCCTTCTCGGCTTTCAGGAGAATGTCCAGACCGCCGTTGGGCATGGAGAACGGATTGTGGCAGAATTCCAGCTCACCGGATTCCTCACCGATCTCGTACATCGGGAAATCGACTATCCAGCAGAACTCGTAACGCTCCTTGTCCATGTGACCGGGGACGGCTGCGCCGAGAGCCTTGAGCATGACACCTGCGGTCTTGCGAGCGGAATTCTTATTGCCTGCGGTGACGCCGACAAGGCAGCCGGGCTTGAGACCCAAGCGCTCGGTAAGCTCTGCCTTCTTGGGGGCAAGGAACTTCGATACGCCGCCGACGATCTCACCGTTTTCATCGACCTTGAACC
>CAZLSN010000077.1:0-6684 GCA_964562265.1 uncultured Oscillospiraceae bacterium
GGTTCGGTATCCGACTGCTGCAAGATAGTTTCGGCTCAGGCAATGTGTGATGAGGATGTCTGGAATATGGAGACGGTCTCTCACCGCTTCCCCAACCGTTTCATCCCCATGGGAACGATTGTCACAGTCTTCGGCACGGGTTCGGAGATGAATGCCGGTGCGGTCATAACAAACGAGGAAAAGAAGATAAAGGGCGGCATCTTCGGCGCACAGGCTGATTTTGCTCTGCTCGATCCCATGTATTCGATGTCGGTGCCGATGGATCTTGTGTTCTCCGGTGCCTTCGATACGCTCAGTCATGCCATGGAGACCTACTTCGGAAAGCCCATCGGCAACAACCTTTCCGACGATATAAACGAAGCCATCATGTGCCGTGTCATCGAATGCAGCCGCAAGCTTTTGGAAAAGCCCTACGATTACGAGGCTCGCAGTGAGCTTGCGTGGGCATCGTCGATGGCTGAAAACGGCATTTTGAAGATCGGCAAGGTGACGGATTTTCAGGCGCACCACATCGAGCACCAGCTCGGAGCATACACCGATTGCACCCACGGCAAGGGTCTTGCTGTCATTCATCCGCTGCTGTACCGCCGCATTTACAAGGACGGTCTCCCTCGCTTTGCACGCTTTGCACGCAAGGTTTGGGGCGTGAGCGAGGCAGACGATGAAGCCGCAGCCGAAAAGGGCATCGATGCACTTGCGGAGTTTATTAAAGAACTCGGTCTGCCGACGAGCTTCCGTGAGCTCGGCATCTCACCCGACTTAGACCTTCGCGCGATAGCGGACTCCGCGGTGATAAGTGCCGGCTGCTGCCGCAGTCTCACCCATGATGAGATTTACGACATTTTGTGTGAGTGCAAATAATCAAAAGTAAAAGATTTAAAGCAGACAATGTTCCCAAGTCGGAGCATTGTCTGCTTTTTGCTGTGTAAAAATCTACCGTCGGCAACCGAATCCCCATCGCAGGGGTCTCCCGTCCCGATTGTCGGCGGCAAAAAATGCTGCGGCACGGGGAATGGCTCCCTGTACCGCAGCAAATGATTCTTATTCCGTTCCGTAAGGCCAGCCGATGAGACTGCCGACATCGTAAAGCTTCGTATAGCCGAGGTCTTCCAGCTTTAAAACCGCCTCGGCACTGCGCCGTCCCGATCTGCAATAGACTATTATCGCCCTGTCCTTATCCGGAAGCAGCAGGGCTGCGCTTTCACGGTCTATCTCGTCCACGGGGAAAAGCAGCGCATTTTCCGCATGACCGGTTATGTACTCTTCCTCCTCACGGACATCGACCATAAGAGCCTTCTCGTCGTCGTTTATAAGCTCAAAAGCCTTTTCAAAGCTTATCTTCATTTTCTGCGCTCTCCCCTTCGGCATGCTTCTTGCACACCGCCTTGTATATGAGCAGTCCCGCTCCGCTTATTGCCAGCGTCACCGCAAAGACCGCTATCGCAAAGCCGTAGTTCCCCTCGTTCAGAGCGTTTGCGCCGACGGTCGAGGTGACGACCGACGGTATCCTGCCGACGGAGGAGATGATAAGCCATGTGCCGAAGCGAATATTCGTAAGTCCCGCAAAGTAGCACAAAAGATCCTTCGGCGAACCGGGGAGCATGAAGATAAGGAAAAAGACTATATCCCGCTTCTCGGTCTCCTTCAGGAATTTGAGCTCCGAGATCTTTTCCTTCGTGAAGAAGACCTCAACGACCTTCATTCCGAAGACCCGCACGAAGGCAAATACCGCAATGCTGCCCAGCACCTCACCGGCTATGCACAGCAGCATCCCGGGTATGGCCCCGAAGGCATAGCCCGCAACAAGCTCAAACGGCTCACCGGGGATGACCGCAAAGAAGGTCTGCAAAAACACCATGCCGACATATGCAAGCATACCCAAAACACCGTAGTCGCTCACCCATTCACGGAATCGCTCCGGCTCAGAGGCAAAGCGAACTATGGGCTTTCCGGCAAAGATTATAAACAGGACGCTGACGAGCAAAAACACCGCAACACCTGCGATGCTCAGTATTTTCTTCTGCTTATCCGTGAATTCACGCTTCATTTTTCGCCTTGTCGCCTATCGCCTGACCGTACTTCACATCGGTCTCGATGCTGTTTGCGGTGTCCTCGAAATATCTCTCCGGCAGCACGACGCTGCCCTTTTTCAGCAGCAGCACTATCGTTGAGCCGCCGAATTGGAACATGCCCTTTTCGATGCCCCTGTAGATCCTGCCCGCTTCGACATGGTTAACTATCTTTCCGACGAGACATGCGCCGACCTCGATCTGCACCACGGTGCCGAAGTTTTCGGTCTGCATTATCGTGTACTCCCTTGTGTTCTGAGTGAATACGGGATGGTTATTCACAACTATGGGCTGAACCGGATTATAGCGGCCTTTGATGTGGAAATTGACGCTCTTTGTGCCGTTGTCTATGTAGCAGTAGCGGTGATAGTTATCGACACCGAGACGGAAAACGAGGCAGTAGCCGTTCAAATAGTCTTCCGCTATGAAGCGGCTGTCCACCAGATCCTCGATGCGATAAAGGCTGTCCTTTATGCTGAACACCGAATTTGCGGTTATCTTGTACGCCGAAAGGTGGCCGTCGCAGGGGGATATGAGCTTATTCGGATCCATGTTGACGGGTCTTGCGGCGGGGTCTATCTGCCTTGTGAAGAAGTCGTTGAAGCAGTAATATCTTGCGGGGCGGTACTCCGAAAGATCGAGCTCATTCTTTTTCACGAAGCGGCGGATATGCAGCTTCGATATGGGCATATCCATGTACATGCCGGCGACCGCCGAAACGATGGGGTTTGTGATGCCGCGTCGGGGCAGCTTACCGAGCTTTTTGGTATAGAAAAAGCTCATCGACTTATCCATCATTTTGCTTTCGGGCATAATTACACCCCTTTCTTACGAAATCTCTTAGACACTAGCTCCCACAGCAGAACTACGCCGCAGAAGAGGAAGCTTGCGTAAAACGACAGTCCCCTGCTAATAAGCTCGACGCTGACGGGATCGGGGACAAGACCTCTGAAGCCGTGTATGAATATATAATCCACAACACCCACCGCACCGGGAAGCGGTACGGAATTTGAACCCAGCACCGCAAAGGTCTGAGCGGAGAAGGCGTGGTCGACCATCGAAGGCTCACCGCCGACGCCGATGAATATGCACATCGCAACGGCAATGAGGCTCATGCGCTGGAGCAGATTTATGAGCAGTACTCTGAACATAAAGCCGTAGTCACGGCGGATAAGCTCACCGCACTGTGCATACTGCTCAAGTGAGACCTCAAGCTTTTGCAGTCTCGCCTCATAGTCCTTGAAGATATGCAGCTTGCACAGGATTCGCAGGATAAAGGATGCGACCTTGCGCACGAGCTTTAAGTTGAATATGCACATGAAAAAGGTGAATATGAAGATGAGCTGCACAATGGCACCGACGATGATGAAGAGCTTCGCCGCAAAGTCAAAGCCCAAAAACATGTCGAAGTTTAAGATAAAAGCAACGGTGCTGAGTATGAGTATCGCCAGAGTATACATTGCAAGATTCAAAAGCAGGGCGATCGCAGACATTGCACCCGACACTCCGTCTTTTACCATGACATACATTGCAGCGGGCTGACCGCCTGCCGCAGTGGGGGTGATGTCGGAAAAATATATATCCGTTGCGGCGTAAACCGTTGCTCTGCGGCGGTTGAAATCATGCCCCAGACGATGGCAGATGCAGCGCAACGCAGCTCCCTCGAAATAGATAAAGCCGAAGGAGCAGAGTGCCGCAAGTGCAAACCACACGGGCGATATGCCCTCCAGACAGTGCATAAAGCCCTCTATCGTAAAGCCGTCGCTCACGGAGGTTATTATCAATACCGTCAATGCGGTCAGTGCCAGAAGCACGAAAAGCCACATGAAAGATTTTTTGCTTTTATTCATAAGCGATTCTCAATTTCACAAAGTAGTAAATTTTATTATACCATACATATCTTGACTTGTCAGCAATTTTTTAAAACACGAGCTGCACCAGCACCATGTACAGTGCGGTGCCGCACACAACGCTGAGCATAGTGTTTTTCCTCCACAGATGCAGCAGCGCCGTCACCGCAACGCAAATGAGCTGCGGCAAAAACAGCCCCGCATCCGAGAAGCTTATATGTCTCAGGCAATAGACAACGAGGGTCGCCATAACGGCAAGGGGCAGCATTCTGCCGAGGTATCTCACGGCAGACGGCACTTTCCTTTTGCCGAAGATCACAAAGGGCAGCAGTCTTTCCGCAAATGTACACACGGAGCAAACTGCGATTATAAGCAGGGACTCACCGACGGAAATGCTCATTTTTCCACCTCCCCGGAAAACTTGGGGCGAAGCAACAGCAGTCCCGCGACCGTAACGCAAAGCGAGGGCAGCAGAAAGTCATCCGCACCGAAGATGAGTATGCAGGCGACCGAGGATGCCGCACCCAAAACCGCGGGCAAGGCACTTTTCGCTCCCCTGAGCTGATCGACGAGTATGACGGTGAACAGTGCCGTCAGCGCAAAATCTATGCCGGTCGTGTCGAAGGTCAGAAGCTCACCGCAGAGTCCGCCGAGGGCGGAGAAGAATATCCAATACCCATAGACGAGCAGGGACGAATAAATGTTCACGGTTTTTTCGTCGGTACCCTCCATATCGTTCGGTGCGCAAAGCAGTGAGTAGTTCTCATCCGCAAGGCTGAATATGAGAAAGTACTTCCACCCACCGTAATCACGGAACTTTTCGATAAAGCTCAGCCCGTAAAATACATGGCGGCTGTTTAACAAAAGTGTTGTCACCGCTACGGTGATTATCGGCAGTCCACCGGCGAAGAAGGACACCATGAGCATTTGCAGTGAGCCTGCGAACACTATCGCACTGCATCCGGCAGACCACAGAAAATTGTATCCCATGTTTGACATGAGTATACCATACGCTATGCCCACGGGGAAAAAGCCGATCATTATCGGCAGACTTCGTTTGAAAGCGTACTTAAAGCTGTTTTTCTTTACATTATCCATCAAAAGCACTCCAAAGCGTTGATGCTATGAGTATACACTTTGTTCTCAATCTGCGCAATACGGCATTTACAAAATGCCTCGGTTGTGGTATGATTAACAATCATAGATACACAAAAAAGTTACGGAGGTTTTAACATGAAAGCATGGCAAATAGCGGTCCCCGTAGGTCTTGCTGCGGCAGCAGCGGCAGCGGCGGCAGTCATCCTCGGCAAAAAGGGCGGCGATAAGTCTCAGGGCGACAAAGCTCCCGCAGTAAAAAAGGCAGAGTATAAAAACCCCAAAACCGGAGTTTACAGCTTCGTTTCCGGCTTTAACGATGCCTCTACCGTCGAGGTCAATTTCACCATTGACGGCGATAAGCACAGCTACGATGTCATCAGCGAGGAATACCTTGCATATTCGAGTGACTCCCATGTTGCGGTCATCTACTGCTCCGAGGTCGATATGCAGCTTGAGTACGCAGGCTTCTACAACGGTGAGGGCTTCGCCGAAATGAGCGAGACCGCAAAGAACAAGTTCAAGGGCTTTGCCACCGTTTCCTTCGGCGGCAAGGACTGCATCCGTTATCTCGACGGCGACGCAATGTGTGTCTGCCTCCCCATCCCCGACGACAAGTACAGCTACATCCTCGTCACCGTTATGAAGCACAACGACTGCAAGACCCCGCTCACCGAGCTTCACAACCATCCCGAGGTCGCAGCGGTCCTCGGCTCCGTTGAGTACAAGTGATAGGCTAAATCACTTGTTTTGCAACAAGGGTTTTGATAATACCACACATCTTTCCCCCCTGTCAATAGCATCTTTGTAAAGCCAAAGACCGCAAGAACGCAGTTGGGCGATAAGCGTTTTTAGAATTAAAAACAGACAATGTTCCATGGAATAGAGCATTGTCTGTTTTTTTGATATTTCCAAAGCGTTCTTATTGATCCGGTGCTTTCTTGTGGGGCTTCGGCATCAGCCCCAGAGGGCGGTGAGCATGGGGATTATCTGCTTTTTGCGGCTCATGACACCGGGCAGGAAAACGCACGGCGTATCGTATCGTCGCTGCCGAGGTAAATGAGTCTTGTGCCCTCAAGCAGCACATCGGTCAGCATGCTGTACGCCGCAATGTCGCCTGCGGAGAGTATGCCGTATAAGCCCCCGTCATCACCGAGGACAGGGATCACCGAGAGTTTCTGTTCCTTCATGAGATGCCACGCTCTGTCCATCGTCACGGTGGAATCAAGTGCGGGCGGGGTGTCGAAATCGAGGTCTCTGACCTGCGTTCTGACATTGCTTATCGACATCGGAGCCTTAAAGCCGAAGCGGGAGAGCATCCGCTGAGTTTCGTCGCTTATATGGTCGAGGTGAGCGGCGAGATATTCCCTGTCACCGAGTGCGTTGCGCAGGGCGGCATAGCTCATCGCCGATACCACGGAATCGGTATCGGGATTTTTGTGTCCGACAACATATATCTCGTTCATTCCGCTATCCTCCGTTGTTTTGAGGTATATGCATTATAAAATCAATCGCAGAAAAGTCAATTGCCAAAGGTGTAAAGATTGCAAAAGCGGCTGCCCTGTAGAAAAAGAAAAGCTCCATGACCTCATATCATGGAGCGTTTCTTCTCTAAAATAAAATTAAGCCTTGTAGCCCTGAATGGCACCGATGAGACCCTCAATGTAGGT
>CAZLSN010000078.1:0-6579 GCA_964562265.1 uncultured Oscillospiraceae bacterium
AGTTTCCGTTTATCGCAAAATGCGTAACACCGCTTTACTATGAAGGCACGGTCAGAGAGGCAATACTTCGCTACAAATTCAATGGCAGAGATTGCTATGCGGACAGATTTTCGCAAATCATGGCAGAATGTGCCGATAATAATCTTGATTGCGGGGATGTCAGTGTGGTATCATGGGTACCGTTGAGCCGCATGAGAAAGCACAAGCGAGGCTACGATCAGGCAAGGCTTTTGGCGGAGGGTATCGCAAAGATACTGACACTGCCGTGTGAGCAGTGCCTTGTGAAGACACGGAACAATCCCGCCCAATCCAAGACAAAAAGCGCAGCGCAGAGATCGAAAAATGTCGTCGGCGTTTATAAGGTCAGTGAAAAGGCGGAGCTTAGGGGTAAGAATATTTTGCTGGTTGACGATGTCGTGACCACAGGATCGACTGTTTCCGAATGTGCCAGAATGCTCCGCAAAGCGGGAGCAAATAAGGTCTACTGCGTTACTTTGGCAAGACATAAGGACTGAAAACGCCGTAAAAGGGATAGAATCATAAAGGCCGGAGATCAGCTTCGGCGGAACGGAGAGCGTAATGGTTATATTTGAAAAAGACATAGCTGTTGATATGGGAACATCCAATACCCTCGTCTATGTAGCGGGCAAGGGTCTTGTTCTGCGTGAGCCTACCGTTGTAGCGGTGGACAAGTTTACGGGCAACATGCTCAAAATGGGAGAGGATGCAAAGAAAACGCTGGGGCGTACCCCCGCAAATGTCGTTGCGATACATCCCATTAAGCTCGGTGTCATATCGGACTATGATATGGCGGCGATGATGCTCAGGGAAATGGTATCGAAGATCACGAGCTTCAGCCTCTTTAAGCCGAGGATACTGCTCTGCGTACCCAGCAGCATAACCGGTGTTGAGGAAAGAGCCCTCATAGATGCGGCGATCGAAGCGGGAGCGAGAAAGGCGTATCTCCTTGAGACCGCAGTTGCCACGGCGATCGGTGCGGGAGTTGATATTTCAAAGCCCGACGGCCATATGGTCGTTGACATCGGCGGCGGTACCTCTGAGGTCGCTGTCGTATCTATGGGCGGTGTTGCCGAGTGTGAGTCATTTACCACAGCGGGTGAGAGCTTTGACGAGGCGATAATCCGTTATATCAGAAGAAAGCACAATATGCTTATCGGCGCAAAGACCGCCGAAGAGCTGAAGATAAGCATCGGCGGCGTATTGCGCAGAGCCGACGGCGGTGAGGAAGAGGTAAAGGGAAGATCGCTTATGAACGGTCTGCCCAAAACCGTTACGGTCACAGCCGATGAGCTTGTTGATGTCCTTATGGAGCCCGCAAGACTTATACTCGAGAACATACATTCCGTTTTGGAACGGACACCTCCCGAGCTTGTCGGCGACCTCGGCGACAACGGCATCATCCTTTCGGGTTCCGGTGCCATGCTCTACGGCATGGATCTTCTCATTGAAGAAAGCACCGGAATTCCCACGATCATGGTCGATGATCCCAGCTCCTGTGCCGCCCACGGTGCCGGAAAGATGCTGTCCCGCCTTGACTATATGCAGGACGGCATGATGAACTTCCTCCGCCGCAGACAGATGAAAAACTGAAAAAGCAATATAACGGGTACTCGGTGAGAGCCGAGTATCCGTTTTTGCATGATCCTGTCATGCGATAGTGTAAAGAGTGCATTAACACAGCAGGCGTTAAAAGCATTGTCAAGCTCTAAGATACCTTCGGAGTACGGTCCTTATCCTTGCGTAACACACGGAATGGGTGATGGTCTGCTTAAATATGTTAGCACTTTTGATTGCCTTTGCGACTTGCCAGAACCCGAAGACGCAAAAGATGCTTCTCAAAAGAAGAATTCAAAGGCAAAATATAGGGTAAACATTGTCAAGGACAGAGCGAGATCAATCTCAATAGTATCGGCCCAACAATTCGTTCTGAGCATCATGGTAATATTGAGTATAGACGCTTGAGCGAAGAACACGGAGGAACACATACAGATGAGTTAAAGTCTGGATTGAAGGAACGACGCCTCACAATTAGGGAATGTGCAAGAATTCAGACATTCCCGGATGATTATGAGTTTATACTGCCAACAGAAGGCGATCGAAAGAGCGTTTCTGTCTCAGATGCACATAATTGTATTTTACTTCAGATAAACAATAATAACGAAATGGATGGGAATTCATGTATTGAAATGAACGGAGCTGTCCTTATGAATCGGGATCTTCACCTTGCGGTCTTGCAGACGGTATGCGCTGGGCATTCCTGTAGACAGAAGAGGGACTCAAATTTTGCGGAGTGCTTATCCCGGGGCAAAGGAGGCAGGCAGCCTTGACGAGATCAAAGCATATGTAAATAATATGCTGAAATAAGCGATTTGGAATAAAAACAGCCCGAACTTTTTAAGTTCGGGCTGCGTTCTGCCTGTATTAAATCTTTGCGCTGATCCAGGCAAGAATATTGCCGTAGACCTCATCTTTGTTTATTTCATTGAGCATTTCGTGGCGACCGCCCTCGTAAAGCTTGAGGGTGACATCCTTCATTCCCGCCTTGCAGAAGTTTTCGTATGCGATCTTAACGCCCTTACCGCACTCGCCTACGGGATCCATGGCGCCGGACATGAAGTATATCGGGGTGTCCTTATTCATTGAACCGAGGTTTTTGACATTGGTTATGATGTTGATACCGGTCATCATATCACGGAAGAGGCTGCAAGAGGGGATGAAGCCGCAAAGAGGATCGGCAAGATACTTCTGAACAACGGCTTCATCTCTTGTGAGCCAGTCGTGGGTAGTCTTGGCAACGCCATAGACCTTATTGTAGCTGCCGAAGGCCATATTGTTTATGAATTCGCTGTAGTAGTGAGGGCCTTTGACCTTGGAAATCACATTGCCGACAGCGAGACCGCCGAGAACAAGGGGCTTGCCCTGATTACCGGTACCGCTGATTATAGCCGCATCAAAGCCGTTGGGGAACTTTATGAGATGCGTTCTGGTGAGGAAGCTTCCCATGCTGTGACCGAAAACGACGATAGGCAGTTCGGGATAATTCTTCTTCATTGCAAGACGCAGGATCTCAACATCCTGTACGGCATAGGTCCAACCGTTATTCTCGGCAAAGAAGCCCTTGTCCTCTTCACGCTCTATGCTCTTGCCATGACCGAGATGATCCTCACCGACAGCAACAAAGCCGTTATTTGCGAGGAAAAGCATAAAATCGTCATAGCGATCCATATGCTCCGCAATGCCGTGGACTATCTGAATGACGGCTTTGGGCTCAACATCGGGGGTACACATGTGCGCTCTGAGCTTGTTATGCCCTGTGCTTGACTGAAAATAGAAATCTTTGAAACTTGGCATGGTAATTGTCCTCCTTATGTGATATTATATATTTAATATAATTGAATTTTATCGCCGGATTCAACATTAGTCAACAAAAAATTGGGAGGATTGAGAAATGAACGGCTATATTATCGCCCTCGACCAGGGTACGACAAGCTCAAGAGCTATAATTTTTGACAACAAGGGAACACCCGTAACAATAGCACAGTATCCGTTTCCACAGATTTATCCCAAGCCCGGCTGGGTGGAGCATGACCCGATGGTTATTCTCGAGACCCAGTTCCGTGCAATGGCGGAGGCGTTTGAAAAGAGCGGTCTGTCCCCTACGGATATAGCCGGCATAGGTATCACAAATCAGCGTGAGACAACGGTGGTTTGGGATAAAAATACCGGTAAGCCCGTGTATAACGCCATCGTTTGGCAGTGCAGGCGTACAGCGTCGATATGCGATGAGCTTTCCGCCGAGGGTCTGGGTGATTATATAAGGGAAAAGACCGGACTTTTGATCGATGCATATTTCTCCGGCACCAAGATAAAATGGATACTTGACAATGTTGAAGGCGCAAGAGAAAGAGCTGAGAGAGGGGAGCTGCTTTTCGGCAACATCGACTCGTGGCTAATCTGGAACCTCACCGGCGGAAAAGCCCATGTTTCGGACTATTCAAACTGCTCCAGAACCATGATTTTCAACATTGATGAGCTGAAATGGGACGAAAAACTTTGCGATAAGCTCGGCATCCCCATGTCCATGCTGCCCACTCCGGTACCGTCATCGATGGTGTACGGCACTGTTGCAAAGGGCATAAGAGGACTTGAAATGCTCTCCGGCACTCCGGTATGCGGCAGCGCAGGCGATCAGGCAGCGGCACTTCTCGGTCAGGGCTGCATAATCCCCGGTCAGGCGAAGAACACCTACGGCACAGGCTGCTTCACACTTATGAACACCGGCGAACACTCTGTCAGAAGTGAGTATGGTCTTGTAACCAGCGTTGCATGGTCTGTCGACGGCAAAACAACCTACGCCCTTGAGGGCAGCGTATTTAATGCCGGAAGTTCCATTCAATGGCTCCGTGACGAGGTGGGACTCCTCGGAACATCCTCGGAATGTGAAGCATTGGCACAGAGCGTACCCGATAATGGCGGTGTTTACCTTGTCTCAGCATTCACGGGTCTCGGTGCGCCGAGGTGGGACATGTACGCAAGGGGTGCGATAGTCGGACTAACAAGAGGATCGACGAGAGCGCATATAGCAAGAGCAGCCCTCGAAGGTATTACATATCAGGTCAAAGACCTTCTCGACGCAATGGAAAAGGACTGCGGTGAGGAGCTGTCGGCACTGAGAGTTGACGGCGGTGCTTCGGTCAATAACTTTATGCTGCAATTCCAGTCGGATATACTCGGCAAGCCCATTGACCGCCCCAAGATGGTCGAAACGACCGCCTTCGGCGCAGCCTTCCTTGCAGGTCTTGCGGTAGGACTTTGGTCCGAAATGTCCGAGATAACGAGCCTTCGCAGATCGGACAGAGTTTTTATCCCCGAGATGGAAAGAGAGGATGCCGCAAAGCTTTACGCAAAATGGCTGAAAGCCGTTGAAAGAGCGGCAAAGTGGGAAGATTGATGAGTAATATCTTTAAACCCTGCGATATTTTGCTCCCCAAAGTGGGGGATATGAGCAGTTGGAGCGTTATAGCCTGCGACCAATTCACCTCACAGCCGGAGTATTGGCTGAGCGTTCGTGAGACGGTCGGAGATAAGCCCTCAACGCTGAATATGATCCTACCGGAAGCCGAACTCGGAACGAGAGATGCCGAGACGGAGAGTGAGAAGATATACTCCGAGATGCAAAAATATCTTGCCGAGGGCATTTTCAAAGAATATAAAAATGCGTTTATATATATCGAGCGCAGTCTCCCGAATGGCAGTGTTCGCAGGGGACTTGTAGGTGCCGTAGATCTTGAAGCATATGACTGGCACAATGATGCCGAAACTCCTATCCGTGCGACCGAGGACACCGTTGCGGATCGTCTGCCTCCGAGGATCCGCATAAGGGAGAGGGCATGTCTCGAAATGCCGCATATCATAGTCTTTGCCGATGATCCCACCGACAGTGTCATGCGTTCGGTCAAAGCCACAGAGACCCTGTATGACTTTGAGCTTATGAAAAACGGTGGTCACATTGTCGGGAAACTTGTCACCGATACCGAAGCTGTAAGCATGGCAATCTCCGACCTGTGCTGCAAAGGAATGCCCATGGCGATAGGTGACGGTAATCACAGCGTGGCGGCGGCAAAAAAGTATTGGGATTCGATAAAGACCTTGATTTCGCCCTCCGAGAGAGAGCGGCACCCTGCCAGATATGCACTTGCGGAGCTTGAGAATATCCACGATCAAGCGATCGAATTTCGACCGATTCACAGACTCATCGCAAAAACCGACACTGCGCTGTTTTTCGATGAAGCAAAAAAGCGCTTTTCCGACACCTGCGGAACCGAGGTTCTTGCAATATCATCCGAGGGAAAGCACAAGCTTTACTTTGAAAATATGACCGCAGGGGAGATAATCGCCGAATGTGAGAGCTTCTGCAAGGAATATGTGAGAATGCACGGCGGCGAGATCGACTATATCCACGGTGACGAAGAATGTATCGAAATGGCGTCGAAAGACGGCTGCGCTTCCTTGCTTATGCCGGAGATCGAGAAGTCAGGTCTGTTTGAAAGCGTGCAAAGCAGCGGGTCTTTTCCGAGGAAAAGCTTCTCGATTGGCGAGGCAAACGAGAAAAGATACTATCTTGAGTGCCGTAAAATCAAATAATTCTTGTAATAATTCGGCTTATATGATAAAATAATTGCCGTTAATTTGTGTTTAAGGAGCTGTTACATATGTCGGGACATTCCAAATGGCATAACATACAGAAGACTAAGGGCGCAGCAGACGCAAAGCGCGCTCAGACCTTCACCAAGATCGCAAGAGAAATGATCGTTGCGGTCAAAGAGGGCGGAAGCGGAGACCCCAATAATAACTCCCGTCTTGCCGCCGTTATCACAAAGGCGAAAGCCGCCAATATGCCGAACGACAACATTAAGCGCACCATCGACAAGGCACTCGGTGCCGGTAATACCGATAACTATGAGAAGATTGTCTATGAAGGCTACGGCCCTCAGGGCGTCGCCATCATAGTCGAGACGATGACCGATAACCGCAACCGTACCGCAGGTGAGATCCGTC
>CAZLSN010000079.1:0-6268 GCA_964562265.1 uncultured Oscillospiraceae bacterium
GGAGCCTTCATATAGTCGGGATGAACGCCACCACGGAATTTAAAGGGCATTTACATCACCTCTCTATTTTATGACAAACTTAAATATAGCATAAACCGCCTGTCATGTCTACAAGCATTGCACCGATTTTTCGTCAATTTTTCGTTTATTTTGCCACAATGGAATGATAAATAGTTGACAATTGCACTGAAATTACCCATTTCAGGCATTTTTAAGTGCAGTTTCGACACCCCTGTACAAATCCGAAAAACCGTTGTATTATATACATATTAAAATATACGGTAATTATTATTCAAATCAGGAGGTATCGCCATGCTTACCAAATGGGGTGAAACGCTCGACAGGGAAAATGTTCTCACCGAATACCCCCGTCCGCAGATGGTGCGTGACGGCTATGTGAATCTGAACGGTCTTTGGGACTACGCCATCACCGAAAGCGACGAGGTCCCCACCGAATGGGACGGCGAGATACTTGTCCCCTTTTCGCCGGAGTG
Organism: uncultured Oscillospiraceae bacterium; assembly: GCA_964562265.1. Classification (GTDB taxonomy): domain Bacteria; phylum Bacillota; class Clostridia; order Oscillospirales; family Oscillospiraceae; genus F23-B02. Next base: position 495 of record CAZLSN010000079.1, read on the forward strand.
TGAGCTGTCCGGTGTAGGCAGGAGCCTTGGCTCAAACGAGTATCTGTGGTACCGCCGTGAGCTTGACATCGATCACCGCGGCGGCAGAGTTTTGCTGCACTTCGGTGCGGTCGATCAGACGGCGACGGTGTTTGTAAACGGCATCGAGATATGCTCCCATGTCGGCGGATACACGGCGTTTGAATGCGATATTACCGATTTTCTTTTAAGCCGCAACGAGCTTTGCGTATGTGTTCGGGATGTCTCCGATGAGAGCTGGCACTCAAGGGGCAAGCAGCGCAGAAAGCGCGGCGGCATATGGTACACCCCGCAAAGCGGCATATGGCAGACCGTGTGGCTTGAGACCGTTCCCGATACATATATTAAAAGTCTGCGCATTACGCCCGACCTCGACGCCTCCTGTGTTGAGATCTCCGCCGAGACCGTCGGCTGCGCCGAAAGCCATGCTGTATTCGGCGGCGTATGCTACCCCCTCCCCTGCCGCATACCGGTACCCGATGTCGAGCCGTGGACTCCGGAGCATCCGAAGCTTTACGATTTCTCGGTCGTCTGCGGTGAGGACAAGGTGGACAGCTATTTTGCAATGCGCAAGTTCTCGATCCAAAAGGACGGCAACGGCATAAAGCGGCTGTTTCTCAACAACAAACGCTATTTCCACAACGGTCTTCTCGATCAGGGCTATTGGTCGGACGGAATGTACACCGCCCCCTCCGACGAGGCACTTATCTTCGACATTCAGACCGCCAAGGACATGGGCTTCAACATGCTGCGAAAGCACATAAAGATCGAGCCCATGCGCTGGTATTATCATTGCGACCGCCTCGGTATGCTTGTCTGGCAGGACATGATAAACGGCGGCGGTGAGTATAACCCCGTCATCATAACGACCCCGCTTGTAACGGGCGTACATTTAAGTGACGACAAATATAAGCTCTTCGCCCGCCAAAGTGAGCAGGGACGGAGGCAGTACGAGGTCGAGCTGGACGAGATGCTCAACCAGCTTTACAATTGCCCCTGCATCGCAATGTGGGTACCGTTCAACGAGGGCTGGGGGCAGTTCGACGCCGCCCGTATCGCAAAGCACATTTCCGATTTTGACCCGACCCGCACCGTCGATCACGCCTCCGGCTGGCACGATCAGAAGATCGGACAGACAAAGAGTCTCCATGTCTATTTCAAAAAATATGTGCATCACAACGACAAGCTCGGTCGGGCAGTGCTGCTCAGCGAATTCGGCGGCTACAATTACTACTGTGAGGGTCACAGCTGCTCCGAAAGCGAGTTCGGCTACAGAAAGTTCAAATCCATTGCAGCACTCACCGAGGCACTGCGAAAGCTCTACGATACGCAGATCCGGACATCGCACAAGATGGGTCTTGCCGCTGCGGTGTATACCCAGCTCAGCGATGTCGAGGACGAGTTGAACGGCCTTATAAGCTACGACCGCAAGATCATAAAGATCCCACCAGAAACCATGCGCGAGATCGTGTCGGTGGAATAAAATCGCCGCACCGCACTGCGGCGCAAAAAAGCAGACAATGCTCCTTTTCTTCGGAGGCATTGTCTGCTTTTTCAATATTTATATCGCTTTGCGGCAGGTGAAGAGTATCACCTGTCGTTTTTTCGCTATCTCACCCAGAAGCTTCATCGCCAAAGCCGTGCGCTCATCGTCAAGATTTGACAGCGTATCGTCGAGGATCAGCGGGCATACCGTACCCTCCGGCAGTGCAAGCTCACAAACCGCAAGCCGTACCGCAAGGTACATCAGATCCTGCGCTCCCGCACTCAAATATGCGGTATCGACAGCAACCGCTCCGCCCGATTCACGAACCTTTACCGCCATGTCACGGTTTATCGTCAGCGAATCGTATTTGCCGCCTGTCATAAACGAGAAATACTCGGCAGCTTTTTTGCCGAGTTCCGGCGAGAAACGGCTCTGGATCTCGGCATCGGCGGCTCTGAGAGTGTCGATCGCCAGGGCGATAGCCGCGTATTCGCCGCTTATCTCACGGTAGCTGTCCCGCATTTCACTGAGCTTTGAGCCGATGACCAAAGGATCGCCCGTTGCATCCGCTCTGCCCTTAAGCTCACTGAGCTTTGCGGATAATTGCTCCCGCTCCGAACGCAGCATTGCAAGACGGCGTCCGATCTCGGCGGCTTCGCTGCCTCCGTCGTTAAAGTCGAGATTGCGCAGCGTTTCGCTTTCGATGCGCTCACGGCGGCTCACTGCGGCGGCCAGCTTTTTCTCGCTTTCCGCCAACGCCCTGTCTGCGCTCTCGCGAAGCTCGTACAATTTTAAATACTCCTCGAAATTGCTCTCCGCTTCCTCGGGGCTTGAAGCGCCGTAGCGCAGCATAAGGCTCTCGGCTTTCCTTTTCGCCGCCTCGGCCTCCCTCTTTTTCTTATTTTCGGAAACAAGCAGCAGCACTGCAACCGCGGCAGCGGCAACTGTGCCGATGAAGGCATATGTCAGACTTACTGCACCGATCACGGCGCAGGCTATCGCCACAACGAAAAGCAGTATCGCGGGGAGCATGCTCACCTTGCGTCGGGAAGCCTCAAGGCAGGACTCGATGCTTTCCTTATCCTCCGAAAACCGCTCTTTCGATATTTTTCCGTCCCTATCGAAAACGGGGCTTTCTTCGAGCCTTGCACGGCAGCCTTCGCTGCTGCGCTTTGCCCTGTCGTTTTCGGCTCTTGCCGCATCGCATTCACTGCGTATATCGTGCAGCGTATTCAGTGCATCCTTTCGTGCCGATTTGCGGCAGTCGAGCATGCGCTCCTCCAGCTCATCACAGCGGCGGTCAAGCTCATCACATCGGCTTTGAAGCTGCGCTCTCTGCTCCGAGGAATACCCCAGCTCCGAAAGCTTGCGCTCCTCGGCGGCTATCTCCTCCTCAAGCTCCGGAAGTCTGCCCCGTCTGTTGTATTTCCTTTTGCGCTGCCATGCCCTGAGCCTTTCGTCGGCCTCGGTGTAGGAGCAGCCCTCCTCGCCGGTCGAGACGATGGACGCAATGCGCTTTTCAAGCTCCGGACTTGCGCCGACGGAGATGCTCCCCTGTGCGGTGAACGAACTGCGGCAAAACACATCACGACTCACTCCCGTGAGAATTTCTCCCGCATCACCGCCGTTTAAGCCCTCGACCGGAATGTTCGTTCCCGAATACACCGCCGAAAACTCACGCATCGGTGCGCTTTTCAATCTCGTCGTTCGGCTTATCTCGATGTCCCTTCCGTTTGCGGAAAGCTCCATCGTTCCCTGCATCACCGCTCCCGACCACGGCTGATAGCGCAGCTTATCGGGAAGGTGTCCGCTTTTTTGGCGTTCGGAGCTGTCGATGCCGTAGAGCATTGCACGGATGAAGGCGCACCATGTGCTTTTTCCGCTTTCGTTGGGCATGGTGATGACATTGAGTCCGTCTTTAAGCTCAATGCTGTCACCGCAAAGCTTTCCGAATGAGGCGGTCATTTTATTTATTATCATGGCACACCACCTCCTCACGCTTATCGAGTGCCGCCAAGCCCCAGCGGGCAGCCTGCGTCACGGTAGCCCTCTCCTCGTCTGTCGAGGCGGAATCGAGCATTGCCCTGAGTCTGAGAAGAAACTGCCCTCTGAGGCTGTCCTCCCCCGCACTCTCCCAAATGTCCCGCTTCATGCTTGTGCGGTCTTTTATCTGCAAGGCAAAGAATCTGTCGGTCAGTGCGGAATACAGTGCCTCGGTATCCGGTGCCGTTTCGGTCTCGCCTTCGAGTATTATCCTGTAAATATCGGCTGCGGTGTTCTGCGGCAGCGCATCGATCACCGCCGAAAGCAGATCGCCGTCGGGTGCGTTGACGCTCAGTATCTCGTACTTTCGTTTTGCGAGGCAAACGGGCTTTATGCGGCAGTCGCCCTCACCGAGTTCCACGATGTACACATGCTTTTCACCGATCTCGTCAAAGCCTCTGCCCTCGGTGCAGCCGGGCCATGCGTAATAGGTGCCGCCGCTTTTTCTCAGTCCGCTCTCCTTGTGGATGTGACCGAGGGCGATATAGTCCATTCCGCTTTGCGCTATCATCGCTTCGCTTACGGGATCATAGCTCGATGCGGGGGCAAGATCGCCGTGGATGCACATGAGATCCAGCCTGTCGGGGCGTTTTTCGCAGGAAAAGCCATCAAGCAGTGATGCGCTGTATCTGTCCCGAAAGCCCGCACCGAAAACTCTCACGCCCAAATCGGGGAGATCAACACATTCCATGCCGCTTTTGAATATCCATACATTCTCGGGGAAGGCAAGCTTTGCGTACGGCGACGATGCCGTGTACGGATCGTGGTTTCCGGGGGCTATGAACACCGGCACCGAAATATTTCCGAGAGCGAGCAGAAGCTCCTCACTCGTCTCAAGATACGGCGATTCGGAATCCAAAAGATCGCCGGAGAGCAGCACAAGCTGCACCTCCTCGTTTTTCGCAAGAGCTGCTATCGAATGCAGCAGCTCTCTCTGTTCTCTTCTTCTTTGCGCCGCCTTATCCGCACCGAGACCCTCAAAGGGCGAGTCAAGGTGAAGGTCGGCGGCATGGAGCAGCTTTATACTTTTCATTTCAGTCTTATCGCCTCCGCAGATATGCAGCGTCCCGTTTCGGGGTCTATCTCGAAAACACAGCCCTCAAGCTTTGCGGCACCGGAGGGTGAGTCGTAGCGTCTCGGGGGATCGCCCATAAATTTGCCTATCGACTGCTCCGGCTCTATGCCGATGACAGAGTTTATCGCGCCGGTCATTCCGAGGTCGGTGATATATCCGGTACCGTTCGGCAGCACCTCGGCATCAGAGGTCTGAACATGGGTGTGGGTACCCCAGACGGCACTTGCCTTACCGTCGAGCATAAAGCCCATCGCCCGCTTTTCGCTCGTCCCTTCGGCGTGGAAATCGACAAGTATGACCTTCTCACGGATCTCCGCCATATAGCCGTCGGCTATGACAAAGGGATTGTCGGTGTTGGTGTCGAGCGTGAAATGCCCGACAAGGCTCATAACGCAGACATCACCGAAGGAGGTCTTGAAAACATCCAGTCCCCTGCCCGGACACTGCGGAGCGCAGTTTGCGGGTCTTAAAATTCTGCGGCGTTCGTCAAGATAGGGGCGCAGCTCCGTTCGGGTCCATGTGTGGTTTCCGAGGGTTATGACATCCGCACCCGCACGGAATATCGCATCCGCCTGTCTCGGTGTTATTCCGACGACATTGGCATTCTCACCGTTTACGACGCAGAAGGAAATATCCAGTTCCTTTTTTATGCGCTTCAGATTTTTATCGAGATAATCAAGCCCCGGCTGACCGCAGACATCACCCACGGCAAGGATCTTTACACTCATTTCAAAATATTCCTTTCGAGGTTTAAATTTCATGTGATAGTCATTACTGACTATTATAGCACATTCTTTGCACGGGTAGCAAAACAATTGTGGATATAATATATTACGGAGGTGTAAACAATGACAAAATCGAATTTTCTCGTGGGCATGGGACTTGGTATCGCCGTCGGCAGCGGTGCCGCAGCTATGATGCTGCCCGGCAAAAAGGGCGCAAAGAACACCATGAGCAAGACGCTTAAAACCATGAGTGACATGGTAGATGCCGTTTCAAGCAGCCTCGGGAAGTAAGCGGCGAAAAAATGCGCTGAATTTTGATAAAAAGTTCTTGCATTTTACTATCCGCTGTGCTAATATACTTAGGCGCAATGAATTTGCGCCGTTAGCTCAGCTGGATAGAGCGTCTGGCTACGGACCAGAAGGTCAG
>CAZLSN010000080.1:0-6267 GCA_964562265.1 uncultured Oscillospiraceae bacterium
ATGCAGGCTGCCTTGTTCACCACCTCTTTCTGTTCAGTTTTCAGGGTGTAAGCCCTAATAAGTTGGTGTTTTTAACGGTGAGGGTCCACCTGTTCCCATTCCGAACACAGAAGTTAAGCTCACCAGTGCCGACAATACTTGTCTGGAGACGGACCGGGAAGATAGGTCAATGCCAACACAAAGTGCACTTCGTATGAAGTGCACTTTTTTTATTTTGTTGCGGATTTGCTTGCCGACGATTGTTTTATTGCAGTAAAAACAGCGGCACAAGGGAATTTCCTTGTGCCGCTGTGACTAGCCATATTGGTCAGCGCATTACTTAGTATAGTTATCGAAGTAGCCCTGAATGTAGATTATCGGGGTGCCCTTGTCGCCGGAGCCGGAGGTGAGGTCGCAAAGGGAGCCGATGAGGTCTGTGAGCTGTCTGGGTGTGGTGCCCTCGGAGGACATATCGCCCTTGAGGTCTGCATCCTTCTCACGGATCTTGTCCGATATCGCCGCCTTCAGCTCGTCACCGGAGAGACCGGCAAACTCATTATCCGCAAGATACTTGAGCTTCAGCTCATTGGGGGTGCCGCGAAGCCCCTCGGTGTAGCCGGGGGAAACAACGGGGTCGGCAAGCTCCCAGATCTTGCCCGCGGGATCCTTGAAGGCACCGTCACCGTAGACCAGAACCTCCATCTTTTTACCCGTGCGGTCGAGGATCAGCTTCTGAACACGCTCAACAAAACTCTGGCAATCGACGGGGAAGAGCTTAACGGTGTCCTCGGTTGCCTTATTGGAGCCCAGCAGACCGCAATAATCGTTGTATCCGCTGCCGTTTACGGACTCGGTGAGGATGTCGTCCATGCCGTAGACCGTCTCTGCGTTTGCCTTTTTGAGCTGACGCTTTGTTCTTGCTCTTGTATGAATGTCGCAGCAGAGGACATCCTTGGTATAATCGAGTATCGTCGTTGCCCTGTTTGCGAAAACGATCTCGCACTCACAGCCGCAATCGGTTATGAGCTTCTTGTAATATTCAACATAATCGACACCGGTGAAGGGGTGGGCATTGTAGCCGAACAGCTCCCTGTACCGTTCCTCGCTCAGAACATCGGTGTAGGGATCGACGCCCTTTTCGTCGAGCAGATCGACATCGAAAAGGTGGTTGCCGACCTCATCGGAGGGATAGCTGAGCATGAGGGTTATCTTCTTCGCTCCCTTTGCCATGCCTCTGAGACATATCGCAAAGCGGTTGCGGCTCAATATGGGGAATATGACGCCGATGTGTCCCGAAGGGAATTTGCGGCGAACATCCTCCGCAATGTCGTCAACGCTTGCATAGTTGCCCTGCGCTCTGGCAAGGATGGACTCGGTTATGCCGACGACATCCTTTTCACCGACGGTGATGCCCTCGCTTTCTATGCATCTGCATATGCTGTCGCAGACGATGCTTGCAAGATCGTCGCCCTTGCGGATGATGGGAGCCCTTACGCCTCTTACTACTGTACCGATAGTGCGTTCCATTTTAGATTCGTCTCCTTCATGCTTTGCCGATAAACGGCAACAAAAAAATCACGAAGTGTATTGTACCACAGCACACCCCTGCTGTCGAGAAAAAAATATTGAATAAACGGTAAATTTGAAATAGTAATTTGAAGGGCTTTTTCGGCTTCAGTAATTCTCTGCGTGAAGCTCGAAGTAGGCTTTGGGATGAGCGCAGACGGGGCAGATCTCGGGAGCCTCGGTGCCGATCACAAGGTGACCGCAGTTGCGGCATTCCCACACCTTGACCTCGCACTTTTTGAACACCTCCTGCGTCTCAACATTGCGCAAAAGCGCTCGGTAGCGTTCCTCGTGTGTCTTTTCGATTGCGGCGACCATGCGGAACTTTTGCGCAAGCTCAAAAAAGCCCTCCTTTTCCGCAGTTTCGGCAAAGCCGGCGTACATATCCGTCCACTCGTAGTTTTCACCCTCGGCTGCCGACACTAAATTTTCGGCGGTGCTGCCGATGCCGCCCAGCTCCTTGAACCACATTTTTGCGTGTTCCTTTTCGTTGTCGGCGGTCTTCAAAAACAGCGCCGCTATCTGCTCAAAGCCCTCCTTCTTTGCCTTGGATGCAAAGTAGGTGTACTTGTTCCTTGCCTCGGATTCACCGGAAAATGCGAATCTGAGGTTCTTTTCGGTCTGGGTTCCTTCGTATTTGTTTGCCATTTGCGTTCTCCTTTGAATAAATTTTCGCCGCCATTCTATCATGCCGAAACCGCATTTCCAAATCAAATCTGTCGTAAAAGCGCACAAGTGAAGGCGTTATCGGAGATAAATTTTCGGCAAAAGCGTAAAAATGAAAAATGGGGCTTGACAAAGCTTTCATTTGGGTCTACCATGCCAGCGTAAACAAAAATTCTCGGAAAGGAAAGCAGCCGCATGAAGAAGCTCAGCGCAAACATGATGATGATGTACATGTGCATGTGCCGCATGTGCATGCTTTGTTGCGCTCGTTCGGGTCATCTGCTTTCCGTAAATCGCTCGGCTGCCTAAAGCCGACATCCAGAGTATACAGCGACGGAAGGTCTTATGACCTCCCGTCGTTTTTTATTATGCAAAAGGAAGTGTTCAAGTGATTATGCTTAAGCATCGAGGGAGCATCCGAACCCGTTTTTAAGCGGGTACAACCGCCGCAGGCTTCGTTTTGCTCAATCACAAGGCGTCAGCCTTCCTCAATCGCAAAGCCTTGCCTGCAACGCTTCTCCCTCGCTTAAAAATCTACGACCTCTGCAATAGAGATTTTGCCCTTAGTCGAGGCAGAGGACGCAGAAATACCGGCGTGTTGGGGGGACGATAACAAAGAATAAGGGCATAATATCATTGCAGAGGCGGAGTTAGGGTACTCCTCCGATGCTTAAAGAACGAATGTGTCTTCGGACACTGTGCTATTGATTTTTCCGACAAACCGACAACTCAAATTCAAAATTAAAAAGGAGAAACAAAAATGAAACATTCCGTATTTACCAAGATAGCAGCTCTTGCACTTGCACTCGTCCTTTGCTTTGCACTCTGCGCCTGCGGCGGCAGCAACGGCGACACCATTAAGATAGCAGTTCCCAACGACACCACCAACGAAGCCCGTGCCCTTCTTCTGCTTGAGGAAGCCGGTATCATAAAGCTCCGTGAGGGCGCAGGCATCACCGCCACCAAGAACGACATCGTCGACAATCCCTACAATGTCGAGATCGTCGAAGCCGAAGCAGCCCAGCTCCCCAACCTTCTTCCCGATGTCGATTACGCAGTCATCAACAGCAACTACGCAATTAACGCAGGCTTCAATCCCGTAAAGGATGCGCTTTTGCAGGAGGGATCTGCTTCCGCATACACCAACATCCTCGCAGTCAAGGAAGGCAACGAAAACAGTGACGCTGTCAAGGCGCTTGTCGCGGCACTTGAAAGCAAGCAGGTTGCGGACTTCATCACCGAAAAGTACGACGGCTCCGTTGTCGCAGTTGTCGAGAATCTCACCGACGGCTATGACAGCAGCGTTGACTACGATGCACTCAAGGGCACTACCATTTCCGTTGCCGCATCCCCCACTCCCCACGCCGAGATCCTTGAGGTCGCAAAGGAGATCCTTGCCAAGAAGGGCATCGCCCTTGACATTCAGGTCTACAACGACTACGTCATTCCCAACACCGTCGTAGAGGACGGCACCGTTCTGGCAAACTACTTCCAGCATGGCCCCTACCTCGACGATTTCAATGCACAGCAGGGCACCCATATCGTAGCGGTAAGTGCCATCCATGTTGAGCCCATGGGTCTCTACGGCGGCAGACAGCACGACCTCGGCTCGATTTTCGGCGAGTGATCCAAGGGGGAGACGTCAGTGATAGAGCTTAAAAGCATTAGTAAAAGCTTCCCATCCGAGGCAGGAGAGATCGACGCCCTGAAGGACGTCTCCCTCACTATCGAGGACGGCGATATATACGGTATAATCGGCATGAGCGGTGCCGGCAAAAGCACCCTCGTTCGTTGTATCAACCTCCTCGAAAGACCCGACAGCGGTGAGGTCATCGTAAACGGTCAGTCGCTTTGCGATATGAGCCCTGCCAAGCTCAGACTTGCCCGTCGGAAGATAACAATGATATTCCAGCACTTCAATCTTCTTATGCAGCGCAGCTGTCTTAGAAACATATGCTTCCCGATGGAGATATCGGGCGTTTCGAAGAAGGATGCGGAAAAGCGCGCAATGGAGCTTTTGGAGCTTGTCGGCTTGCCCGACAAGGCAAACGCCTATCCCTCCCAGCTTTCCGGCGGTCAGCAGCAGAGGATCGCAATTGCCCGTGCCCTTGCCACCGATCCCGATGTCCTGCTTTGCGATGAGGCAACGAGTGCCCTCGACCCCAAGACCACGAGACAGATACTCGAGCTTATCCGTGATATCAACGCAAAGCTCGGTATAACCGTCGTAATAATCACCCATCAGATGAGCGTCGTAAAGGAGATATGCAATCACGTTGCGATACTCGATGAGGGCAAGGTCGCGGAGGAAGGACTCGTCGCAGCGGTATTCGCGGCACCGAGATCCGCAGCAGGACGCAGATTGGTGTTCCCCGGCGGTATCGATGAGCTGGTGTCCGACCCCTTGGCGGAACGCAGAGTGCGTCTCATATTCCGTGACAGTCGCACAACCGGCATCCCCCTTATAGCAAGACTTGCAGCCGAGGAGGGCATCTATTGCAATGTCATTTCCGCAACGACGCAGAAGCTGTCCGAGGAGGTGTACGGCAGTATGCTTATCGGCGTTCCCGCAGGACAGTATACCCGTGCAATGGAATTCGTTTCGACCGTAGGCAATGTTCAGGCAGAGGAGGTGAGCGGCAATGTATAATGATCTGTTTTCGGAGCAGTCGGTGCAGGATCTTTTGAACGCACTGCCCACACTGCCGCAGGCACTGTGGGAGACCTTTTACATAACGGTACTCAGCACCGCCATCGCCCTGCTGATCGGTCTGCCGCTCGGCGTTCTTTTGGTCGCCGGTGAAAAGGACGGCGTTTTGCCGCTGCCCAAGTGGCTGATGAGTGCGCTGAATCTTGTGATAAATCTGCTGCGCTCGATACCGTTTCTCATACTTATGATAATGGTGCTGCCCCTGTCCCGTGCGATAATCGGCACCGCGGTCGGTACGACGGCGACGATAGTTCCCCTTGTTGCGGCAGCCTTCCCCTTTGTGGCGAGGCTTGTCGAAAGCAGTCTCAGAGAGCTTGACGGCAACATCATCGAAGCGGCGCAGTCCATGGGTGCATCACCGCTTCAGATAATATGCAAGGTCATGATCCCCGAAAGCGTTCCCTCGCTCATCCAGAATGTGACCATCGCACTGACTACGATACTCGGCTACTCGGCAATGAGCGGCATCATCGGCGGCGGCGGTCTCGGCAAGATCGCGATAGACTACGGCTATTACCGTTATAAGTACCTCGTGATGTTCGTTGCGGTCATCATCCTCATTTTGTTGGTTCAGCTCTTCCAGTCACTCGGCACCTACCTCGCAAAACGCTGCGACAAACGCCTGAGATAAGCATTTTAAAGCAGACAATGTTCCCAAAATGCGAGCATTGTCTGCTTTTTTCCATGTAAAAATCGACCGTCGGCAGAAAAAAATAACCGCCATTCCGTCGTAGGGGGCAGACGATTTTAATAACCGCGCTGCGACGACTGAGAATGTCGGCAATAAAATCCACATCGCAGGAGACGAGTTTCCCGTCCCGATCGGGCAGCAAAAAATCGGGCATCGAAATGCCCGAAAATATTAAAAGCTCCGGAGCAGAATGCTGCACCTGCTCCGGAGCCGGACGGCGGGGGGCGCCGTCCTCGGCGGATGTGTGTCATAAATATAACATATAGCACGCACAAAATCAACACCTTTGCGAAAAAAGTTTATACATTTTTATCAAAAATGTCGTCCTGCGCTCCGCCGTTTTCAAGCTCATGCTGAATTTTCTCGGCTCTTCTTATCTGATCGTTTAAATTCCACTTGCCGATGTTCACGCCGTCCTTCAAAAACATGGAACCGCACTGATGGAAGTAGAATTCGATGCCTCGCTCCTTTGCCTCCTCGTACAGCGCCTTGACCCACTCATAGCGGATCGGTCTGACATCCGCCTTCGGAGCCATTTCACCGCCGACATTCACGCACTTTATAAGCCCCGTATCGAGGTACTTGCCGAGTGTGATTGGACCGATGAGCGGTGAGCAGAATACCTCACGGTGACTGAGCGGTGCCGCCAGAAAAT
>CAZLSN010000081.1:0-6234 GCA_964562265.1 uncultured Oscillospiraceae bacterium
ACGAGTAATTGTCATTATGGACAATAATTTTTAGGCATAAAAACAGCCATGCACTCGAATACATGGCTGTTTATGTATATTACTTTTTATCTCTTATTAAAGAAATACCCACGCAGGCAAGACCGATACCTAACATGACCATGCCGGACTTCACATCCAATTCATTGAGTATTGCCAGAACAGTCACGGCAATGCCCATTGCCATGGCAAGTGCCTTCGGTATGATAGCCATGATTTCAGATACTTTGCCTACAGGCGCATCTGCCTCTTTTTTTATCTGCATCAATTCTTCAACGGATACTCCTAAAATCTCTGCAAGATTCGGAATGGAGTTAATATCCGGGCAAGACAAGTCGCGTTCCCATTTGGATACGGCTTTATCGGTAACACCCATTTTCTCTGCCAGTTCCAACTGGGTCATGCCGTGCTGCTTTCTCAGTTCTGCGATCATTGTTCCAAGTGTCTTTTTCATAATTTATATTTCCTTTCACTGCTTGGATTTTATGGCTTTACTATATCGCTGACCACAAAAAGACTCAACCGACCTGTAGTTTAGTGCTCTCTACCGTTAGTTTAGAGTAAGTTTAGACGCTTTTTCATATCATAGCATATAAAAAAGAAAAATGACAGGAGAATTTCTTCCCCTGTCAACTGTTTTAACTCGCCGCTTCCAGCATATTCTCAATACTCAGACCGTAGCCGGAGGTCGGATCGTTGACGAAAACATGCGTCACCGCTCCGACAAGACAGCCGTTTTGGATCACAGGCGATCCGCTCATCCCCTGAACGATGCCGCCTGTGAGACCGAGCAACGCCTCATCGGTCACTTTAAGCTGAAAGCAGGTGCAGCCGTCACGCTCAAAGACTCTCACGATCTCGATCTCGTACTCACCGATGCCGCTTTCATCGAGGGTGCAGCGGATGACCGCTTTGCCGCACTCGGCGTCGCCGGTTTCCATGATCTCACCGCAGGAAAACCCGCCTGTGCCGAAGATGCCGCAGTCGCAGTTTATGCGGATGTCGCCCAGCACCTTTGCCTCGTTGCGCTCACCGCACAGCTCACCGGGCGCACCCTTTTGTCCCTTCTTCACATCGACGATCTCGGCATCGAAAATGCTGCCGTCCGAGAGCGGGAGCAGGGTACCGGTCTCGCCGTCGGTGATGCCGTGACCCAAGGCACCGTAAAGTCCGGTCTCGGGGTCGAAATACGTCACGGTGCCGATGCCGCTCACCCCATCTCGCAGCCAAAGACCGAGCCGGAATGCTCCGTCCGCAGCCTTTGCGGGGGTTATTTTCAGCGTCTTCTCCTTTTCGCCGCGAATGACGGTCATCTTAACGCTGCTGCCGTCGAGACCCGAGATCACCTTACCGAGATCGTCAGCGCCGCCGATGTCTTTGCCGTCGAGGGCGATTATGATGTCGCCCTTCCTGACCCCCGCAGCCTCCGCCGGAGATACCGCGCCGTCGTCGGTTTCGACCGCCGAGAAGCCCTCGACGATGACGCCTTGCGTGCTTACGCTTATGCCGACCGCCTCACCACCGACGGCAAGGGAGTCGGCATAGGCGGCGGTGCCGATCGAGACTGCCAGCACCGCCGCTGCCGAAAAGCCGAGTATTCTTTTGAAAATCAAAAATTTTTCACCTCCGTTTCTCGCTATAAGTATGCGATCGGCGGCGCAAAATAAAGCAGGTGAAATTTAAGCGATTTGCCTTTGCGTGAATTGACGGCGGCTTCCGCACCGAGGCAATTTTTGGCAATAACAGTTGACAGTTGAAAGTTGAAAGCTGTTTGTAAAAATCTATTGTCTGCACCAAAAGAAACCGTCAAGCTCCACCCTTGCCTATCCCTTTGGGAGAGCTGTCAGCGAAGCTGACTGAGAGGGCGTTTAATACAGCGACCTGTACAAGCCGATGCATTATTTCCTTGTACTCAGCATAGGATGAGGTGTGACTATTTGACGAAAGGACAAGGGATGAAACTTTTAAAGCAAAAAAGCACAGGCTCCGAGGTTCGGCTTTTGCAGCTTGCGCTGAACCGTGCGCTTGGGACGAGCCTCGACCGTGACGGCATTTTCGGCGATGCGACGAGGTCGGCCCTCATGCGCTTTCAGGCGGAAAACGGCCTTGCCGCCGACGGTATTGCGGGGAGAAGTACCCACAACGCCCTTATGCCGTGGTACACCGGAACATATGTCCACAGGCTGCGCAGAGGTGATACGCTGTGGTCGATCGCGCAATTGCACGGTGTTTCGGTCGAAAGCATCGCCTACGCAAACCCCGACCTCGATCCCGAACGCCTGACGGTCGGTCGGACGGTGAATGTACCGCTGTCGTTTGACATCGTCCCCACCGACATCGAATGGAGCAGCAGCCTTGTCGAATACTGCGTCAGGGGCCTTGCGCTGCGTTATCCGTTTTTGAAAACGGGAAGCATCGGCAGCAGCGTGATGGGAAAGCCGCTGCGCTGCCTGTGTTTCGGCAAGGGCGGCAGAAGCGTCATGTACAACGCTTCCCACCACGCCAACGAGTGGATAACAACGCCGATACTCATGAAGTACATAGAGGAGCTGTGCGAGGCTTATCGTTCGGGCGGCAGCATATTCGGAAAGTCTGCGGCGGAGCTGTACGGCGAAGCGACGCTCTACTTCGTCCCCGCTGTCGATCCCGACGGCATAGATCTTGTGACCGGTGCGCTGTCCGAGGGCGAATACTTCGAGCGGGCAAAGCGCATAGCACGGCACTACCCCGACATTCCATTTCCCGACGGCTGGAAGGCGAACATCGAGGGTGTCGATCTCAATTTGCAGTACCCCGCCGATTGGGAGATCGCACGGGACAACAAGTTTGCCCTCGGCTATGTTTCCCCGGCACCGTCGGATTATGTGGGGACGGCACCGCTCACGGCGCCCGAAAGCCGTGCCATGTACGATTTCACGCTCTCGGTATCGCCGATGATAACGCTGGCGTACCACTCCCAGGGGCGGGTGATATATTGGAAATTTTTAGATTATCAGCCGTCGGAGTCGAGGGAGATAGCGGACATTTTCGCCGCAGTATCGGGATACGCCGTGGAGGAAACGCCGTTTGCGTCGGGCTTTGCGGGGTACAAGGATTGGTTCATCCGCACCTTCGATCGCCCGGGCTATACGATCGAGGTGGGGCAGGGGGTGAATCCCCTGCCGCTGAGTCAGTTTGACCGCATCTATGCCGAGAACCTCGGCATCCTGACCTACGCCGCAATATTGTGAAGCCAAGGCTCGGCATTTTGAATCGCCGCAGGGCAAAACAAAAAACCACCTGTCGGTGGTTTTTGTTTTACGCAGCCTCAGCGGAGGCGGCGGAGAATATCTGCAAAATAATCGGGAAGCGGGGCGGTGAGGTGAATGTACTCACCGCTTTTCGGGTGGATGAATTTCAGCTCACCCGCATGGAGGCACTGACCGGAAAGCCCCTTATCGGGACACTTTGCGCCGTACACTCCGTCACCCAGCAGCGGATGCCCGATGCTTGCCATATGCACCCTGATCTGATGCGTGCGGCCGGTTTCGAGGCGGCAGCGGATGTGGGTATAGCCGTTATAGCGCGCTATGACCTCCCAGTGTGTCACTGCGCTGCGGGAATTTTTGTCCGTGACCGCCATGCGCTTTCTGTCCGTCGGGTGGCGGCCTATCGGGGCATTGACTGTGCCGCTGTCGTCACGGAAGGAGCCTCTTGCGACAGCCTCATATATCCTCGAAAGACTGCGGTCGGCAAGCTGGGCGGACAGGGCAAGGTGCGCCCGATCGTTTTTTGCGGCGATGATGAGGCCCGAGGTGTCCTTGTCTATGCGGTGGACTATGCCGGGACGCTTTTCGCCGCCGATACCGGAAAGGCTGTCCCCGCAATGAAACAGCAGGGCGTTGACCAGAGTGCCGTTCGGATGACCGGGGGCAGGGTGAACGACCATGCCGCGGGGCTTATTGACGACGATAACATCCTCGTCCTCGAAAACGACATCGAGCGGAATATCCTCCGGCAGAAGCTCCGTATCCTCGACCTCGGGCAGAAGCAGCACGATCTCATCACCGGCAAGACACTTGTAATTCTTGCGGACTGCCTTGCCGCCGACACTGACGGCACCGTCGTCGAGAAGGCGCTGGGCGGCACTTCGGCTCAATTCCGGCACATTTTGAGCAAGGAGAGCGTCGATTCGTTCGCCGCTCTCCTCTGCGATTATTTTTATCTCTTCCATATCACTTGAACTCTGCAAGTATATCTTCAAGGGAATAGCTGTCCGGCTCCTCCTTGGGCGGGATCTTAAACTCCGGAGCCTCTTCCCTTGCGGGCTTTGCCGCTTCTTTAACGGCACTGAGGTCAAATTCCTTTGCCTTCTGCCTCTTCTCCTCGGCGACCTTTTCATCCTCACGGAGAGACGCCTTGAAGGAATCCCAGAAGGGATCCTGCTTTTCGGTATCGGCATCGTCGGAGGCCTCGTCGGTCTCGACCTTGCTGCGGCGGGTGGGCTTTCTTACGGGTTTTTCGTCCTCGTCGTCCTCGTCGTCATAATCCTCATCGTCCTCGTCGTCACCGCCGCTCCTGTCACCCACAAAGAGGTAGATTATAAACAGAAGTCCCGCAACGACAAGCACGGCGTCGGCGATATTGAACACCGCAAAATTGACGAACTCAAGCTTGAACATATCCACGACATAGCTGTGAATAAGGCGGTCGATGCAGTTGCCCATTGCACCTGCGAGGATAAGCACAAGACAAAGACTTGCAAACTTGCCCCTAAACACCTTTTTGATAAGCAGCACGATGACTGCTACGGCAAGCACAAGGGTGAGGCCGATAAACACCCACTTCATATACGGTACATCGCCGAGGATGCCGAAGGCGGCACCGTCGTTGTGGACATTCACAAGCTTGATAACGCCGTCAATAAGCGGCACCTCGCCCGTGCTCAGGGTGATGTTAACTGTCGTCCAATACTTGAGCCACTGGTCAAGTATCAGGACTATTACAGCGATAATAGCATACAGCATGACAAAGGTTCCTTTCTTTATATTCGGAACTGGGGGATCCTGAAATACAAACTATGATTGCCGAAGCTTAAAGTTTTGCTACGACGGAGGCGCAGCGGGGGCAGAGTCCGGTCTCGGGTTCGGCATCGAGAGAATGCATCCAGCAGCGGGGGCACTTTACGCCGGCTGCTTCCTTGACGGAGATGCGAAGACCGGTGTTTGCGGAGCCGAGACCCACGACGGCGTTTTCATCCTCATCGTCGGCGATAAGGCACTCGGAAACGATGAACAGATCACGCAGGTCCATCTCGGAGATCTTATCGAGAACGGCCTTGCTCTCACCCTCTGCATGCAGGGTGACGGAGGCCTCAAGGGGCTTGCCGATACGCTTATCGGCTCTTGCACGCTCCAGAACGCCGTTGACATCGCTTCTCACGGAGATGAGGGCGTCCCACTTTGCCATAGCGGCATCGTCGAGAGCGTACTCGGTGAAGGGCTTGTTCATCTCATTGAGGACGACATTGCGGCAGTCATCGCTCTTTCTGTGCTTCATGGAGAGCCAGATCTCATCGCAGGTGAAGGCGAGGATGGGGGCGAACATCTTGGTCAGCGTATCGAGAATGAGGAAGAGTGCGGTCTGTGCGCTGCGGCGTTTGAGACCGTCCTTTTCTTCACAGTACAGCCTGTCCTTGATAATGTCAAGATAGAAGTTTGAGAGTTCGACAACGCAGAAGTCGTTGATGATGTGGGAAATGACATGGAACTCGTAATTATCGTAAGCCGCAGCCGCCTTTTCGATAAGGGCGTTGAGCCTTGTGACCGCCCAGCGGTCAAGCTCTTCCATATCCTCGGGAGCAACGAGATCATCGGGATCGAAGCCGTCGAGGTTGCCGAGGCAGTAACGGGCGGTGTTGCGGAACTTGAGGTAGTTCTGAGAAAGCTGACGGAAGATCTCCTTCGAGCAGCGGACATCAACATGATAGTCGGAGGAGCCTGCCCACAGACGGATCATATCGGCACCGAACTCCTTGATGATGTCGGCGGGATCGACGCCGTTGCCGAGGCTCTTGTGCATCGCTCTGCCTTCGCCGTCAACCGTCCAGCCGTGGGTGAGGCACTCCTTGTAGGGTGCGCCCATGCCGAGTGCGCCGACCGCAACGAGCAGGGAGGACTGGAACCAGCCGCGGTACTGGTCGCCGCCCTCCATGTACATGGAGGAGGGCCAGAAGCC
>CAZLSN010000082.1:0-5669 GCA_964562265.1 uncultured Oscillospiraceae bacterium
CCGCTACCTCTTTTGCCCTATCGGTCTCAAGGTAATACAGCTCTTTGGTGAGCTCGTCGAAGCGTTCCTGACTCATTTTAAATCTGTTGTCGGTAGACATGGCACGGTCTCCTTTTCGTTTTAAGTTTATCTTAATGCTTTAGCTGGTTTATTGCTTTTTCGAGCTGAGTGTCAACACTCTCGCTCTCGTTTGTTACTATGACATCGGGGGTTATTCCGCCGACTTCGGCAAGATCGACACGCTTGGGTGTGAGGTATTCCTTCGTTGAAAGATGTACCGCACTGCCGTCGGAAAGCTCGATGGTTATCTGGCTTCTTGACTTGCCGGTGGTCTGCACACCCATGATCGTTGCCCAGTTATACTCCTGAAGGGCGGCTGCGAAAAACTCCGCCGCACTGTAGGAATCGGAGTTCACAAGCACGACCATATCATATTTCAAGCAGACCTTATCGGATTTCGTAACGGTCTCCTTGCCGGCCTTATCAATGCTTATAAACAGGTCGCCGTCGGGCAGGATGTAATCGAGGATCTCGCACATCTCGCTGACTAAGCCGCCGGGGTTATTCCTGACATCGAATATAAACGACTTTGCACCGATGTCTATAAGGTATTCGATGGCAGCTATCGTCTCTTCCGCTGCTCCGGCTTCAAAATTGTCGATCTTTATATAGCCGATGCTGCCGTCAAGCAGCTTATTGCTCACGGGATTTTTATAAATGACCTCGCAGTTTAAGGTGACGGTCTTATCGTCGCCGTCGGAGGATACCGTCATTTCAAAGTTCTTATTGAGCTTTGAGCGGATGAGTGTCCTAACATCCTCAAGCGACATCTCGGACACATCCTGACCCGCAACAGAGAGGATAATATCTCCTGCAGCGATGCCCGCATTGGCAGCAGGGGTGCCGTTCTGGACGGAGAGGACGACTATCTCACCCTTGTCGTTAACCTGAATGGTGACGCCTATACCGGCATACTCGTTTGCGGAGGAAAGTTTGTATGCGTCGTACTGCTCCGGAGTCATGTAATAGCTCCACTTGTCGTTTAAGGAGCGAACCATGGCGTAGCATGCCGCCTCGTAAAGCGAATCATCTTCGAGGTCGCCGATGTAATACTCGGAGACCGTCTGCTCTATCTCGACATAGCGTCTGGCGTTATCGAAGTATTCCCTCGAACCGAAGCCGCCGACAAGCGACATATAGGTAAGCAGAACGCTAGCGACGATAAGCAGCAGGCATATTATTATAAAATAGCCGAGTTTGATTTTTTTGTTGAAAAAGGAACCTTGTTTTTTCCTCACTGCTGTCTCCCCTTTCAGTTTACGGCAGCGTTTAATTTTACAGTCGGTGACGGACAGTCAAAGACTGTCCGTCGTACCGCCGAAATGCAATATTTTAATGGCAGATCAGTTCATCAGCATGGGAAGTACCAGGCTCATGACCATTGTAAGCACAAGTACTATCGCAAGGATGGAAACGATAAGTTTTCTGTTCACGCTCTACGCCTCCGATCAGACCTTGAGGTAGTTTCTGATGGCGATGATACCGCCGAGCGCGCCGACGAGAACGCCGACTGCGACAAAGATTATCAGTACCAGCGACCAAAGCTCGGAGAACGGCACTATCTGAATGAAGGAAATGCCGAGGTCCTGAGATACCTTGCTTTCAAGTGCGGAATAAATTCCCCACTCCGCAAGGAAGGCGAGGCCGCCGCCGACAAGACCGAGGATAAGTCCTTCGACTATGAAGGGTCCTCTTATAAAACCGTTCGATGCACCGACCATCTTCATGATCGCTATCTCTTCCCTTCTGCCGAAGGTCGCAAGCTTTATCGTGTTGGACATGATAAACAGCGATACAAAGACAAGGATAATAATCAGTGCAAGGGATACGATGCTGATAACATTTCTGACCGAAATAAACTTCTCCGCATACTCTGTGGGAGAGTTTACCTTGGCGATACCGTCGATCTTCGCTATCTCGGAGCCGGTCTGATCCATAAGGCTCAGGTCAATAAGCTGGATAATGAAGCGGTGGCGGAAGGTCTCATCGTCAATGCCCTCCATGAAGCTCTCGTCATAGTTCTCCATGAAGTTATCCTTCGCCTCGGAGCGGTTCATGAAATCAACATGGGCGACATTGTCCAGATTTTCAAGCTTTGCCTGTATCTGAGCTGTGGCATCCTCCGCCGACATAGTCTCATCCACGAATGCCATGATCTGATTCTGCTCGCCTATATCGTCGATTATCTCGTTTATATTCACATCGAGAAGGGTGAAGCTGCCCATGACGATAAGGCAGGCCATGATTATCGTTATCGACGCAAAGGACATGAACCTGTGCGTAAATATGCTGCGGAAGCCTTCGCCTATCAGATACCCGAATTTACTCAATCTCATAATTGTAATACCCATCCATTCCGTCGCTGATCAGATGTCCGCTGTCAATAGCAATGACACGCTTTGAAAACGCATTGACCAGCTCCTTTTCGTGGGTAACGACCAAAACGGTGGTACCCATATCGTTTATCTTTTCAAGCAAAAGCATGAGTTCAAGCGAACGAACCGGGTCAAGGTTGCCGGTAGGCTCGTCTGCTATTATCATCTTGGGATTGTTCACAAGCGCACGGGCTATCGCAACACGCTGCTGCTCACCGCCGGAAAGCTCAGTGGGCAGTCTCTTCTCTCTGCCTTCGAGTCCGACAAGCTCAAGCACCTTCGGCACCCTTGCCCTTATTTCCTTCGTAGTCGCTCCGACCACTCGCATGGCAAAGGCAACATTGTCATACACATTCATGTTCTCGATAAGGCGGAAGTCCTGAAACACAACGCCTATAGTCCTGCGCATGAGCGGCATCTTGCGATGCTTTATATTGCACATATCAAAGCCGTTTACGGTGATCTCACCCTCGGTGGGGCGTATCTCACCCGTGAGCAGCTTTATAATTGTCGTCTTTCCGGATCCGGAGGGGCCGACAAGAAAGGCAAATTCGCCCTCGCTTATTGACAGGCTTACATCATCCAGCGCAGCTACATCGCTGTTGCCGTAAACCATCGTCACATTGTCCATCTGAACCATTGTTTTTCCTCCTATGGGGAATCAGCGGCCGTTATTGTTCACGGAGTCAAGGTACTGCTTGACCATCATCGCCACCTTGAAGACTATTGCATGGTCAAACTCTCTGAGATCAAGTCCGGTCAGCTTCTTTATCTTTTCGAGTCTGTAAACAAGCGTATTTCTGTGAACATACAGCTTGCGGCTCGTTTCCGATACATTGAGGTTGTTCTCGAAGAACTTATTTATAGTTTCAAGCGTGTCCTCATCCAAAGTTTCAAGCGGATTCTTCTTGAAAACTTCGTTTAAGAACATCTCACACAGGGTCGTGGGGAGCTGATAGATTATACGGCCGATGCCGAGATTCTCATAGCTTATGATGCTCTTTTCGGAATCGAACACTCTGCCGACATCGATGGCGATCTGCGCTTCCTTATACCTGTCCGCAAGCTCACGGAGGTGTCTTGCAGTGGTGCCGATGCCGATGATGCATTTGATCTGAAGCTCATCCATGAGAGCCTTCTCAACGGTCTCGGCAATTGCCTTGACCTCTGCGGGATTCTCCCCTGCGGGGAGCTCCTTTATGACGACTATATCCGTCTCGTTTATGCTGATAACAAAGTCGTGCTGCTTATCGGGGAAAAGATTCTGCATAACCTCGACCGCCGCAACATCCGCCCTCTCTATCTGGCGAACAAGGAGCAACGCTCTGGGTACATCGGGAACAAAGTGCAGTTCTTTGGTTCTTACATAGACATCTCCGGGCAAAATATTGTCGGAAATGATGTTCTTTAAGAAAGCAGCCTTGTTGTGCTTTTCCTCGTAATTGGTCTTTGCCTCGTTAAAGGCGACGGACGCCATGATGCAGCTTACCTTGGCAAGCTCATCGCAGCCCTCGACAAAGACGGCATAATCGAACTTGGAATTATTTGTGCCGAGCATCCTGTAGGTGCGGATGCCGCTGACATAGACCTGTTCGGAAAGGTCGTAATTATAGCTCTGGAAATCATCAAGGCGAGAGCCTATCATGGGCAGCTCACTGCAAGTCACGACAAAGCCCTGCTCATCAATGATGCCGATGCAGCGATCGGTGGCTTCCTTAATCTGAAGAATAACGCTTTGGAAAATTCTGCTTGACATATGTGTTTCCTCCCCTGCGCGCTATGGGTAATATTACTATAAGCGCAGCTTAAACGCTTACAATATAATAACCCTTTTTTGTGCTATTTTCAATAGAAAACACCGAAAAATTTGTGAAGTTTCCAAAAAAATATCTAATTTACTTGATAAAACAGCCAAATATGGGGCTTTGTTTTTTGTTATTTTTAATTAAACACACTGCACAATTCGTCACGGTCAAGTTCACGATATTCGCCTGCGCCAAGGCTTTCATCGAGTGTGAGTCTGCCTATCGACACCCTGTGAAGTGCCGTCACCGGCTTTCCGACGGAAGCAAGCATGCGCTTGACCTGATGATATTTCCCCTCGAAAACCGTGACATAGCAGCAGTCCTCCGCTATCTCAAGCTCTGCGGGTAAGCAGTGCAGACCGTCCTTTAAAACGATGCCGTTTTTGAATGCCTCGACATCGCCCTCGGTGCATTTTCCCTCGGTCTCGGCACGGTATCTCTTCTTGACATTCGACTTCGGTGAGATGACCTTATGCGCAAATTCGCCGTCGTTTGTCAGCAGCAAAAGTCCCGTCGTATCCTTATCGAGTCTGCCGACGGGGAAAAGCCCAAGCCGCTTATGCTCTGGGGTGAGCAGATCCAGCACGGTATTTTGCTTGCCGTCCTCGGTCGCGGACAAGACTCCGGAAGGCTTATTGAGCATAAAATATCTGAATTTTTCATATCTTATAACAGAGCCGTCAAGACTGACGGTGTCGATCTCGGGATCGAGCTTGCACTGCGGTGAGACTTGGGCAGCGCCGTTTACGCTCACTCTGCCGTCCTTTATGATCTGCCGCAGCTCTTTTCTCGTTGCGATACCGCAATCGGCAAGATATTTGTCAAGTCTGAGTATGGGCATAGCACACCGCCATCAAAAATATATATGGATTATAGCACAATTTGAGGTTCCATATTTAAACTCCGTGTAAATATAGGTGATTTATGAAGCTTAAAAATCTGACAAGGCGCAAAGCCGTTATAATTCTCATTGTCGCCGCTGTAATTTTTGCTGCCGCTGTATTCCTTTGCGGACCGAAAGTCGGGCTTTGGCAAGCAGGCGGCTGCATTGATGTATCATCCGAGGAAGGTCGCCGTGAGTATCTCTTATCCCTCGGCTGGGAGGTCGATAAAACATACGAGGAGCACTGTGAGATCACACTGCCCGAGAGCTTTCAGGGTGCTGTATCGGATTACGCCGCAATGCAGACAGAGCAGGGCTATGACTTTTGCTCCTACGGCGGCAAAAGCTGCGAAAAGTACACATACATAGTGACAAATCATCCGAGCAATGAGGCGACCGTTTTTGCCGTACTGTTTGTAAAAGGCAGCACTGTCATAGGCGGCGATATTCACTCCGCCGAGATCGGCGGCTTCATGCACGGGATAAAATGAAAAAAATCGTGAGCCGAAGCTCACGATTTTTTATTTAAGTTTTAATTACTCGTTG
>CAZLSN010000083.1:0-5645 GCA_964562265.1 uncultured Oscillospiraceae bacterium
ACTCATAGTCGATGAGTTCACCGGACGCATCATGCTCGGCCGCCGCTACAGCGAGGGTCTGCATCAGGCGATCGAGGCAAAGGAGCATGTCGATGTCCAGCGTGAGAACAAGACTCTTGCGACGATAACCTTCCAGAACTACTTCCGCCTTTATGACAAGCTCTCCGGTATGACCGGTACCGCCGTCACCGAAGAGGAGGAATTCGCCGCCATCTATAAGCTCGACATCGTTGAGATACCTACGAACAAGCCCGTTGCGAGGATAGATCACCCCGATGTCGTGTATAAGAGCGAGGTCGGCAAGAACCGTGCGATAATCGAGCAGATAATCGAGTGCCACGAAAAGGGTCAGCCCGTCCTCGTCGGCACCATATCGATAGAAAAGAGCGAATACATCTCCGGACTTTTAAAGCGCAGGGGCGTGGCTCACAATGTGCTCAACGCCAAGCATCATGAGCGTGAGGCGGAGATCGTTGCCCAGGCGGGCAAGCTCGGCGCCGTCACCATCGCCACCAACATGGCAGGCCGTGGTACCGATATTATGCTGGGCGGCAACTCCGAGTATCTTGCAAAGACCGATATGCGCAAGGCGGGCTTCACCGATGAGGTCATAGCCGAGGCAACGGGCTTTGCCGAGACCGACGATGAGGAGATCTTAAAGGCAAGGGCGATGTTTGCCGACCGTATGGAAGCGCACAAGGTCGTATGCTCCGCCGAAGCCGAAAAGGTAAAGGCGGCGGGCGGACTCTTCATCCTCGGCACCGAGCGTCACGAATCAAGGCGTATCGACAATCAGCTCAGAGGCCGCTCCGGTCGTCAGGGCGACCCCGGCGAAAGCCGCTTCTTCCTTGCAATGACCGACGATGTTATGCGTCTCTTCGGTTCGGAGCGAGTCATGGGCATGATGGAGACCCTCGGCGTTGACGAGGACACCCCGCTCGATCACAAGATGCTCTCCGGTGCGATAGAGCAGGCGCAGAAGACCGTCGAAAGCCGCAACTTCCAGACCCGTAAGAGCGTCCTTGAATACGACGATGTAATGAATCAGCAGCGCAATATCATATACGATGAACGCCGCAAGGTCCTTGACGGCGAGGATCTCAAGGAACACATAAAGGGCATGATAAGGGAGTTTATCTCCGGCACGGTAAATGACGGGCTCCACGGCGGCAGCGTCGAAAACGAGGAGCATCTTGCCGAAACCCTCGCGCCCTTTGAAAAGCTCTTCCTGCCCAAAGGTCTTATCGGCATGGACTCCTTCGGCGGCAAGATAAATGCTGACAAGCTGACAGATGCCGTGTATGATGTTGCATGCAGAGTATACGACGCAAGGGAAGAAGAATTCGGTCTCGATCCCAAGGGCGTCCCCATAATGCGTGAGCTTGAGCGAGTTGTAATGCTCCGTGTCGTCGATGAGTACTGGATGGATCACATCGACGCCATGTCGGAGTTAAAGCGCGGCATAGGTCTGCGCGGCTACGGCAACATAAAGCCCATCGACGCATATAAAAAAGAGGGCTTTGATATGTTCGAGGCCATGGTTAACGGCATCCGTGAGGAGACAGTTCGCCGCATCTTCACCGTCCGTGTACGCAAGGAAGCTCCCATTCAGCGTAAGGCGGTCGCAAGAAACGCCGCCGCCAATGTAGGCGGTGAGCCTCAGAAGAAAAAGCCCGTCCGCAAGGCCGCAAAGCCGGGGCGTAACGATCCCTGCCCCTGCGGAAAGATGAAGCCCGACGGCAGCCGCAGACTCAAGTACAAGGAATGCTGCGGCAGAAACGAGTAAGCAATGGCATTTGTCGAAAACAAGGTCGGAGACGAGGTGTTTATGACAAGCACCCTTCTTCGCAGCAGACACATGTTCACAACGAGATACGGCGGAGTGAGCAAGGGCGTTTACGCATCGTGGAACCTCGGTGAAAATCGCGGCGACGACATTGAAAACGTTCGGGAGAACATGCGCCGTGCAGCGGCACTTATGGGTACCGACACAAACGGCTTTGTGATAACGAGGCAGGTACACGGCATCGAAGTCCGTACCGCATCTTCAGGCGATCGCCACACCGTAGGGGAAAAGGTACCCTACGATGCCGACGGTCTCGTGACGGCGGAAAGAGGACTTCCGCTCATGATATTCATCGCCGACTGCGTCCCCGTGCTTATGGAGGACTGTGACGCCGGCGTTATCGCCGCAGTACACTGCGGCTGGAAAAGCTCCGTTGCTGACATTCTCCGTGTCGCAGTCGAAAAGATGTGCGCCATGGGCGCGAATGTTCAAAACATTCGTGCTGCGATAGGCGAAAGCATAGGCGCATGCTGCTTTGAAACGGATGACGATGTTCCGCAGGCGGTGGAGCGGTACCTCGGCGGCGACACCGAGGGGCTTATCCTCCCTCGGGAAGACGGTAAATATCTTGTCGATCTCAGGGGCGCGAACCGCCGTCGGCTGATCTCCCTCGGCCTTAAGCCCGAGAACATCGATGTCTCGACCGAATGTACCGTGTGCAGCAGCGAAAAATACTGGTCACACAGAGCAACAAACGGTGTGCGCGGTGCGCAGACCGCAACGATCATTCTCCCGTGAGGAACTACTATGAAACATAAATTCAGAAGAATCCTATCCATGCTTTGCGCAGTGCTTATGCTGCTTTCATGCACCGCCTGCGAAGGCACCGCCGACCCACAGGCAAGTAACTACATAAGCGGTACGAGCGCAGGCAAGGATCTGAGTCAGACCGCCGCGGCGGACGATGTGTTTTCGCTCAATTACAGCAGCACTCACAGCTTAAATCCCCTCACCGCAACAAATACCAGCAATCAGCTTGTCTGCTCATTTATCTATGAGAACATGCTGGAGCTGGACAATAACTACGAGGTGCAGTACGGCGTTATCACCGACTATACCTCGACCGACGGCGGTCGGACATGGCGATTCAAGGTCGAAGCCGGTCGCAAGTTCCACGACGGCAGCGATGTCACCGCAGCCGATGTCGCATACAGCATCCAGTGCGCAAGGAACTCCGACCGCTTCAGAAACAGACTCAGCTATGTCGCAAGTGCCTCCGCAATTGACGGTGAGACCGTTGTTGTGGGTCTGACGAAGAAGAACATGATGTTCCCCATGCTGCTGACCATACCGGTCATAAAAAGCGGCACGAACGGTGAACCCTACCCCATAGGCTCCGGCCCTTACACCTACGCCGAGGATCATCTTTCGCTCAAGGCATCCGAGTACTATCCGAGCTACCGCGCCCTGCCGATGAGTACCGTTTACCTCAAAGAGTACAAGGGCATCGACGATACCCTCATCGCCTTCCAGGATTCGTATATCGATGTCGTATTAAACGACCCCACCGCAACGACGAATCTCGGCTACGGCAGTGCAAATGAGATAAGGGCCTTCAACACGACGAATCTGCACTATGTCGCCTTCAACTCCGAAAAGGGCATCTTCGTTTACGACGCAATGCGTTTTGCGATGAACTACGCCTTTGACAGGGAGTACCTTGTTGAGCAGATGGGCGGCTACGGCGTCGATACTCCCTTTGTGGTGAATCCCGCCGCTCCGTGGTACAGCAAGACCGCCGCCAAGGAATTTGCCTATGACCTTTCGACCGTCAGAACGGTGCTTACAAACCTCGGTCTTGAGGACTACGACGGCGACGGCTACCTTGAGCTTCGCAGCGGCTCCGCTCTCATCCGGACGGACATTCTCTTTGTCGTCTGTAATGCAAGCAGCATCAAGGTAAACATGGCAAGACGCTTTGCCTCCGATATGGCGGAGCTCGGCATAAAGGTCACGGTATCGGAGCTTCCGTGGGCGGAATACACCGCAGCCATCACGGCGGGAGACTATGACATGTACTACGCCGAGGTGCGTATGAATTCCGACGGCGACCCCTCGAAGCTCATTATGACAGGCGGTATGCTCAACTATGCACAGGTCTCGAACCAGACCGTTGACGAGGCTATAAGCATCTATCTTCAGTCCGACGATGCGGGACGCAGCGATGCCTGCGTCAACATGTGCAACATCATCGCAACGACGGCATACATAGTCCCGCTGTGCTACGAAAAGCATCAGTTCATAAGCCACAGAGGCGTTATCGAGGGCGTTAAGGCGTGTGAGAACAATCCGGCATATGACATAAGAAACTGGTCGGTTGACCTGACATAAAAATATACGGAGAACGGAGAGAGATACGATGACCGATATTGAGCTTCTGACAATAGCGAAAAAAGCTTCGGAGAGATCCTATTCCCCCTATTCCAAATTTGCCGTCGGTGCTGCACTCGAATGTAAGGGCGGCGTTGTATTCACCGGCTGCAACATCGAAAACAGCGCACTGGGCGACACCATTTGCGCCGAACGCACTGCCTGCGTAAAGGCTGTCAGTGAGGGCTACACCGAGTTTGTGCGCATTGCCATCTACGCCGAGAGCGAGCATTACTGTATGCCCTGCGGCTCATGCAGACAGTTTTTGTCCGAGTTCGACCGCATGGGCGAAATGGAAGTGCTTTGCGCCAAGGCAGGCGGAAGATATGTCAGCCATCGTCTGCGTGAGCTGATGCCGCACACCTTCAATTACTGATATGGAGCTTGATCAGCTCAGAGTGTTCCTTGCCGTTGCGGATTCAAGAAGCTTCACCGAGGCGGCACACAGGCTGTATCTCAGCCATTCGACGATAAGCCGCAGAATTTCGTCACTTGAGGAGGAGCTCGGCAAGGAGCTTTTCCTGCGTGACAATGCAGTTCACGGTCTGACCGAGGCCGGTGAGCTGCTGTGCGGCTATGCCCGTGAGATCGTCGCCCTTGCGGATGAGGCAGAGGCAAAGATAAAAGAAGCAGAATAGGACTTCCCCGCCTCCGCATAGCATTTACCGTGCGGAGGTGTGCTATGATAAGCTGTTTTTCCGATCTGAGGTACAAGGAGGTCATCGACATACATACGGGCTACCGCCTCGGCTATGTGTGCGATGCGGAGTTTGACGATGCCGAAGGCAGGATAATTTCGCTCATAACCCCCGGAAGGCCACGCTTTTTCGGGCTTTTGGGCAGAGAGGACGATTATATTCTGCCCTGGAAGTGTATAGTCAGGATGGGTGCGGATATAATCCTTGTGGAGACGCAGGAGGATGCGCCCAGACGAAAACGGGAAAAGCGAAAAATATTTTGATAAATCAAGAAAAAAGTATTGAAATATCGGGCGATTTCTGTTATTATATCAAGGCATTTCGCACGGGAGCGGACTTTTCTCCATGTGGCTGTGGTTCATAGCTTGGGGAGAGGGGTGATGCTTCCGGAGGAAAAAACAAATTTACGGAGGAAAACAAAATGTCAGTAGTTTCTATGAAGCAGCTGCTGGAAGCCGGTGTCCACTTCGGTCACCAGACCCGCCGCTGGAACCCCAAAATGGCAGAGTACATTTACTGCGAGCGCAACGGTATTTATATCATCGATCTTCAGAAGACCGTTAAGAAGCTCGAAGAGGCTTACAACTTCGTTCGCGATGTAGCCGCAAACGGCCAGAGCATCCTTTTCGTCGGTACCAAGAAGCAGGCTACCGAGGCTGTTAAGGAAGAGGCTTCCCGTGTTGGTATGTACTATGTCAACGCTCGTTGGCTGGGCGGTATGCTCACCAACT
>CAZLSN010000084.1:0-5569 GCA_964562265.1 uncultured Oscillospiraceae bacterium
CTTGTTCTCATGTGTGATTTCCTCCTTAATAATTCCATTTAGGGCTATGCCCGTACTTGGGTAAATTTATTCTACCATATATAGTGTGTAAATTCCAGCCCAAACGACAAGTTTTTATTTGCTCACAATTTCTTTGTTAAAATCCTTCAATATTTCGTGCAGAATTTTGTAGCTCTTGACAAAGTAAATTTAACTTGCTATGCTGATTTTAAATTCAAAGAAAGAGAGCGTTTAAAATGAGCAAAAAACGCAGTAAAAAATCAGCCTCACCGAAGCTCTTTTCTGCGGAGTGGCTGAAGCTCAATTGGCTTTCAATTGTTATACTACTTTCAGCAGCGGTAATTTTCGTCGTTTTTCGCTGCATTGCGGTGAGTGACGATGAGCAGCAGCGCGGTGATGAATATGCCGAATACGAAAAGGCGACCGTTACAGCCGTGCTGACGGACAGCTCCGAGCCCGATGAAAATGCCGAGGGTGCTTTGAGAGGTGAGCAGCAGATAATTGCCGAGGTAAAGTCCGGACAATATGAGGGCGAGGAGCTTTTGGCATATAACTATGTCAATCCCCTGTTCGGTGTTTCCGTCAAGGAGGGCGACAGTGTTGTTTTGCTCATATCCACATATAAGGACGGAACTCACACCGCTACTGTTTATGAGTATAACCGTGAGCTGCCTCTTATCATAGTCGTTGCACTGTTTTTGCTGGTGACTGTTCTAGTCGGCGGAAAGACGGGCGCTAAATCGCTTTTGGGTCTTATTCTCACCCTGCTGTGCATCTTCCTCATTCTCATTCCTCTGCTCATGAAGGGCTACCCCACCCTGCTCACAGTATTTATAATGTGTGCTTATGTTGCGGTGGTTTGCTTTGTTATTCTCGGCGGTGTACGGAAGAAAACCGTCTGTGCCGCTCTCGGTACCATCGCCGGTGTTGCAATAGCCCTCATCTTTGCTCTTATCGTTCAGAGTATTGCCCAGGTTGACGGATACCGCAGCGATAATGCCGAGGCTCTTTTGCAGCTTCGTCAGGGTGGTACTCCGATCAGTATAAAATACCTCCTTGTCGGCGGTATCGTGATAAGCGCACTCGGTGCGGTAATGGATGTTGCCATGAGCATAGCCTCCGCACTGTCCGAAATTCATACGGTCGATCCCTCACTCGGCAGAAAGGAGCTTTTCCGCTCCGGTATGAACATTGGACGTGACATGGTAGGCACCATGACGAATACTCTTATCCTTGCATTTATCGGCAGCAGCCTTTCTCTCGTTATCTATCTCTATTCCCTCGGTCTGGAATCGCATCAGCTTTTAAGCTCTGCTTATCTTTCACTTGAGGTCATAAGCGGTATCGCAAGCAGTATTGGTGTTATCCTCTCCGTTCCCATAACGGCGATCATTACCTCGGTAATACTCGACAGGCACAGGGAGAAAAATTGAGTATAAAAAGCAGGTTTCGTTTGAAACCTGCTTTTATTATTATATTTCGCTCCAGAAAAAAAGACGACTGCTTTCGCAGTCGTCTTTTTTCTGGAGCGGGCAACGAGACTCGAACTCGCTACCTCCACCTTGGCAAGGTGGCGCTCTACCGGATGAGCTATGCCCGCATACGGAACATGATTGATTTTAGCACAAATTTCGCATTTGTCAAGCACTAAATCTCATATTCCGAAGTTTTTTAGCTTTGGTCGCTTATATCTCCGAAGCCTCTGCCGAAAACATTCTTTGCATCGGTCACGATAAAGAATGCATCCTCATCGACTTCACGGATTATCTTTCGTATGGCACTTATCTGCGGGCGCTTTATTACACAGAAAAGCACCTGCTTGCTCTTATGAGAGTAAGCGCCCTGACCGTCGAGGATGGTGACACCCCTGTGGAGAGTTCCGGTTATGCTCTCGATAAGCTCCTCGCTCTTTTCACTGATTATATAGCAGACATTGGAGTTGTCGATACCGTACAGCACAAGGTCTATCATCTTAGACACGACGACCATCGCAAGAATGGCGTACAGAGCGCCTTCTATATTATCGAATATGACCGCAAAAGCAACGATTATAACGCAGTCCATTATAAGCACAAGTGTGCCGAAGTTTATATACGGATACCGGCGGCGCAAAAATTTTGCGACTATATCCACACCGCCCGTGGTGGCTCCGGCGTAATAGACCATACCGAGACCGAGTCCCTTTATTCCTCCGCCGATAACGCAGGCAAGGAGCATATCATCGGTGGGCGAAATTTTAAAGGTCGCAAGAACATCAATAAACACCGATGAAAGCAGAACGCCTACAAGCGATCCGACAATGAAATGATTACCGAAGTACTTCCATGCGAAAATGAAGAGCGGTATGTTCAAAACTATCGTCAAGACACCTACGGGGAGGTCTGTCAGCAGGTTTATTATCATTGCGACACCCGACAGTCCGCCGACGATGATGGAATTGGGGTACAGGAAAAATTCAAAGCCTGCTGCGTACACCAATGTTCCGATAATTATGACGATATAGCTTAATGCAACATCGAATTTGGTATTCTGTTTCATATTCACCTCAGTCGATCAGGGAAAGCTGGGTCTCTCCCCTGTCCTCTTCCTTAAGCAGCGCACCCGCTCCGGGGAGGCTGCGAACACGGTATCTTGTCTTATTCTTAATGGGGGTATTGTCAAACAGCGCAGCGGATGTAAGGCGGTGCTTGTTCTTTACGGACATTGCGGCAACGCCCTGCGTACTGCGGCTTGTTTTGACTTGCAGCAGCGATGAATTGAAAACCAAGGCTCTGCCGTCGGATGAGAACATGGCTATATCGCACTCGTCACGAATCGGCAGCACTTCAACAAGCGGACTCTTATCCGAATAGGCGTTGATTAGCTTTTTGCGGTTGGTCTTGGTCTCATATGCCGAGGCTTCGACTCTGGCTATCTTGCCGTTTTCAAACATGAGCAGGAGGTCGCACTTGTAATCATCGGGGATGATGACGGTAAGCACACGTTCGCCGTCCTCCATCTCCAAAGCACCGGGCAGATATGTGCCGAGAGCGGAAGCCTTGGTATCGGCAAAGTCCGAAAGCTTAGTCTTATACACCCTCTGCTTATCGGTGAATACAAGAAGCTCGGCACGGTTTTTTGTCTCGAATGTAAGCTTTAAGCCGTCTCCGTCTTTAAATTTCTGCTCACCGCTCATTCTCAGCGAAAGCGGAGTTATCTTTTTGAGATAGCCTTCATTCGAGAGGAACACATGCACGGGATAATCCTCGGCTGCCTCCTCCTCGTATTCGTCCTCTATCTCATCGGCATAGACGATGCCGGTTTTCCTCGGAGCGGGATACTTTTTGATTATCGCCTTAAGCTCGTTTTGGATTATCGCCTTGACCTTGCGGCGGTTTTTAAGCGTCTCCTCAAGCTCCGCTATATCCTTTTCAAGCTCCTCGGTCTCCGAAATTCGCTTCAGGATATATTCCTTATTGATATTACGAAGCTTTATCTCAGCAACGAACTCAGCCTGAATCTTATCGATGCCGAAGCCCATCATAAGGTTCGGTATGACCTCGGCTTCAAGCTCGGTGTTTCTGATTATCGCTATCGCCTTGTCGATGTCCAAAAGTATTTTCGCAAGGCCGTTTAAGAGATGGAGCTTCTCCTTCTTGCGGGACATCTCGAAGTAGACCCTGTTGCGTATGCACTCTGTTCTCCATGCTGTCCACTCGGCAAGTATCTCTCTTACACCCATGACCTTGGGGTTTCCTGCGACAAGAATGTTGAAATTGCAGGAAAAGCTGTCCATAAGCGGGGTAAGCTTAAAGAGCTTCTGCATGAGCTTTTCGGGGTCTGTTCCGCGCTTTAGGTCAACGGCAAGCTTTAAGCCCGAAAGATCGGTCTCGTCTCGCATGTCGTTTATCTCGCGGATCTTGCCGGCTTTAATAAGCTCCGCTACCTTGTCGACTATCGCCTCGGAGGTCGTTGTGAAGGGTATCTCGTATATCTCGATGATATTGTCCTTCTGGACATATCTCCACCTTGAGCGCATTTTGAAGCTGCCCCTGCCCGTTCTGTATATCTCCTCCATTGCCGCTCTGTCGTAAACGATCTCGGCTCCGGTGGAAAAGTCGGGTGCGGGCATGGTCTCAAAAAGGTCACATTCGGGGTCATTTAAATAGTTTATCTCAGTACGGCACACCTCTTCGAGGTTAAAGCCGCAGATCTGGCTTGCCATACCGACGGCAATACCGGTATTGGCGGAGACAAGGACATTAGGAAAGGCAGTCGGAAGAAGCCTCGGCTCCTTCATGCTGCCGTCGTAGTTATCGGCAAACTCGACCGTCTCCTTATCTATATCACGGAATATCTCGGAGCATATCGCAGATAGCTTTGCCTCGGTATATCTCGATGCAGCAAAGGACATATCCCTTGAATAGACCTTGCCGAAGTTGCCCTTGGAGTCAACAAAGGGAGTGAGCAGTGCGTCGTAGCCCTTGGAAAGTCGCACCATGGTCTCATATATCGCTGCGTCACCGTGGGGATTTAAACGCATGGTCTGACCGACGATGTTTGCGCTCTTTGTTCTTGAGCCGTTTAAAAGTCCCATTTTATACATCGTATAAAGGAGCTTTCTGTGGCTGGGCTTAAAGCCGTCTATCTCCGGAATGGCTCTCGAAATTATGACACTCATGGCATAGGGCATATAATTCTGCTCGAGAGTTTCGGTAATAGGCTGCTCCATGACCTCGGCTTTAAGTCCGACGACATTGGGATTATTGAATTTTTTCTGTTCGGGTTTTTGCTTTTTCGCCATTAAGACTCACCTCATCAGTGCTTGACCCTCTTGCCGCCCTTTCCTTTTTTGCGCTTGCCGCTTGTGAGATCTCTGCGGCAGTGGGGGCAATGTGTTGCTCTTAATATGCCGGTGCCTATGCGCTTACCGCAGTAGGGGCATTTGCAGCAAAAATAGTAGAGATATATAAAGAGTGCGAGCATTGCGAAGGAAAAGATCGTGGTGTAGCCGGCGATGGCTGTGCCGGTGCTGATTATGCCGACGATGCAGGATACAAGGCAGAGTACGATAACGGTCTTTAAAAGATTCTTTACGGTTTCAAGATTCATATGTATACCTCCTTATGATATATCGGCCATGTCAAGATACAGATAGCCGTTTTCTGCGATATGCTCTTTGCGTCCCGTCAGATTGTCACCGAGAAGAAGATCGAACATGTCATTCATCACCTCGACATCCTCGGGCATTACTTTTATCAGTCTGCGTGTTTCGGGGTTCATTGTTGTCATCCACATCATATCGGGGTCGTTTTCACCGAGGCCCTTGCTGCGGTTGATGCTTGCCTTTGCGCCTTTGAGTGACTCGATTATCTCCGCCTTTTCCCTGTCCGAGTAAGCGAAATATGTCTTTTGTCCCGACTCTATCTCGTAAAGCGGCGACTCCGCGATATAAACATACCCCTCTTTTATAAGAGTCGGCACAAGGCGGTAAATCATTGTGAGGATAAGCGTTCTTATCTGGAAGCCGTCAACATCGGCGTCGGTGCAGATGATGACCTTGTTCCAGCGAAGGTTGTTTATATCGAAG
>CAZLSN010000085.1:0-5552 GCA_964562265.1 uncultured Oscillospiraceae bacterium
ACCCGTTATCCTTGCCCTGTGGAGCCCGGACTTTCCTCACGCACAGGCTTTCGCCATATGCCCGCGACCGTTCGGCTCACTCAAGTATGCATTTTAATATTTGTCGGCCCTCAAGTCAATAGAATTTTCTTGTTTTTAGCCCGATATGGGGATATAATGAATTGTTAAAAGGAGGCGTATCATATGCTGCTTTCCGAGTATTTTGAAAGTATCAAGAACAAAAATATATGTGTTATCGGTATAGGTGTAAGTAATCTTCCGCTTATTGAGGCACTGCTTAATGCAGGCTGCCGCGTTACCGCCTGCGATAAGAGAGGCGAAGCGGAGCTTGGTGATGAATATTCCCGTCTTTCCTCACTCGGCTGCTCGTTTTTTCTGGGTGATGACTACCTTGAGCATCTTGCGGGCTTTGATATTATCTTCCGCACCCCCGGTCTCATGCCCTTTGATCCGCATCTTGCGGCTGCAAAGGAAGCCGGTGCAATAATCACATCCGAAATGGAGCTTTTCTTCAAGCTCTGTCCCTGCCGAATCGCAGCCGTCACCGGAAGTGACGGTAAAACGACCACTACGACGATAATTTCAGAGCTTTTAAAGGCACAGGGCTATACAGTACACCTCGGCGGCAATATCGGTAAGCCGCTGCTTTGTGAGGTAGATACCATGAAGAAGGATGATTTTGCCGTTTTGGAGCTCAGTTCCTTCCAGCTTCACAGCATGTACTGCCGTCCGGATGTCGCGGTAATAACGAACATTTCGCCTAATCATCTCGATAAGCATTTGGATTATAACGATTATATCGACGCAAAAAGCTCGATATTTGCAAATCAGACCGAGGCTCAGCGGCTTATCCTCAATGCCGACAATGAGTATTCCGCCTATTACGCCTCAAAGTGCAGCAGCCGCATTGCATACTTTTCGAGATCAAATAAGCCGCAAAACGGCGTACACTTTTCAAACGGAATACTTATCCGTGTGCATGAGGGCAGGGAAGTGCCTATAATGGACGCTGGCGATATTCTGCTCCCCGGTACCCACAATCTCGAAAACTATATGGCGGCATTTGCCGCAACCGACGGCATAGTGACCGACGAGGTCTGCAAGAAGGTCGCCGAGAGCTTTGAAGGCGTTGAGCATCGTTTGGAGCGGGTAAGGGTCAAGGACGGCGTTGTGTTTATAAACGACTCCATCGGCACAAGCCCCACAAGAACGGCAGCCGGACTTCATGCCCTGAGCGTAAAGCCGATACTTATAGCTGGCGGCTACGATAAGCACATCCCCTTCGACGGCTTGGGTGATGATATTTGCCTGTACGCAAAGTCACTTTACCTCTGCGGTGCTACCTCGGATAAGATAGAGGCGGCGGTCAAAGCGTCTGAGCATTATTACAGTGACTTCGAGATACACAGGTTCACGGATTTCAAAGCCGCAGTCACCGCTGCTGCCAAAAATGCAGTATTCGGGGATATTGTCCTGCTTTCACCCGCATGTGCCGCATTTGATATGTTCAAAAACTTTGCCGAACGAGGTAAATACTTTAAGAAAATAGTTATGGAGCTTTAATATGAAGATCAGCGATATAAGACCCGAAGTCTATGAAATGGCGGAAAAGGCGGAGGCGCAGCTTAAAGATGTTTTCAGCCGTATAGACAAGATCGCACTGGAAAACACCATGAAGGTCATGTGTGCATTCCAAGATAACAAGGTATCAGAGGCCTGCTTTGCCGGCACCACCGGATACGGATATGACGATCTTGGCAGAGAGACCCTTGATAGTGTATACGCTCAGGTCTTCCACGCCGAAGCCGCTTTGGTCAGGATCGGCTTTGTAAACGGCACTCATGCGCTTTCCTGCGCTTTGTTTTCGATGCTGAAGCCCGGCGATACACTTCTATCCGCAACAGGGCTTCCGTATGACACTCTGCGCAACGCCATCGGCATAAGCGGAGACTGCCACGGCTCATTGAAGTTTTACGGTATCGGCTATAAGCAGGTCGATCTGAAAAACGGCGGCCCCGATATTGACGGCATAAAGGCCGCACTTTCGGATAAGAGCATCCGTGCCGTGCTTATCCAGCGTTCAAGGGGCTATGAGGACAGAAGGGCATTGTCACCGGAGGAAATCGGTGAGATATGTGCTGCTGTAAAATCAGTTGATCCGAGCATAAGAGTCATGGTCGATAACTGCTACGGCGAATTTACAGCTTTGAAAGAGCCCACGGAATACGGTGTCGATCTCATGGCAGGCTCACTGATAAAGAACCCCGGCGGCGGTCTTGCCCCCACCGGCGGCTACATAGTCGGCAAACGGGATCTCGTCGATAAGGCGGCAATGAGGCTCACCACCCCCGGCATAGGCGGTGAATGCGGTTCTACCCTCGGAAACAACAGGCTGCTGTTTCAGGGGCTTTTCATGGCTCCTCACATTGTCGCTCAGGCACTTAAAACCGCTGCCTTCTGTGCCGCTATGATGGCACAGCTCGGCTTTTCGGCATCGCCCTCGGCAGCAGAGGACAGATATGACATTATTCAGATGCTCACTCTCGGCAGCGCCGAGAATATGAAGCGATTCTGCAAGGGCATCCAAAGCGGTGCTCCGGTCGATTCCTATGTTACTCCGGAGCCTTGGCAAATGCCGGGCTATGACTGCCCGGTAATAATGGCAGCCGGTGCCTTCGTTCAGGGTTCGTCTATCGAGCTTTCCGCCGACGGCCCCATGAAAGAGCCGTATATAGCATATATGCAGGGTGGCATCACCTATGAATCCGGAAAACTCGGTATAATGATGGCGGCTAATGAGATGATGAGCTGATAAAACGCATATAATGCATGGGGTGATCTCATGTATTATCGCCGCAAAAGAAGGGGCTTGCAAAGACCTTTTATCCTGCTCCTTGCCCTTGTTATCATCTGCGCTGTGCTGTCGGGAGCATTGCAGCTTCGCAGTCTCACGACGCAGATAGCTGTCTCCGATGCAGCGGACATGGTAACGGCAACCGTCAACCGGGTCGTCTGTGAGCTTATCGATCCCGACGCCTTTGATCTTGAGTATTTTATAAGCTTCCAAAAGGATACCGAGGGCAATGTGACAGCGATTTCAGGCAACATGGCTCATATAAACGCCCTGTCAGCCGAAATACTAAGCAGGGTCATTGCTTCGACCGATGCAGGTAAAATGTCCGTTGATGTGCCGATCGGCAGTCTTTTGGGGTCAAATCTTTTAATGGGCAAGGGGCCGGATGTCACAGTTGAGATCATTTTGCTCACCTCATCAGCCGTTGATTTTAAAAGCGAGGTCAGCTCCTGCGGCATAAATCAGACCTCATATCGCCTCTATCTTGTGATAAAAATGGATGTTGATGTACTTGTCCCCTGGGGGACTGAAAGTGCTGCGGTCATTACTGAGGTGCTTATTGCCGATACCGTGCTTATCGGCGATGTACCGGAAACATATTTGAATATGGAGAAGTAACTATGAATGTACAAAAGGAAATCGATGCGCTGAGGCGTGAGCTTGAATATCACAACAAGCTTTACTATGTTGATGATGCACCGGTGATCTCGGACTATGACTATGATATGCTCATGCAAAAGCTCAAAAAGCTCGAAGCCGAGCATCCGGTGCTGATAACTCCCGATTCTCCTACTCAGAAGGTCGGCGGTGCCGCATTGAAAGAGTTCAAGCAGGTACGCCATGAGGTCCCGCTTGAGAGTCTTACCGATGTTTTTTCCTACGATGAGCTCTATGCCTTCGGTCAGCGTATGGATGCCTCCATATCATCCGAACACCGCTACTGTGTTGAGCCGAAGATCGACGGTCTCTCCATGTCCCTTGAATATGAAAACGGAATATTTGTCCGTGGCGCAACAAGAGGAAACGGCCTTATCGGTGAGGATGTTACCGAAAACCTGAAAACCGTCAGAAGTCTGCCGCTTCGCATTGTTGATGCTCCCGAAAGACTCATAGTCAGGGGAGAGGTTTACATGTCCAAGTCCGTTTTCAACGAACTGAACGAGGAGCGGGAGCTTAAAGGTGAGCAGCTTCTCGCAAACCCAAGAAACGCAGCAGCCGGTTCAATACGGCAGCTTGACCCCAAGGTTGCCGCCGCAAGAAAGCTTGACATTGTGTGCTTTAATATGCAGCTATCCTCCGGTGAGCCGTATATGAGCCATGCCGAAACCCTTGATACACTCAAGCACATGGGCTTTCCCGTCGTTCCCTATAAGCTTTGCGGTGACATTTCATCCTGCTGTGACAGAATCGGCTGGATCGGTGAACACAGAGATGAGTTTGCTTATGACATCGACGGTGCTGTTATCAAGATAGACTCCCTTTCTCAGCGTACTGATCTTGGCAGCACCGCAAAGGCTCCGAGATGGGCCGTTGCGTACAAGTATCCTCCAGAGAAGAAGGAGAGCAGAGTCGTCGATATTGTCGTTCAGGTGGGCCGTACCGGTGTTTTGACGCCGAAGGCAGTCATTGAGCCTGTACGCCTTGCCGGAACTACGGTTACAAACGCCACCCTGCACAATCAGGATAATATCGAAAGGCTCGATATCCGTATCGGAGACACGATACTTGTTCAGAAGGCCGGGGAGATCATCCCCGAGGTTCTCTCGGTAAATAAGTCGAAAAGGCCGCCCGATGCACAGCCGTTTACCATGCCGGATCACTGCCCCGAATGTGGAGCTCCTGTGGTTCGTGATGAAGATGGTGCCGCGATCAGGTGTACAAGCCCCGAATGCCCCGCTCAGAGACTTCGCAATCTTGCTCATTTTGCATCAAAAGAGGCTATGGACATTGACGGATTGGGCATCTCCGTATGTGAGGTCTTAATAAACGCAGGTCTTGTGTCAAGCCCCGCAGAGCTGTACTATCTCAAAGCGGAGCAGCTTTACGAGCTTGAGAGATTCGGAAAGAGATCTGCCGAAAAGCTTATATCGGCACTGGAAAACAGCAAAAATGCGGGACTTGCACGGCTTTTGTGCGCATTTGGCATTCGTCAGGTGGGGCAGAAGGCGGCAAAAACGCTCTCAAAGCACTTCGGTACTCTCGACAAACTCATGGCCGCAAGCAAGGAAGAGCTGCTGTCCGTTTCCGATGTCGGTGAGATCACCGCAGATTATATAATAGAATGGTTCTCACTGCCGCAATCGCAGCATCAAATAAAACTCCTTCGTGATGCGGGAGTGTCGTTTGACGGAGAAGAGGAGAGCGGAGACAACAGATTCTCCGGTATGACCTTTGTGCTTACTGGAGAGCTGGGTGAGTTCACAAGAGCCGAGGCGTCGGCGATCGTCGAACGCTGCGGCGGCAAGGTCTCATCCTCGGTATCGAAAAAGACAAGCATCGTCCTTGCGGGAGAAAACGCAGGCTCAAAGCTTGTGAAGGCAAACGAACTCGGTATAAAAGTCATAAGCGAAGAAGAATTCAAACGCATGATAGAGTGATAATTTCGCCGTCCGTTTAGGGCGGCGATTTCACATTATCGGCATATATGCATATTATGGACTGCAAAGGAGGAGTCCATAAACGTGAACAATAATTGTAG
>CAZLSN010000086.1:0-5136 GCA_964562265.1 uncultured Oscillospiraceae bacterium
CGATCTCGTTGGCTTTATCCCCGTGGACGAGCTGCTAAAAGCAGAACAGGCATGATTTCGGTCATGCCTGTTCCACAAAATTCAATTTTACTGTCTTACGAGCACCGAGCTATAGCGGGTATCTTTTTTATTCAAGCCGACAGGATCTAAATATCATTACGACGAAGTCGTGTATATCATCGCCGTAGGCGTATTTTCGTCGCTTTTCTGCTTCCCCGCCTCGTCAATTCATCAGTGCTGCGGCGGCGGTGCCGAGGAGGGTGAGGTCGCTGCCGCCGACAAACTCAAAGCGTCGCTCCATGATCTCACCCGCATAGATCTCCATATACTCACGAAGCTGCGGAGCAAACATCGCACTTTTCGTGTACAGCGAGCCATCGACCGCAATGCGCAGGGGCTTCTCCCTGCCCTGACCTGTGAGCAGCATGATCCCGCACAGTTCGCTTGCCGCAAAGCGTGCTGCTCTGTCAAACAATTCATTTATTATGTAAACCAAATTCACCTTGTCCTCCGCGCTGAAGCCCTTGGGCAGACGACCCCTTCCCCACTTGTCAATGGTCGGGGTCACGACCTCGGTCATCTTTTCGATCACCGAGGCGGCGTAGTCGGAGAATATGCCCTCTGCCGCAGCAGCTTTGAGGATGTACATGCACAGTGTTCCGAGGTATCTGCCGGAGCACATTTTTTCGCCTATGTAATAGCCCGTATCGGGAAGCTCTGAGTCCATCGCAAGGTCGAGGTCGCCCCGTTTCACCCCCGAAAAAGAACCCGATTCGAGATTTACGAGCATCCTGCCGTTTGCGTCGGCAAGCTTCGGAATATCCGCTCCCGAAAGGGTGCAGCAGGTGTTCAGTCCCGTTCCGGCTATGAGTCCCGCATAGCCGTCGCAGCCCTTTGTGCCGTGCAATGCGGCACCGCCGAGTAAGACAGCGGGGGTGTCGTTTAATACGACGACCTTTTTATCACGGCAGCCCATGCCGCCGAGTGCCGCCGTAAGATCGGCGCCGGGCAGACGGCCGACGGCATTATCGAGTTTCACCTGCTTTGTAAGCCCAAGCACTCTGCTGTCAAGCGTGGGCAAAGCCTCGGCGGGGTAGGAAAAGCAAAAGCCCACGGAATCGGCTGCCTCGGCATAGGGCAAAAGTTCCTCTGCTGCGGTGCCTATAAACTCGTCCCAGTCCGCCGCCGTCTCCGATCCGGGCATCGCCGTCGTCTTAAACGCCTCGATACTCGGCTTTCCGTTTGCGAGATCGACAAGGGCAAAGCGAAGATTCGTACCGCCCGCATCGATGACCGCTGCCTTACCCGACTTCGGCATAATTGACGGAGCCTTGAGGTAGGTCGGTATCATGGGCAGCTCATCCTGCTTTGCGTTAAGCCCCGCCCTCGCCTTTTCGCAAAAGAGCTTTGCGCAGTCATACACCTGCAAGGCATCGGCGTTCATCCCGTGATCTATCATAAATTCGGCAATTTTCAGCATTTAGATCGTCTCCCAAAGAATCATTGTGTCCCGAACGGTCATGTCAAGCTTTCCGAGCGTGTGCAGATATGTGAGGTACGACTTCACGGTGCTGCCGACAAGGGCGTATTGGTCTATGCTCATTTTAAGCTCATACGCCGTAAACAGTTCTGAAAGTATCGTCTCAAAGCATTTGGGGCTTTTGCAGATTGAGAGAATAAGCTCTGCGGTATCGAGTACCGATCGGCGGTTTATGCCGCACAGCTCCGTCATATCGCTCACCGCCTCGGTGTGCGACGGAACAAATATCGGAGCCTCAAGGGCCTCGACGAGATCCAGAGTTTCGAGATAGGCCGCAATGTCGTAGATATAGCCTATGCGGTATTTCTCCAGCGTCTCTTTTGAGGATACGCAGTCTGCAAGAAAGGTGACGCCGTCCGGCATACGATAGCCGACCATGGACAGCGAATGACCCGGGAGAGCAACAGGCGTTATCTCCTTCGGGAAATCCGGCGACGAAAGCTCAGAGACCTCGCTCTCCTGTGCCATGAGAAATTTATTCCTGAGTTCGTTGCAGGGGTTGCCGCCGAAGAGCATACTCGGCTCCATTATCGGATGCCGTGCGACCGCAGCCTCCATGGCGGGGGCAAAAATGCTGCAGCCCGTTATGCCCTGCAAATACTTGCAGCCGCCTATGTGATCGGCATGGGAGTGTGTGCAGAGTATGCCCTTGAGCGTCCAAGCGTTTTTCTCCAATATCTGCCGCAGCTTTCGTCCCGTGTCCTTACTGTTGCCGCTGTCTATGAAATACACGGTGCCGTCACCGTTGTCATAGACTCCGATCTTCGACGGGCAGTTAACATAATATGAATTATTTGAAACCTGTATCAGTTCGTACATATCATTCACCTCGCAAGAGTCAGCTTATGCTTCGATTGTACCACAGTCTCTTTTCGATT
Source organism: uncultured Oscillospiraceae bacterium (assembly GCA_964562265.1). Lineage (GTDB taxonomy): Bacteria > Bacillota > Clostridia > Oscillospirales > Oscillospiraceae > F23-B02. The sequence goes on from CAZLSN010000086.1 coordinate 2,419, forward strand.
GCACTTGCTTTTTTGCGCTGCGGTGCTATAATTGACGGGATCACATGAAAAAGGCGATTATTTTATGAAAGAAAATATAAAACCGGACTTTTTCCGCCACCTGTCGCTTTCTGCGGTGGGCGGTTTTTTCGGCGGCTATGCGATGCTGTGTCACAGTGACATGCTTGCAAGTGCGCAGACGATGAATCTTCTTGAGCTTGAAATGGGACTTTTGCGTGGTGAACCGAGGGCGGTGCTTATTCATTTGGGTGCGCTCATCGTTTACATTTGCGGCACTGCCTTGACCATCCTCCTGCCGCGCTACTACCATGTAAATGCAAGACATGCGGTACCTGTGATAAACGCACTGGCTGCTCTCATTCTCGGCATATTGCCGGACAGTGTTTACGGCTTCCTTGCCCTGTACCCGATATTTTTTGCAATGTCCTTCCAGTGGAGCGCATTTTCGGGCGCAAGGGGCTACAATTCGTCCACAATATTCTCAACGAACAACACTAAGCAGGCGACCCTTGCCGCCACGGAATACATTTGCAGCGGCGACAGAAAGCAGTTTTCCAAAATGTGCTTTTACACGATGGTGCTTATCGCATTCCACATCGGTGCAGCGGTGAGTTTCTTCTCGGTAAGGAGCTTCGGCATAAAGGGCGCATGGTGCAATTTCCTGCTCATCGCCATATCCTTTGCGGCAATACTCTACGAGGAAAAGGCAGAACACACCGCCGCAAAAGCGGCATAAATCAAAGACGGCGGCATGAGGAAAGTTTCCTTGTGCCGCCGTCTTTTTTGTTGTCGTATGGTGCAAGTTTGCACAGTGAAAAATCGACCGTCGGCAGCTAAAATAACCGCCAATTCGTCGAAGGGAGCAGATCTCAGACCCTGCCCTACAAGGTGCCGACGCTTCTGAAAGCTCCTCTTTCCGGATCCCCCGGTTATCATGAAGCTTGCACTTGAAAGGTCGGTGCAAAAATGCTATGCTGTAAAAAAAACGAAAGGTGCGATACTATGCAATACAAATATACCGACAGACTGCTTGATTTCATTCAGGCCTCACCGAGCTGCTTCCATGTGGTTGCAAACCTTGCAGACGAGCTTAAAAGCCGCGGTTACTCGGAGCTTCTCCCCCACGAGGAATGGAAGCTCTCCCCCGGCGGCAAGTACTTCACCGTTAAAAACGGATCGTCGATCATCGCCTTCCGCATCCCCCGCTCCGCCCCCACGGGTTTCACCATGGCTGCCGCTCACAGTGATTCTCCCACCTTCAAGGTCAAGGAAAACCCCGAAAAGTGCGACGGTACATATGTCACCCTGAACACCGAAAAGTACGGCGGTATGCTCATCGCTCCGTGGTTTGACAGACCTCTTTCCGTCGCAGGTCGTGTCATCGTGAAGGACGGCGGGAAGCTGCGTGAAAGGCTCGTTTCCGTTGACCGTGATCTCCTCGTCATTCCCAATGTTGCAATTCACATGAACCGCACGGCAAACGACGGCATGAAGTACAACGCCGCCGTCGATACCCTGCCGCTCTACGGCGCAAAGGGCAGCTCCGGCAGCTTTATGTCGCTGATCGCCGAGGCAGCCGGCGTTGAGAAGGAGGACATTCTGGGTCACGATCTCTTTCTATATTGCCGTGGCAGAGGCAGCGTTTTCGGTGCCGGAGACGAGTTCGTTCTCTCGCCGAAGCTCGATGACCTCGAATGCGCCCTTGGCTGCATGGACGGCTTTGCCGAGGCAGAGGATTCGACCGCCATCCCCGTCTGCTGCGTGTTCGACAATGAGGAGGTCGGTTCATCCACAAAGCAGGGCGCCGCATCCTCCCTGCTGCGTGATACCCTGCGCCGCATCTGCACCGCTCTCGGAATATCGCATGAGGGCTACCTTATGATGCTGGAGCGTAGCTTCCTTGTCTCCGCCGACAATGCCCACGCAAAGCATCCCGATCACCCCGAGTACGCCGACGCTTTGAACTGCCCCGTTTTAAACGGCGGCATCGTCGTAAAGTATAACGCCAATCAGCACTATACGACCGACGGTGTTTCCTCTGCGATGTTCAAAAAGCTGTGCCATGATGCCGGAGCAGCGGTGCAGAATTTCGCCAATCGCTCCGATATGGCGGGCGGCAGCACCCTCGGCAGCATCGCCAATGTTCTGGTGCCGGTGAAGACCGTTGACATAGGCCTTGCCCAGCTTGCGATGCACTCCGCATGGGAGACAGCCGGTGCCGCGGACTTCGATTCGCTGTGCGATGTCATGCGGCTGTACTTCTCGAAGGCCGTAAGCCTCGACGACGGCATCGGCTTCTGACGGTCTAAAAAGTCGGTCGCCCTTCACTGCCGCCGCAAATGTTTTCTTGTTTTGCGTCGGAATGGTCGCCGCCTACTACATAACGGCGGAGCTTACTTTAAGCGTATACTCCGCGGTGTTCGTTTACGGGTGGTCGGTTTTTGCACTTTGCTCACCGATCCTCGGCTTTTGCGCATGGTACGCAAGGGGCAGGGGGAGCGATCCCGAAGCTCATAGCGGCAGTCATCATATTTGTGATGCTTGCCGCCGCTGCCCTGCTGTTTGACAGAGTGCGTATCTCGGACATTGTCTTCGCCGTTCTCACCGCCCTGATCTTGATAAAAAAGGATAAAAACTAATGCCAAAAAAGTTGTTGACAAGTGCCTACCCGTCTGTTAAAATAACTTTTGCATCTGGGGGTATAGCTCAGCTGGGAGA
>CAZLSN010000087.1:0-4913 GCA_964562265.1 uncultured Oscillospiraceae bacterium
GGATGATATCCGCTCTGTCATTATTCACAAGTCGGATTATGGTAAAGGTCGAGAACGCGGAATTGCGCTCAGAGCAAATCGGCAGCGTATCCGCTATCGTTTCGACTGCGTCCCTTATATCAAGTCCGGCCGCAAGCATAGTCGATATGATCTTCGAGGTCAAGGTTGAGAGTATGCTTGCCTTTACGCCGCTGCCGAGACCGTCGGCAAGGACTATTATCGTACTGTTGTCGTTTTCAACTATGTCAACATGGTCACCGCAAAGCTGCTCACCAAAGTGATTTATGCTGAGATAACCGATGTCGGCACAAAGATTATTCATCTTCATCTAAGCTCATCGACTCCTTCAGCTTTGTAAGTGCTATCTTGGTCTCCGCCGTAGTCTCACCCAAAAGCGAGGCTATCTCCTGCACTATTCGCATCTGATTTTCTATTACACGGTCTGCGACCTCGGCGGTCTTTGCCGCAGTCTCATGCTTCCTTATCGCTTCCTCCTCTTCCTCGGTGACATCGCTTATGATGTCTATAAGCATCTTGGAGGAACGGTCATGCACTATCGTCTGCTCGAAATACTTGTTGTAGTCCGAGAAATAGCTGCGGAGCTTCTTTATGGATTTGCCGGTCTCCATAACGGTGAAAAACGGTGCCGTATCGAGGATCCTGACGACGCTTTCGCCCAGAACATCGGACTCGTGACCGATGTTGAGAAGCTTTAGGGCGGGACGGTTGAGTTCCTGAACCTCAAGGTCCTCGTTTACGACGACGACTCCTGAGGGCATATTGTTCAGCACCTTGTTGCTTATCCTCTCGGATCGTTCCCTTGCGGAAGGAAGGCACATACTGTAATCCGCCGTGCCTCTGTATATCGCTATCGCCTTGTCACGGCAGGTGTCATAGCCGCAGGAGCCGCAGTTTAATTCGTCCTCCCTCGAGTTCTTGCCAAGCTTTGCGAGTATCGCCTTTATCTCGCTCTCCGAGGGCATGGGCAGCTTCACGGGGGATCCGGTATGCGTTGTGTAAAGCTCACCCTCCAAGGGTCTGTCAACATTAAAATCCTCGTTTCCGACATTGCACAGCACAGAGCAAATGTGCCGGATCGGGGAATTTATATACTTCTCCATGATGGGACCGTCGATGCAGCTTCCGTCACATGACGCCATCTCGATAAAGCACTTGTGTATGCCGCCTTTTTTAATGTCGTTCAAGGCGTTCATACAGCTCTTTGGGCCGTTTACGGATATGTACTGATAGCCCTCCGGCTTATCCATGCAGCGCAGTATGCCGCCTGTTACGGGGAAGCTTCTCGCTCTGCCTGCTTCGCTTTCGCCGAATTCGGGCTCGATCTCGATCTTCGCGGCAAGGCGCATCTGATCGAATTCCTCATAGGTCAGCACCGCATCGACGCATGAGCCGAAGGCCGCTTCCTTTGCCGCAACACAGGGTCCTATGAATACGACCTTGGCGTTGGGTATGCGCTTTTTAATGTCCATCGCATGGGCTACCATGGGCAGAACAACGGGGGCAAGGTATTTTTTGACCTCGGGGAAGTGCTTTTCGACAAGCAGATTCACGGATGGACATGCGGAGGATATTATCACATCCTGCTGTCCCTGCTTAAGTATGCGCTCATACTCCCATTTGACCTGCGTTGCTCCCCTTGCCGTCTCCTCGGCATCGGCAAAGCCCAGCTCTTTTAGTGCCTTTGTTACGGAGTTTATGCCACAGCCCTCCCAGCAGGCGTAAAACGACGGCCCTATGCTGGCTATTACCGGTGCATCGCCTTGCAGCATGACCTTTACTCTCTCGGTATCGTCAACGATCTCCTTGGCGTTTTGCGGGCAGACAACAAAGCACTGACCGCAGAGTATGCACTCATCCTCGATGATGCGGGCTTGGTTTCCCGTAAAGCGTATTGCCTTTACAGGGCAGCGGCGAATGCATCGATGACAGTTCTTGCAGTTTGACTTTTTAAGCTTCAGGACACTGGGCATATTTATTACCTCCCCGCTTTATTACTTTATCATATCATATTTGTAAGCATCTAACAAGAAAAATGAGCAAAGTTGACAATTATTTTTATCGAGAGTATAATAAAAAAAATTCTGATTTTACGGAGGCATCGCCATGCTTCAGGAGGCAATAATCACCAAGATCCGTGAGGACGGTCTTGCAGAGGTCGTCGTCGAGCGTTCCGGCATTTGCGGGGGCGATTGTGACGAATGCAACTCCTGCCGATACGAAAAGCTCATGAAGACCGTTGTTCAAAATCCCATCGAGGCTCACAGAGGCCAGCATGTTTATATCGAAATGCCGACCTCAGGAGTACTTAAGGGTGCGGTTTATATCTATATCATCCCGCTCATCATGCTCTTTGTCGGCTACTTTGTCGGCTATTTCGTTTCGCTGTCCGAGGGCGGATGCATCGCCGCCGCCTTTGTCTTCACCGTGATCGGTGTTGTTATCGCCGCGCTTTTGAGTATGCGGCAGCACAAAAAAGCTCCCACCCCCGCCAAAGTCGTCAGCATAATCTACGATCAAGATGAGAAATGAAAAATCCCGCCAAAAGGCGGGATTTTTCATTTACTTATCGCTTGGGAGGGTGCCGTAGTAGCAGCGCATTGGGCGGCGCTCCGCTCCCATGAGGCAGTAGTTGCAGCTTGTGCAGCGGGCTTGATTGCTCTCCCCGCTTCTGAACTTATTCACAAGCTCCGGCTCACAGATAAACGGTCGGGACATGGAGACGAAATCCGCCTTTTCGGTCATGATGATATTCTCAATGTCCTTTTTCATTCTTATGCCGCCGCAGACGATCACCGGAACGGAGACCGCCTTCTTTATCCTCTGTGCCGCAGCGACATTGTAGTTGCGGATGGGCTTGGGACTTCCCATAAGCATCTGCATAAAGGGCTTAATGAAGCCCCATGTGAACTCCGGCAATATCTCAAAGCGGAAATTATCCTTGCACATGATGGGGTAAGGGAATGAACCCCTCGACATATTGAAGCCCTCGCTCACCAGACCGCAGGATACCTCGATGCCGTCAACTCCCGCCTTATCCATGAGCTTTGCTATCTCCACCGCTTCGTTTGTTTTTATGCCATCGTACGCCTTTTCAAAGCAGTTCATCTTGACGATAACGGGGAAATCGCCGACCTCATGCCTCACCGCTTTGATTATCTCATCGACTATGCGGAAGCGGTTTTCCAAGCTGCCGCCCCATTTGTCACGGCGATGATTTGTATGTCGGGATAAAAACTCACTCAGAAGATAACCGTGAGCGCAGTGTATCTGAATCCCGTCAAAGCCCGCTGCCTTGGCTCGTCTTGCCGCCGCCGCAAAATCGGCTATTATCTTTTCTATCTCGCTGTCACTGAGCTTATGCGGTACATGCTCCCAATAGAGAAAATCACGGATTGCTGAGGGTGCAACGGTCTTTTCTCCGGTGATCTTCTTTCTCGTCTGCCTACCGGAGTGCGCTATCTGGGCAAATATCGGCGCTCCTGCCGCATGTACTCTGTCGGTCAGCTCCTTCCACGGTGCAATGAGGCTGTCATCATTGAGCATTGTCATATTGTAAAGCGGACATTTGCCCTGCTGTGACACTCCCATGTAACCCGTGATTATAAGTCCTACACCGCCCTTTGCGTATCGTTCATAGGTTTTTATGAGCTTTTCATCGGGACGGCCGCTTTCATCCGCCATGCCCTCATGGGTCGCGGAACGGATAAATCTCGTCGGAAGCTCCACTCCGCAAAACACAGCCTTTGCATACGGATTTATGATATTGTTCATCTCCCTATCCTCCTGTACGGTTTTATTCAAGGATACCACACATGTATATAAAAATAAAGAAAAAGCTTTGCTTTTCGGTCAATATATGTTATTATGTTTCGGTTAAATTATGTATTGGAGAAATATGATGTCTGAGCTTACAAACGAAATACGGCGTCGCCGTACATTTGCAATAATATCGCACCCCGACGCAGGTAAGACAACGCTCACAGAAAAGCTGCTGCTTTACGGTGGGGCGATCCAGCTTGCCGGCTCCGTTAAGGGTAAGGCTACCGCCCGTCATGCGGTGTCGGACTGGATGGAGCTTGAAAAGCAGAGAGGTATCTCCATAAGCTCCTCCGTTATGCAGTTTGAGTACAAGGGCTATTGCATAAACATCCTCGACACCCCCGGACACCAGGACTTTTCCGAGGATACCTACAGAACGCTTATGGCGGCAGACAGTGCCGTTATGGTCATCGATGCCGCAAAAGGTATCGAGCCGCAGACGAGAAAGCTCTTTAAGATCTGCGCTATGCGGCATATACCTATCTTCACCTTCATAAACAAGCTCGACCGTGAGGCAAGAAGTCCGTACGATCTTATGGAAGAGCTTGAAAACGAGTTCGGTATCGGCACCTATCCCATGAACTGGCCCATTGGCTGCGGCATCGATTTCAAGGGCGTATATGACCGTGAGAAGCGTGAGATACTGGCATTTAACGATTTCCACAGAGGTCAGAACAGGATCCGTGCCATCGAGTGTTCGCTGGAGGATACCGATACGCTGGATGAGCTTATCGGGCAGAAGCTCCGTATGAGCCTTACCGATGACATTGAGCTGCTTGACGGTGCGGGCTATGAGTTCTCGATCGATGAGGTTCGTCAGGGCAAGCTCTCCCCCGTCTTCTTCGGTTCGGCTCTCAACAACTTCGGTATCGAACCCTTCCTCGAAAGCTTCCTCGATATGACCATGCCTCCCCTACCGAGGATCGCAGGTGACGAGATAGTCGATCCCATGAGCGATAAGTTCTCCGCTTTCGTGTTTAAGATACAGGCAAATATGAACAAGGCTCACCGTGACAGGATCGCTTTCATGCGTATTTGCTCCGGTAAGTTTGAGCGTGACCGTGAGTACTTCC
>CAZLSN010000088.1:0-4772 GCA_964562265.1 uncultured Oscillospiraceae bacterium
CTCCGCCGTCGGCTATCAGCCCACTCTGGCAACCGAAATGGGCGCGTTGCAGGAGAGCATAACCTCGACCAAGAACGGCTCCGTAACCTCGGTTCAGGCGATATATGTTCCCGCCGACGACCTCACAGACCCCGCCCCCGCAACCGCCTTTGCCCACCTTGACGCAACGACGGTTTTAAGCCGTTCGATCTCCGAACTTGGCATCTATCCCGCAGTCGATCCCCTCGATTCGACCTCGAGGATCCTCGATCCCAATGTACTCGGCAAGGAGCATTACGACACCGCCCGTGAGGTGCAGTCCGTGCTTCAGAAGTACAAGGACCTTCAGGATATAATCGCCGTTCTCGGTATGGATGAGCTCAGTGCCGAGGATAAGGCGGTCGTCAACCGTGCGAGAAGGATCCAGCGATTCCTCTCCCAGCCCTTCCATGTCGCCGAAGTCTTCACCGGCACCCCCGGTAAGTATGTCCGCATGGAGGACACGATCCGCGGCTTCCAGGCAATACTGGGTGGCGAGTGCGATCATATGCCCGAACAGGCGTTCATGATGGCGGGTACGATAGACGATGTGCTGAAAAAGCAGAAAGAAATGTAAGCCATGGCAAAACTTCTCCATCTTCAGATCGTTACCGCAGGCGGCAGCGTCTGCGATACGGATGCGTCATATGTCTCGGTGCCGCTTGTTGACGGTGAGGCGGGGCTGCTCCCCGGCCATGCCGCCATGATCGCAGCACTCAAAGAAGGCGTCGTAAAGTACACGGTCGCCGACGAAAAGCATTATGCCGCAGTGTCCGGTGGTGTACTGAGCGTTGCGGACAACGAGCTTATAATCCTTGCCCGCAGTGCCGAAAAAGCCGAGGATATTGACACGGCAAGAGCCTCCGCATCGGAGCAGAGAGCAAGGGAACGCCTTGCCGCAAGGACCGAGGAGCTTGATGTCATGCGTGCGGAGCTGAGCCTCCGCCGTGCCTTGTCGAGACTGAAAGCCGTCTCCCTCGCGGAAAATAAATAAGCGATATTTAAAAGCAGACAGCGCATTTTCGCTGTCTGCTTTTTGCTTTGCAAAAAACCGCCATTCCGTCGTCTGCAGCGGAGTTGGATTTGCAAGAATAGTGCGAAGCGTTTTAATATCTGCTCTGCAACGATTCAGAATGTCAGTAATCGAATACATATTGTAGGGGACGGCAACAAAAATTCGGCGCAGCGGATATGCTGCGCCGAACGGATCGGATATTCGTATTACTTTTTGACTGCCTCGACGACGCCCTCGGCAAGACCGGCAATGCCCTGTATCTCGCTGGGGATGATGATCTTTGTCGCCTGACCGTTTGCTGCGGCGGCAAAGGCTTCGAGTGCCTTTATCTTCAAAACGGCTTCACTGGGGCAGGACTCGTTTATGAGTCTGATACCCTCGGCGGTAGCGGTCTGAACCTTGAGGATAGCCTCGGCTTCGCCTTCCGCTTCGAGGATCTGCTGCTGCTTCTTTGCATCCGCACGAAGTATGGCGGATTCCTTTTCACCCTCTGCCTCGAGGATGGCGGCACGCTTCTCACCCTCGGCACGAAGTATTGCCTCACGGCGTTCACGCTCTGCCTTCATCTGCTTTTCCATTGCGGACTGGATCTCCCTCGGCGGGAGGATGTTTTTAAGCTCGACACGGTTTACCTTGATGCCCCAAGGATCGGTCGCCTCATCGAGGATGGCACGCATCTTGCCGTTTATGAGGTCACGGCTGGTGAGGCACTGGTCAAGCTCAAGGTCACCGATGATGTTACGCAGGGTGGTTGCGGAAAGGTTTTCGATAGCGATCATGGGATGCTCGATACCGTAGGTGTAGAGCTTGGGATCGGTTATCTGGAAGTATATGACCGTATCGATCTGCATCGTAACATTGTCCTTGGTGATAACGGGCTGGGGCGGGAAATCGGCTACCTGCTCCTTGAGGGAGATGGTCTTTGCGACCTTCTCGAAGAAGGGGATCTTCACATGAATGCCGGTGCCCCATGTAGCCTGGTATTTACCGAGGCGTTCGATTATCATGACCTTACTCTGCTGAACAACTCTTATGTTGCGGGCGATAATAACGATGACGAGGGCGAGAAGGAAAAGAATGATCCAACCGCCATCGGTCAAGAAGTCCATAAAATCCATAGTGTTCCTCCTTTAAATTCAAACTGCTGCGGTTTCGGCAGCTTTTTCGACGATGAGCTTTACACCTTCGATACGCTTGGCGATAACGAGCTCACCCACGGGAATGATCTCTTCGTCATCACACCTTGCCGTCCAGGTCTTGCCGTCCACATAAACGGCACCGGTACCGGAAATGTTGTCCACGGTCTCGGTCACACGGCACTCCTTGCCGATGAGCATATCGGCGTTGGTGGGCTCGACCTTGTTGTTGACATACTTTTTAACAAGCGGTCTTGTAAAGTAAAGGGTGACGGCGGAAACGAGGAGAAAGATCACGATCTGGAGCCAAAGTGTCGCACCGAGAAGCTCTGCCGCAAGAGCGGCAAGTGCGCCGACGGCGAACCATACCGAGGTGAGTCCGACGGTCGCCGCCTCAAGGATTGCGAAAACGATGGCAGCAACGAGCCATACTGTTGACATAGTATCACACCTCCTGATATTTTGATTTTACTACATTATTAAAAAATGCGCAATAGGAAGCCGTCACCATGCAATAAATCTTCACACGATAACGCTTTACATTTGTGAAGAATTGGTGTATGATAACAATTGATGTCACCCGCTAAATCAATGAAGTGATAGACGGAGGAGCAATAATGAACAAACACAACAAAAAGCCCAGATGCACGGACATGTACAGAGCTATTCTCACTCTGAATACGGTCGAGGAAGCAATGGACTTTTTCGATGATCTTTGCACCATCAACGAGATACAGGCAATGGAGCAGCGTTATCAGGTCGCTGTCTGTCTGAGCAAGGATATGAAGTATAACGACATTCTTTCCGAGACCGGTGCCTCAAGCGCGACGATAAGCCGCGTCAACCGTTCTCTCAAATACGGAAAGGACGGCTACGAGGTCGCATTCGAGCGACTGGAGAATTCCGCGGAATGAGTGCGTACGGTCCACTTGCCTTTTGGTATGACAGGCTGACCCTCGACATTCCGTACGAGACCTTTGCCGACCTATATGAAGAAAAATTCGCCGCAGACGGCGGCGAATTTTCTACGCTTTTAGACCTCTGCTGCGGCACCGGAACGCTGACATGGATCATGGCTCACCGAGGCTATGAGATGATAGCCGCCGATGCATCGTCAGATATGCTGATGCAGGCGTCGTCGAAGGCGCAGGAGGTCAGGGTGCCGCCGCTTTTTCTGTGTCAGGAGGCGTCGGAACTCGATCTGTACGGTACGGTCGATGCGGCAATATGCTCGCTTGACGGGATGAATTACATACCGCCTTCGGAGCTTTCGGAGGTCTTTCACAGGCTGCACCTTTTCATCCGCCCGGATGGACTGCTGATCTTCGACATTAAAACTCCCGAATGGCTGAGAAGCATTGACGGCAGCGTGTTCGTCGATGAGACGGAGGACATACTCTGCCTTTGGCGTGCCGATTTCGACGAGGACGAAAACGCCATCGTCTATGGGATGGACATATTCTCAAGGTCGGGCAGACTGTGGAAAAGAGACGGCGAGGAGCATACGGAGTATGCCCATGAACCCGAAATGCTGAAGAGACTTTTATCCGAAAACGGTTTTTCGGAGATAGAATTTATTTGCGACTGTCCGCAGCGGGAAGGCGGCAGGATGTTTATATCCGCAAAAAGGAGCGGCGATTAAATGGACAGAATACTCAGAGCAACGGCGGCAAACGGATTTGTGAAGATGTCGCTCATATCGGCAAAGGAGATAGTACAGCGGGCGAAGGATATTCACGGCTGCACCCCCACGACGGCTGCGGCATTGGGCAGATCGCTTTGCGCAGCGTCGATACTGGGCAATCTCATGAAAGAGGAAAACGCATCGCTCACAATGAGAATAAACGGCGGCGGCAGCATAGGCAGCATAATCTGCGTATCGGACTCCGACGGCTGCGTTCGCGGCTATGTTACCGATCCCACGGTAGACCTTCCGCTCAGGGCGGACGGCAAGCTCGATGTCGGCGGTGCGGTAGGGCGTGACGGCTTTTTGACCGTCAGCCGCGATATAGGACTGCGTGAGCCCTATGTCGGTTCGGTGCAGCTTGTCTCCGGTGAGATAGCGGAGGACCTCACGGCGTACATGCTCGAAAGTGAGCAGGTTGCGTCCGCCTGCGCTCTCGGTGTGCTTATAGACACAGATCTTAGCGTGAAGGCAGCGGGCGGCTTTTTGGTCCAGCTCATGCCCGGTGCCGAGGATGAGCTTATCGACACGCTGGAGGACAACATCTTTATGATGGATCAGCTCACGACCATACTCTCCGAGGACGGCGATGAGGCGGTTTTTGCTCAGGTCTTAAAGGGCATGGAGTATCACATCGTCGGCGAGGATGCGGTGTCGTATAAGTGCTATTGCAGCAGGGAAAGGGTAGCGGAGGCACTGCTCAGTGTCGGCGAGGCGGAGCTCACGGATATGATAGCCGCAAACGAACCCGCTCGTTTAAGCTGCCAGTTTTGCGACAGCGAGTATGTTTTCACCCCCGAGGACATGCAAAGACTCTTGAATGAGAGCAAAAATTGTGAATAAATCAAAATTTGTGGTTGACATTTAGAAATGCGTTTAGTATAATAAACAAGCCGCTGAACGAGGGAGCATAGCTCAG
>CAZLSN010000089.1:0-4761 GCA_964562265.1 uncultured Oscillospiraceae bacterium
CGTTATCGAACTTCTCACCGGTACGGCCGTCGTAAAGCTCGCTCTTGCCGTCCTCGCGGAGTCCCGCCTGACGGAGAGTTTCACGGATGGTCTCCTCGTTTGCGCCGTTGAAGATCGGAGTTGCGACCTTCCAGCCGAGTGCCTGAGCCGCATAGCCGAGGTGGACTTCGAGTACCTGACCGATATTCATACGGGAGGGAACGCCCAGAGGATTAAGGACTATATCCAGCGGGGTGCCGTCGGGCAGGTAAGGCATATCCTCTCTCGGGAGGATGCGGGATACAACGCCCTTGTTACCGTGACGACCCGCCATCTTATCGCCGACGGAGATCTTACGCTTCTGTGCGATATAAACACGGACGACCTGATTTACACCGGGGCTCATCTCATCGCCGTTCTCGCGGGTGAATACTTTGACATCAACGATGATGCCGCTTTCACCGTGGGGAACCTTGAGTGAGGTATCACGGACTTCTCTTGCCTTCTCACCGAAGATGGCTCGGAGCAGGCGCTCCTCGGCGGTGAGGTCGGTCTCACCCTTGGGGGTGACCTTACCGACAAGAATATCTCCCGCTCTGACCTCGGCACCGACGGAGATTATGCCTCTCTCGTCAAGGTACTTGAGTGCGTCATCGCCGACACCGGGGATGTCTCTCGTGATTTCCTCGGGTCCGAGCTTTGTATCTCTTGCGTCACATTCATACTCCTCGATATGGATGGAGGTGAAAACATCCTCCATAACAAGGCGTTCGTTAATGAGAATTGCGTCCTCGTAGTTGTAGCCTTCCCATGTCATGAAGCCGACAAGGATGTTCTTGCCGAGGGAGATCTCACCCTCGCTGGTGCTGGGACCGTCGGCTATGACATCGCCCTCACGGACACGGTCGCCGAGGGAGACGATGGGGCGCTGATTTACGCAGGTGCCCTGATTGGAGCGGGCAAACTTTATGAGCTTATAGCTCTTTATCTCGCCGCTGTCATACTTGATCGTAATGGCATCGGCATCGGATCTGATAACCTCACCGTCGCCCTCGGAGAGGACAACAACACCGGAGTCCACGGCACACTTATGCTCGATACCGGTTGCGACGATAGGTGCCTGAGTTACCATGAGAGGAACTGCCTGACGCTGCATGTTTGCACCCATCAGAGCACGGTTTGCGTCGTCATTTTCAAGGAAGGGGATCATTGCGGTAGCGATGGAGACCATCATTCTGGGGCTTACATCGACATAATCGACACGGTCACGATCGACCTCGATGATCTCGTCACGGTGACGGCAGGTGATACGCTTATTGATAAAGCAGCCGTTTTCATCCAGAGGCTCGGTTGCCTGAGCGACAATGTAGTTATCCTCAACATCGGCGGTCATGTAATCGACCTGATCGGTGAGGCGGCCGGTCTCCTTATCGACCTTGCGGAAGGGAGCGACAAGGAAGCCGTACTCATTGGCTCTTGCGTAGGATGCAAGGTAGGAGATAAGTCCGATGTTCGGGCCTTCGGGGGTCTCTATGGGGCAGAGACGGCCGTAGTGACTGTAGTGTACATCTCGGACATCGAAGGATGCTCTCTCACGGCTCAGACCGCCGGGGCCGAGTGCGGACATACGACGCTTATGGGTAAGCTCGGAAAGAGGGTTTGTCTGATCCATGAACTGGCTCAGAGGGCTGGAACCGAAGAATTCCTTTATCGCAGCCGTTACGGGCCGAATGTTTATAAGGCTCTGCGGAGTGACAATGTCAAGATCCTGAAGGGTCATGCGCTCTCTGATAACGCGCTCCATGCGGCTGAATCCGATGCGGAACTGGTTCTGGAGCAGCTCACCGACTCTGCGTACACGGCGGTTGCCGAGGTGGTCGATGTCGTCCTTCTCACCTATGCCGTAGGCAAGGCAGTTGAGGTAGTTTACGGATGCGTAAATATCATCTGCGACAATATGCTTGGGAACGAGAACATCGATATTCTCAACGATGGCGTCACGAAGTGCTTCGCCTTCGTACTGCTCAAGGAGGCCGTTAAGAACTATGCCTCTGACCTTTTCGGTGATGCCAAGCTCCTTGGGGTCGAAGTCAACATAGTTTGCAAGATCGACCATGCCGTTGGAGAAGACCTTGACGCTCTTGCCGTCAACACTGAGCATGACCTCAATAACGCCTGAGTCCTCGATAGCCTGTGCCTTGTCTCTGGAGAGGACCTCGCCCTCGTCGGCAATGATCTCGCCGGTGCGGGGGTCGGCTACGGGAAGTGCCGTTGTGAAGCCGGCTATGCGGCGGCCGAGTGCCATCTTCTTATTGAACTTATAGCGGCCGACATTGGAAATGTCATAGCGGCGGCGGTCATAGAAGAGGCTGTCAAGCAGGGCTTCGGAGCTTTCCACCGTGGGAGGATCGCCGGGACGAAGCTTGCGGTAGATCTCCATAAGGCTTTCCTCACGGCTCATGCCGCCGTCCTTATCGAGGGTAGCGATAACACGCTCGTCCTCACCGAAGATCTCCTTGATGCGCTCGTCGGTCATTGCGCCGACTGCGGTATCGGGAGTGCAGCTCAGCCATGTCTCGGGCTTTGCGGGATCGTACTTGCCCATCGCCTTGAGGAACAGGGTCACGGGGAGCTTGCGGTTCTTGTCGATGCGGACATAGAAAACATCGTTTGCATCGGTCTCGTACTCAAGCCATGCACCGTGGTACGGGATAACGGTCGCCGCATAAAGGCTGGTCATGCTGCGGTCGGTGGTCTTATCGTAATACATACCGGGTGAACGCACGATCTGAGAAACGATAACTCTCTCCGCACCGTTGATGATAAAGGTACCGCCGGCTGTCATTATGGGGAAGTCACCCATAAAGATCTCCTGCTCCTTTATCTCCTCGGTCTCCATATTGCGCAGACGGACACTGACCTTCAAGGGAGCCGCATATGTTGCGTCTCTTGCCTTGCACTCTTCCTCGGTGTACTTGGGCTTCTCGTCCATGGAATAATCCACGAAGCTGAGTTCAAGATTGCCGGAGTAGTCGGTCACCGCTGCGGTGTCACGGAACACCTCACGAAGTCCGGTCTCAAGGAACCATTTGTAGGACTTCTTCTGGATCTCGAGCAGGTTGGGCATATCCTGGATCTCTTCGCTGCGGGCAAAGCTTTTTCTTAAAGTTTTGCCGTAGAGAACATCTTTGGGCATTTGCGCTCACTCCTTCGTTATAATTGGGACACGCGGCTGAGTTGTCATTTTGTCCTCATCCGGTGTTGTATTTGCAGGTTTGACATGTTATACTGTGACCGTAGATAGTGGGGTTATATCGGCTCCACGCTCAAGATAACATAGCAAGTTATTCTATCATTTACAAGTATCCATGTCAAGAATAATTTTATGAATTTTGGTTTTTTCGGCGGTTGGCATAAGGCTCCCGCCTTTTTTTGTACCTATTGACGGAGATCCACATGAGCTTATTTATAACAATCGGCGTTATATCGGAGATACTTCTTGCGCTTTTGCTGCTGCGGCGTGAGGGGCTTTGCGCTTCTTTCCGCCGATTTGCGCTTTGTCTGCTGCTTTGCGCCGCGGCGTTTCTTATAAGGATCCCGATGCTGCCGCTTGAGACCGCCGATTTTCAGGTCTTCCTCAAGGGCTGGGTCGAGTTCTTCCGCCAAAACGGAGGCTTTGCGGGACTTGCCTATGACATCGGCAATTACAGTCCACCCTATTTATACTTCCTTGCGCTGTTTTCATACTTCGATATTTATCCCCTGTACCCCATAAAGCTTCTGAGCATGCTCTTCGATGTACTGCTTGCATGGAGCGTTCTGAAGCTCGTTTCGCTTTATTGCCGCGATCCCTTACGGCGGATAACTGCGTTTTTCCTCACCCTGCTCCTCCCCACCGTTTTGCTCAACGGCGCAAGGTGGGGACAGTGCGACAGCATATATGTCTTCTTCGCAGTCATTGCGGTGTACCTCGCGCTGAGCGATAAGCCGGTAGCTTCGATGCTGTGCCTTGCCGCATCATTTGCCTTTAAGCTTCAGGCGGTGTTCGTGATGCCGGTGTTCTTCGTCTTTTTAATTAAAGGTAAGATAAAGCTTCGGCACATCGCCGTATTTCCAGCAGCCTATGTTATCTACCTTCTCCCTCCCGTTTTGTTGGGCAGGGATTTTGTCTCGACGATGACGGTGTATTTTCAGACGGCGGGAACCATAGGCGACGGCTTAAACTATAATTCACCGTCCCTATATTCTCTCGTCACGGGACTCGATCCCGTGCTGTGGAGTGCAGTCGGAGTTGCCGCCGCCTTTGCCTTTATGCTCCTTGTGTTTCTCATTGCCCTTGTGTTTCATGACAGATTGGGCAAAAGGCTCATGCTTTGCATGACGCTGCTGCTCACGGTGGGTATCCCCTTCCTGCTTCCGCATATGCACGACCGCTATTTCTTCGCCGCCGATGTTTTGTCGCTTGTCTTCTGCTTTTGCGTTCCCGCTGCGATACCGGCTGCGATCGCCGTGCAGTGCGCTTCCCTGCTCTGCTATTACGCATATTTAAACGGTGTGTACCTCATCGATCCGACGGCAAACGGTGCCTTGATGCTCTTTGCACTTTTGTACCTGTGCATCGTTTGCGCCGTGCTGATTTTTCGGGGAAAAAATAATTGCGGCGAATTTTCTGAAAATTGTGCTTGACATTCTCCGCATATCTGCTATAATAACTTATGCCTTCGGGCTATGCGAGAGTGCTGGAACAGGTAGACAGGCACGTTTGAGGGGCGTGTGTCAACC
>CAZLSN010000090.1:0-4722 GCA_964562265.1 uncultured Oscillospiraceae bacterium
CGGAAATCAGCACGCCTAAACCGGCAGGGTTCGACTCCCCTCAGCTTAAGTCGAGATAATGAGGAAGGTGTCACCGTAGGGGTAGGGGCTGCCGTACTCCTTCTGCATCCAGTCTATTATCTCGTCCTTGTCACGCACCGCCATGCCGGAAAGTCTGTTTACGCCGTGGCCGCACAGCTTCGGACACATGGGCACGGTCGGGCCTATGAGTATCGTCTCTGCATTTTTACTCAGCTCCAACAGTCTCGGCATGGTCTTGTTCACAAACGCCGAGCCCGTGATTATGACTATATCGCAGCGGGGCAGAATATATTCACAGGCGGAGTCGGGGTAGTCGCCCTCTCTCGGCTCCCGCTCCAATATATAGAGCTTTTTGCAGCCATCTATCGTTTCGGGCGGCATTTTGAGATGGCCTATGAAGGCGACGGTCTTGTTTTTAACATCGAGTCCCACGGTGCATACCCGTTCATAAGGGACGGAAGCTTTAAGCTCCTTCATGCGGTCGAGGCTGTTATAAAACGCATTTATGACCGCCATGCCCTCGCTTGCCTCCTCGAAGTTCCAGCTCATGACACTCAATGCGGCGGTATTTGCAGGCAAACCGACAAGGCTTTCGTTCATGCGCTCGACGCTGCTTCCGGCGGTATGCATGGCAATGCCGAAGGAGCCGTTTGAAAGCTCCGCTCCCGTCCAGCTCTTGCCCTTAACTATGCGCTTTACGGTGAGGGACGGGTCTATGCCCTTTACGAGGGTCCTGTAAATATCCTTCATTGTGCCACTTCCTTTTTAAAGTTGTTGCGCTGTGAGCATGCGAAATGCTATAATAAACGAAATATGTATTTTGAGGTGCAGTCATGTATTTTGATACTCATGCCCACTACGACAGCGGTTCATTTAACGGCGACCGCATGGAGCTTCTTGCCTCTATGCCGCAGAGCGGAGTGGAGCTTATAATAAACCCCGGCTGCGATCTTATAAGCAGCAAAAAGGCGATCTCGCTTGCCGAGAGCTTTGACTTTGTGTATGCCGCCGTGGGCTGGCATCCGGAGGACATCGAAAAGCTGACCCCCGAGGCTTATGCGGAGCTCACGGAGCTTGCAAAGCACCCCAAGTGCCTTGCCATCGGTGAGATAGGGCTTGACTACTATTGGGACGCAAGCCGAAAGGATGAGCAAAAGGAGCTTTTTTGCAAGCAGGCAGAGCTTGCGATAGAGCTAAAGCTACCCGTCATCATCCACGACAGAGAGGCTCACGGCGACTGTATGGAGATCGTGCGTCGTTATCCGGAGCTTAAAGGCGTTTTCCACTGCTTCTCCGGCAGCGTTGAGATGGCACGGGAGCTTTTAAACCGCGGCTTTTACCTCGGCTTCGACGGCCCCATTACATACAAAAACGCAAGAAAGGCGATCGAGGTGCTTGAGTTCTGCCCCATGGATCGCATACTCATCGAAACGGACAGCCCCTATCTCAGCCCCGTTCCGAACAGGGGCAAGCGCAACGATTCGAGAAGCCTCGTCTATGTTGTTGAAAAGATCGCCGAGATAAAGGGCATTAGCCCCATTGAGGCTGCAAAATGCAGCAGCGAAAACGGAAGGAGGCTCTTCGGATTATGAGCTATTTACTTTGCGGCGCACCCAACGCCAGAGACCTCGGCGGCATGAGAGCCGAGGGCGGTGTCATCGCCGAAGGACGGCTTATCCGCAGCGGCGTCATTAACGAGATAAGCGACGCCGATGCCAAGATCTTAAAAAAGCTCGGCCTTCGCACCGTTGTCGATTTCCGCACCGATGAGGAGCGGTGGCAAAAGCGTGACCGCATACTCGACGGTGTTTCATATGTGCATTGCCCGATAATCGAAATGAAGACCGACGGCATAAGCCGTGACAAGCCCGAGACCGAGGACGAGGAAGCTGTCCGCACCGTGGCAATGGCGAAAAGGCTTATGGCAAAGCATCCCGACGGCAAGGTACAGATGCGCTCTCTGTACCCCATACTCATAGGCACGGAGCATTGCATGGCACACTACCGCATATTCTTTAAAACGCTGCTTTCTCACGAAAGCGGCGCCCTGCTGTATCACTGCACCATGGGCAAGGACAGGGTCGGTGTCGGCACTGCCCTGCTGCTCAGTGCGCTGGGCGTACATAGGGACGATATTGTTGCCGACTATCTCATAACGAACGAACGCTGTGCCGCCGGTACGGAAAGGCTCATCAATGCCTGCCGAAGGTATACGGACGATCAGGCGGAGCTTGATTTCATCTATGAGCTTGACCGTGTGGACGAAAGCTTCATCGGTGCAGCCTTCTCAAAGGCGGAAGAGCTTTACGGCGATATGGCTTCGTATCTCAAAAACGCAATGGCCCTCTCCGACGACGACACAGATCGTCTGCGTTCTCTCTTTATCGTCTGATTCAGTCGTCCGTCATCGAGGAAAAGCAGTCGTCGGGCAGAGCGTCGGAAAGCTCCTGCAATATGCTCGTCAGCCCCACACTGCCATACAGCATCGTATCGGAGCGCAGCCTTCCCGATGCCGCAACGAAGTTTGACAGCATCAGGCGAACGGATGTTCCGCAGCCCACTCCGCGGCTTTCAAGAAGCACCGTGCCTCCGTGAAGCTCCGCAATGCTGCGAACGGTGGCAAGACCCAAGCCCACGCCCTCGGCTGCCGCCGAGAGATCGGAGCATCGGCTCTGCCTGTCGAACACATGGGGAAGCTCCTCGGGAGCTATTCCGCTACCGCTGTCGTTCACCGCAAGGACGGTGCTTTTGTCCGTCCGCACGAGCGATACGCTGATGCGATCGTTCTCGCCGCAGTGGGCAAGGCTGTTTGACAGAAGGTTTAAAAGCGCAAGCTCCGCAAGGTACCTGTCCACCACGGCGTAAAGCTCCGGCGGTGCCGAGAATTCTATCTTCGGTGCGGTACCGAGCAGAACATTGACGCTGTCGATGAGCTTTGAAAACAGCTCCGTGAGATCAGTCGATTCCGCAAAAAACGGGTATTCGCCGCAGCGAATGAGGTCAATAAGGCTCAGATTGTCGATGTTGCGCTTCATTTTGTAATAGCAGCGGTTCACGGACACGGCATAGGAGCGCAATGTGTCGTCGCAGCGCAGTTCGGCAAGGCGTGAGATACGGCTTCCGCAGATGCGCAGAGTCGCAAGCGAAGAACGCATACCGGCAAATACAGCAGCCTCGGTCTGCCTCGGTGCCTCATCGGGGCAGAGGACAAATACCTGCTCTCCCGCATAGGCTCCGGCATTTATGACGCAGCTTTTTGTGCCGACAAATGCCGCCGCAACGAAGCTGCCTTCGGGATCGGACAGAAGCTGAGACGAAAGCAGCGTATTGGCAGGCTTGCCGACAAGGTCTTTCCCCGCCAGGGCTATCGCTCGGGCGTTCATGTAGCTTATGCAATCCTTTCTGACGCATATCACGGGCTGGGCAAAAAGCGCAAACACCGATACGGGGATCCTGCGTTCCGACATGGTCATATCTCTCCTTATCCGATCAGTTCAATAATTCTATCAAAAACAGACAAAATATACAATAGTCAAGCGAAAAACACGATTTTTTTGTTTCGGTTTTGGCTGTATCGAAATATTGCAATCCGGCAATATTATATGATACAATTCAAGCAAAGGCACTTAGTAAATTTTTTAATTGGAGGAATTAATATGATAAAAGTTGCTATCAACGGTTTCGGACGCATCGGTCGTCTCGCATTCAGAGCCGCAGTCGCCTCCGACGACATCGAAGTTGTCGCGATAAACGCTCCCGACAAGAGCACCGCCCAGCTTGCTTACTGTGTTAAGTACGACTCCGTACACGGCCGCTTCAACGGCACCGTGGAGCATGATGACAATTCCATCACCGTAAACGGCAAGAAGGTCGCAGTCGTCGGCAACAGAGACCCCAGGCAGCTCCCTTGGGGTGAGATGGGTGTTGAGTATGTTCTCGAATGCACCGGTGCTTTCCTCACCACCGAGGCCGCTCAGGCTCATATCGACGCAGGCGCATCCGTCGTCGTGCTTTCCGGTCCCTCCAAGGACGATACCCCGATGTTCGTCTGCGGCGTAAACCTTGAGAAGTACACTCCCGATATAAAGGTCGTCTCCAACGCATCCTGCACCACCAACTGCCTTGCTCCTCTCGCAAAGGTCATAAACGACAAGTTCGGCATCGTCGAGGGTCTTATGACCACCGTCCACGCCGATACCGCAACTCAGGAAGTCGTTGACGGCTTCTCCAAGAAGAACTGGAGACTCGGCCGCTCCTGCATCGGCAATATCATCCCCACCAGCACCGGCGCCGCAAAGGCAGTCGGCAAGGTCATCCCCGAGCTCAAAGGCAAGCTCACCGGCACCTCCATGCGTATCCCCAGTGCCGATGTTTCTATCGTTGACCTCACCTGCCGTCTCGAAAAGGGCGCAAGCTATGATGAGATCTGTGCCGCCGTCAAGGAAGCCTCCGAGGGTGCAATGAAGGGCATCATCGAGTATGTTGACGAGGAAGTTGTCTCCTCCGACTTCATCACCGATCCCCACACCAGCATTTTCGACGCCAAGGCAGGCCTCGCCCTGAACGACAATTTCGTAAAGCTCATGGCATGGTATGATAATGAATGGGGCTTCAGCAACAAGATGCTCGACCTCACCCGCCACATAGACTCCGTCCGCAAGGCATAAAAAAACAGCTTGCAAATTTTAACACGGTATGATA
>CAZLSN010000091.1:0-4558 GCA_964562265.1 uncultured Oscillospiraceae bacterium
AGCAGCAGCCGACATTGTGATTATACGGCTCTACCTTGACAAGATAGCCCTGCTCTTCAAGATCGGCAACTATCGCCTTTCTCGCTTCATAGCGATCCATGCCGTTATACTTGCCGCCGTTTATGATCTTTGCGTCCTCGTCTATGACAAGGATCTGCTCAAGATCGTGGCGCAGACCTACCTCATAGTCGTTGGGGTCATGGCAGGGGGTCATTTTAACGGCACCTGTACCGAAGCCCAGCTCGACATAATCATCGGCTACGATGGGGAGCTTTCTTCCCACAAGGGGCAGGATGGCGTTTTTGCCGACAAGATGAGCGTAACGCTCATCATCGGGGTGAACGGCAACGCCGGAGTCACCCAGCATGGTCTCGGGTCTGGTGGTCGCTATGATAAACTCCTCGTCGGAGTCCTCGATGGGATAACGAATGTGCCAGAATGAACCGGGCATATCCTTATACTCGACCTCGGCATCGGACAGTGCGGTACGGCACTTGGGGCACCAGTTTATAATGCGGTTGCCCTTGTAGATGAGTCCTTTTTCATACAGCTCACAGAAGGTCTCTCGGACGCTCTTTGCCCTCTGTTCATCCATGGTGAAAACGCTTCTGTCCCAATCGCAGGAGGCGCCGAGCACTTTCTGCTGCTCGACTATGCGGCTTCCGTATTTATGCTTCCAATCCCAAACACGGTCAAGGAACTTTTCACGACCGAGGTCGTAGCGGGTAAGCCCCTCCTTTACACGGAGCTCCTCCTCGACCTTTATCTGAGTTGCGATGCCCGCATGGTCGGTGCCGGGGATCCACAGTGCGGCATAGCCCTGCATTCTTTTGTAGCGGGTCAAAATGTCCTGAAGCGTCGTATCGAGAGCGTGACCCATATGGAGCTGTCCCGTTACATTGGGGGGCGGCATGACAATGGAAAAGGGCTTTTTATCGGGGTCGATCTTGCCCTTAAAGTATCCGCCCTGCTGCCACATGTCGTATATCTTTTTCTCGACTGTCTGCGGCTCATACACCTTCGGCAATTCTTTCATTTCAATTCCTCCAATACAAAATGAAAAATGCGCCCCGAATCCTCAGGGCGCAATAATACGCGGTACCACCTGAATTCCGCATTTTCCTTGCTATTGCATAGTAAATGCGGCACTCAATGCTCTTAACGGGAGCTGCCGTTTCCGCTTAAATCACTTCGGCGGAAAAACTCGGAGCCGACCTTCCGCAGCGGCACATGGGAACTTGCACCGACCGTTCCCTCTCTGCGATGCGCTTATCTGCGTACTCCTGCTCGTCACTGTCTTTGACTTTTAAATTATAACTATTGTGCTTTAAAAAGTCAATCTTTTCTTTCGTTGCCCCAGAAAAACAGCGCTACGGTTCCGGGTCCGGTGTGGCTGCCGATAGTTGTGCCGACGCTGTTGATCTCGACCTTGCCGGTGAGCTTCGGGAAAAGCTCCTCAACGAGATCGGCAACGGCTCTTGCGTCCTCGTAGCAGCCGGAGTTTGAGATATAGCACTTGCCGGAGTAATCGTGACCGTCCTTTGCAAATTCCTCCATCTTGGAGACCGCCTGACGGATGACCTTTTTCTTGGTGCGGATCTTTTCTCTGGGAATGAGTCTGCCCAGATTGTCCATATTCAGCAGAGGGCAGATCTTGAGCATGGTGCCGAAGAAGCCTTCCGCCTTGGTTATTCTGCCGCCTTTGATGTAGAAGGTGAGGTCTGTTGAGAAGAACCAATGGTGCAGCTCAAGCTTATGTGCCTCGACCCAGTCATGTGCCTCATCGATGCCCATGCCTTCGTCTCTCTTATCGGCGAGAGTATCCATGATAAGACCGTAGCCGGAGGAGGCGCCCAAAGAGTCAACGATGTAGATCTTGCGATCGGTATACTTCTCAAGAAGCTCATCGGCTGCGATCTTGGCGGAGTTTATCGTTCCGGAAATGCCGCTTGAGAGGGTTACATGGAGAATGTCCTTGCCCGCTTCGAGGAAAGGGGTGAAATATTCAATATACTCATCGACATTGACCTGACTGGTCTTGGTCTCGGCACCCTCGGTCATTCTCTTGTAAAACTCGTCAAAGGGTACGCTCTGACCGAGGTCGTCGGCATAATTTTCACCGTCGAGAGAATAGTGGAAGCAAACATAATGAATGTCTCTGGCTTCAAAATGCTCCTTGCTCAGATCGGCGGTGGAGCAGCAGCTCAGTATATAATCGGACATGATCACACCTCAAATACTTAAAAATTTTAATGCACCTGTATTATATACAGGTGCAAGTAAAATTGCAAGAGTTTTAACGAATTTTAACCCAGCATCTCCTGAAGCTGCTCAACGCTCTGAACGCCTACGCGCTTTTCGATCTCCTTGCCGCCGTCAAATGCGATGAGGGTGGGGATGGAAAAGACGGAGAAGCGCTGTGCGAGTGCGGGTTCCTCGTCAACATCGACCTTGCAGACCTTGACATTTCCGCCCAGCACCTTATCAAGCTCATCGAGGATGGGTGCCTGCATGCGGCAGGGGCCGCACCATGTTGCCCAGAAGTCTACGATCGCCTTGCCGTCTGCGATGACGGAATCAAAATTGTCCTTTGTAAGATGAATGATAGCCATGATTTTATCTCCTTTTCATTTTTTATCCAAGTATTCACAAGCGGAGAGGGCCGCTATATTGCCCTCGCCTACCGCCTTTGCAAGCTGGTAAGGTGCGCCGGTGCAGTCTCCCGCGGCGAATATGCCCTCAACGCTTGTACGCATTTTGGCATCGACCACGATCCTGCCACGCTCCGTCTTAACATTGGGCAGCAGGCTGTCCGCCGTCACCGTATCTTTCAGTATGAAGACACAATCGACCTTGTATTCCCTGCCCTCGTGAATCAAAAGCTCTGCCTTTGTATCGCCTTCGATCTCAAATCTGCCGCCTTTGAAGCACTCCACGGTGCAGCCGATCTCTTTTAAAAACCTGACATCGCTTTCAAATTCCTCGCCGCTGCCTATCGCCGCAACGGTCTTTCCCCGATACAGCATACCGTCACAGGTGGCGCAGTAGCTCACTCCCCTGCCGAGAAATTTTGTCTCGCCGTCGCACAGGGGGCTGCGGCTTATTCCGGTGGCGGCAATGATCGCTCTGCCCTCGTAAAAGTCGTTCCCGACCGCAACGCCGAAGGCAGCACCGAGGCTCATTGCGCTGAGCGCTCTTCCATGTATAAGCTCCGCTCCGGAGGAAATGAGCTGCTCCGTAAACTTCTCCGAAAGCTCCTTACCGCTGCCGACTATGCCGGGGTAATTTGTCACATGCTCGGCTTTATATAAATTCTGTGTCTCATTGGGATTTGATATGACGCCGACGGTCTTGCCTCTGTTTCTCAAGGTCAGTGCCGCAGATACCGCAGCGGGGCCTCCGCCTATTATTAAAGCATCGTATTTCATCCGCTCACCTCATTTCATTTATATTATACCAAAGCCGACTCTCTTACTCAAGTGCTTTGGCTACAGCAAGCAAATTTTACGGCAAAATTTAAGTTTTTGTTGTAATCAAATGACTAATCATATATAATGTAGGTTACTCAAATTCGATTTGGAGATATGTATAATGGAAGAGCTCAGCAAAAACTTTATTGAAAATTTCATAGATGAGGATCTTGCCGAGGGCGGAAGATGCGAGGGTATGAGCGTTCACACCCGTTTCCCGCCGGAACCCAACGGCTATCTGCACATCGGTCACTGCAAGGCACTTATTATAGACTTCGGTACCGCCGAGAAGTACGGTGGTATGTGCAACCTGCGTATGGACGATACCAACCCCGCCAAGGAGGACACCGAGTACGTCGATGCCATTCAGGAGGATATTCACTGGCTGGGCTTCGACTGGGGCGACCGCTTCTTCTACGGCTCCGATTATTTCGAGAAGACCTATGAGTTTGCCATCGAGCTTATTAAAAAGGGTCTCGCTTACGTTTGTGAGCTGACCCCCGAACAGTTTAAGGAGTACAGGGGCGATACCACCCGTCCGGCGATCAGTCCCTTCAGGGACAGACCCATTGAGGAAAGCCTCGATCTCTTTGAGCGCATGAAAAACGGCGAGTTCCCCGAGGGCAAGTATACTCTCCGTGCAAAGATCGATCTTGCATCCGGCAACTTCAACATGCGTGACCCCGTACTCTACCGCATTCGTTATATTGAGCATCACCGTCAGGGTACCAAGTGGTGCATCTACCCCATGTACGATTTTGCCCATCCCATTCAGGATGCTTTGGAGGGCATAACTCACTCCCTCTGCTCCCTTGAATATGAGGATCACCGTCCTCTGTACGATTGGGTGATAAACAATGTTTCCGTTCCCTCGAAGCCCCGTCAGATAGAGTTTGCAAGGCTTGGTATCAACTACACCGTTTTGAGCAAGCGCAAGCTCAGAAGGCTTGTCGAGGAGGGCTATGTTTCCGGTTGGGACGATCCCCGTATGCCGACTCTTTGCGGTCTGCGTCGCCGTGGTTACACCCCCACCGCTATACGCAGCTTCTGTGAGAGGATCGGTGTCAACAAGGTCCCCAGCACCATTG
>CAZLSN010000092.1:0-4305 GCA_964562265.1 uncultured Oscillospiraceae bacterium
CTGATCGTAGGTTTAGCTTAGAATAAAAAGGAACGCTTCGGCGTTCCTTTTTTATTTGTATAACCGGCTTGTGAATCATAAATCGGATTTGAAGCTAAAACCGAAGACAGCGGCAAAAAACCGGCTGACTCGAAACATCGGGTACAGCCGGTTTTGCGTTACATATAATTCAGCTCGTAAAGCTCATCGTAGATCTCGTCGGCGATGATGCCGAAGTCGTTGAGCTTTTCGTACTTCGGCGGCTCAAAGCCCTTGTCGTCGATAAGCTCGTACAGGGCCTTCAGTGCCGCAAATGCGCTTTCCGCATTTATCGCCTCCGGGAGATGCTCCTCGAAAAAGGCGGTGATGCGATCGTTGGTTTTGTACATGGGTTCTCCTTTGAATGTCAGATCTTCGCCGAGAATTTTTCGATAAGACCGTTTAAGAATGCCTCGTTCTGCTCAATGGCGATCTCCGGCTCACGACGGGTCGTGCGGGCAAAGACTTCCTCGTTCATCTTGGTGGAGTAGTACGCCTTGAGGTACTTTACCGTCTGCATTGCGGTTTTGACAAAGTAAACTGCGGAGGCGGCAGCGGCGGCACCCTCGGCGGATATTTTGTCCGAAACACGGTCAAGCTGCTCAAGCATCATAACGCCGGAGTACAGCACCTCGTCGATTATAACGCAGGCGGTGCGATAGCCGCCCTCGATCTCCGCTGCGGCTGCACCCTCGGAAAGCCTCTTTTCAAGCGGCTCCTTGCATTTTATCTCCTCGTCGATAAGGCGGAGGAAGTAGGTTCTGAGAGTTTCGAGATCCTGCGCCGCCTTTGCGACTGCGGGATCGGAAAGGTCGCTGCTGTTAACAGCAAGCAGGGCAAGAGCGGTTGCGTTTGCGGCGGCTTCGGCAGCTGCCGAGCCGAGTCCGTACTCTGCATTTTTGTCGGAAAGTGCCTTGTTGCATACACTCACGGGCTTTTCGGAGAAAAGCACTGCCTTGAGGCGGGTAACATCGATTTTTTCTGCCATAGTCTGTCGTCCTTTCATGCTCCGGTTGACAGGGAGCGATTTTGATTTTATAATTTCCTTGTGAATTATTTTACAACATTCGCAAACCATATTCAAGTGTCCATGCAACAGGAGCGATCAAAAAATGAAAATTCTTATCTGCGGCGATGTCCATGCCGGAAAAAGCACTCTCATCCGCCGCCTTGTTTCAGATATGCAAAGGCCGGTGTACGGCTTCATAACCCGCCGACTGCCGGAGGATCCGGACGGAGTGTCGAGGGTCTATCTCTACGATGCGGCGTCCCCGACAGAAGAGCGCAGCGGCAGCCTTATCATAGAGCTAAAGGGCGGCGAATATATCGGCCATCCGGAGCTTATGGATCACCCCGGCTCCGATTATTTGCGGAACATTCCGCAGGGAAGCCTCGTCTTAATGGATGAGATCGGAACGCTGGAGAGTCGGTCGCCGGAATTTCAAAGGGCGGTGCTTTCCGTGCTTGACGGCGATTACGATGTTCTGGCGGCGGTGAAGGCGCAGAATACGGACTTTCTGCGTACCGTCCGCAAGCACCCCGATTGTGAGCTGTACATCATTACGCCCGAGAACAGGGACGCACTGTATGAGCAGCTATGTCAAGAAGTAAAAATGCACAAAAAACGACAGTGATTTTGTACACCGATTTTTGGTTGCATTTTTGCGGAATTATGTTGACCAATCGGATTTTTGTTATATAATGAATACACTGAAAAAATGCTCAAAGGCGGAAAATATGATGAAAAAGAAGCTTGTAAGTCTGCTGCTCTGTGCGGCGATGATTTTTTCTGTCTGCGCCTGCACAGGCGGAGGCAATAACGATGATAATAAGGATAAGCCCAAAGTTACGCTTTCGGCACGCACCCTCATTGCTGCCGCACAGCAGGAGAGTGGTGAGAAGACCGCTGCCAAGCTCATTTCCGTCGGCGATAAGGACTATGAGGCGATGCTCAAGTCCTACCTCGGCATTGACCCCGCAAATATTGCAGACGGTGCGATAGCCCTCTCCGAAGGCACCGCCGCAAATGAGATCATTGTCCTTGTTCCCAAGGACGGCGTCAATGAGTCCGACATCACCGCAGCCCTCGAGACCCATCGTGACGACAGGATAAACAGTGATGCAAACTACTTCCCCGAAAATGCGGAGCTTATGCGCAATGCGAAGATCTACGCAAAGGGCGGCTATGTCGTCATGGTCGTTGACGAGAACGCAGACGCTATCGCAGCCGGTATCGACAGCCTTATGGATCGTGCCGACGATGCCAAGAGCCTTGCCGAGAAATACGATGAGGCGGCGATGAATCCCGGCTATGACTACTCCTGCCCCGTCCCCGAAAATGAGGGGAAGGACATATCCTGGTTTGCCGACGCAATGTTCATCGGCGATTCGAGGATGAAGAGCCTGCTGAACTACGCCACCGAGAAAAAATGGTTTACCTACGGTGCCGATCTCTCCGCTGTCGGCCTGACCGTCAACAAGGTCTACAGTCAGACCGTTAACTACAAGGGCGTTGATATGACCATTGCCGACGCCATCCGTTCGGGTGACAGCTATTCCAAGTGCTACATAATGCTCGGTATAAACGAGCTTGGCTGGAAGAGCATTGACAGCTTCATATCCAGCTACCGTGATCTTATAAATCTTGTGCGGGACAATTATCCCGACATTCAGATCTATGTCATCGGCATCATGCCTCTCGGCGACAAGGCACTGAAAAGCGGAAGCTGGCTGACCAATGACAGGGTCAAGGAGTTCAACGCCAAGATACTTACGATGTGTGCCGAGGAGGAGATCTATTATATCGACAACTTCGATCTCCTTGCACCCAACGGCAAGCTTGATGATGCGGCGGCGATCGACGGCATCCATGTTGAACCGCAGTACAGCAAGATGCTGGCCGAGTTCCTGCTGACCCATACGGTTGACGAAGATTGATAATCATGTACGACGGCATAAGGATTTATCCTTGTGCCGTCTTTTTTGCTGCGGCACATTTTGCGGATTTAATATGCGCACCTTGTTAGACACAGCAGGGCGCAGGTCTCAGACTCCGCCGTTTGTCGGAAGCGCGATATAGTACGGCGCAATGGCTGCACTTCGTCTATAACAAGCTGCGCACCCATCTTGGCACTCCCTGTGGGAGAGCCGGCAAAAATCTATGATTCTTGACTGAGAGGGAAACAGAAGCACAGCGAGGTAAAAGCACAAAAAGGGCAACGGTTTTAGCCGCTGCCCTTTTCGCTGATATTACAATTACGGGAGGTCGTATTGTCTGATTTTACTGCTCCGCAGGTTCGAAATCCTCGATGCCGTGGTGGCAGATGGGACATACATAGTCCTCGGGAAGCTCACCGTCGCAGGGTTCAAAGTGGTTGCAGACCTTGCAGATGTAGCCCTTCTTCTTTTCCTTCTTCTCGGGAACGACATGCTCAAAGTCCTCAACGCCGTGCTTGCACAGGGGACAGATGAAATCTTCGGGAAGCTCGCTGCCTTCGTGGAAGTAGCCGCAGACCTTGCAGACATAACCTTCGGGCCTGTCGGAGGCGGGGTTCTTCTTGGGCTTTATGTGAGCGTGGTAGTAGGCGTAGGTGCAGCTCTTGTCATTCGACAGCACCTTTGCCTCGACGACATTTGCGATGAAGAGCATCTGAGTGTCCAGATCCCTGACATCGATGACCTCGCAGGACAGCACCGCATTGGTGTACTGCGGGACATAGCGGATGCCGTTTTCGGTGCGGACATCGTAGGGAAGCTCGGCAAACTTATCAACATCTCTGCCGGACTGGAAGCCGAAGTGCTGGAACACGGAATAGGGCGCTTCCTCGGTGAGAATTGAGATATTGAACTTGCCCGCCTTCATCACCATGTCGCAGGTGTTGTTCTTCTTTATGACGGAGATAGTCAGCTTCTTGGGATCGCCCGCTGCGACCTGACCTGCGGTGTTTATAATGCAGCCGTAGTCCTTGCCGTCAACCTTGGTGGTCAGGACCTCGACGCCGTAGCTGAACTTGTTGAACGCCGCATTATCGACATTCTCGGCAACGCTGCGGCTCTCGCTCGCTGCGATGACCGGACGCTGCGGAACGATGTCGGCAGCCATTTCGTCCGCCAGAGCATAGAGACCGGAGAGCTGAGACTCCTTAATGTCGGACTTGATGGAGAAGGGCTCGCC
This sequence comes from uncultured Oscillospiraceae bacterium, assembly GCA_964562265.1. Taxonomy (GTDB): domain Bacteria; phylum Bacillota; class Clostridia; order Oscillospirales; family Oscillospiraceae; genus F23-B02. Next base: position 4,193 of record CAZLSN010000092.1, read on the forward strand.
GATAAACTCGGTGTTACGGAGCTTCGAGAGACTGTCACGCATGAGCTTTCCGGAGGTCGCCGCCCATGAGCCGTTTTCCAGAATGGCGATCTTTCTGCCGCAGATATTGTGAT
>CAZLSN010000093.1:0-4157 GCA_964562265.1 uncultured Oscillospiraceae bacterium
GCAGAGATCGCAATGACCTACGGCTATGTCTATGTTGCTCAGATCGCAATGGGCGCAAACACCATCCAGACCCTCAAGGCTATCAGAGAGGCAGAGGCTTATAAGGGACCCTCCCTCATCATTGCTTACGCACCTTGCGAGATGCACTCCATCAAGGGCGGCATGACCAACTGCCAGGCAGAGATGAAGAAGGCTGTCGAGTGCGGCTACTGGAACCTGTTCCGTTACAATCCCGCTGCCGAGGAAGGCAAGTTCGCACTTGACTCCAAGGCACCTGCAGGCGGATATAAGGAGTTCCTCATGAACGAGGCTCGTTACAGCCGTCTGACTCGTGAGTTCCCCGATCGTGCGGATAACCTGTTTGCAGCTTCCGAGGAGAACGCCAAGGCTCGCTACGAGCACCTCCAGCGTCTCATCGAGATGTACAAATAATTAAAAGCACAAAGCATAATAAAACCCCCAAGTCGTAAGACTTGGGGGTTTACAGTTTGTTAGAAGCTTTAGAATTGTGACATAAGAGGAAAAAGATAACAAGCTTTTTTCGATACCGGATTACTCCTCCCGAAACTCGCAGGAAATATAGGCGTTGATTTCCGGAGAATCAAGAAACTCTCGGGTGTTGTTATTCAAATTGCGGATGACCGATTTGCCGTCGAGGGCGGGGTAAATGACATAGACACGGCGACCGCAAACAAGCCCCTCACGCTCCAGAGTGTCGTAGATCGCAGTAAAAATGTCGGCGGAAAACTGAGTGTAAATGCAGCTTTCGTGATCCAAAACGGCAGGAAAAGGCAGAAAGCTTATGAGATTTTCGCCCTCAGCAATGCGGGAGAGCTGCTTTTTTATTATCCTATACAGCCGAAGCGACTCGACACCGCAAATGCCCCGACCCTGCGAAACGCAGTCGGAGAACCCGGCACACTCCTCGTACATGAGCTTCACCCACTGCACAAGATCGGCATTGTTGCTGCAAAGCAGCCGACCCTCTTCCCGGTCAAACGGAAGCTTCACATCGTACTTTGCGACTCTGCCATCATCGCCGACCACAGCATAGAAGTCACACTCACCGTGCGACTGCTCATCGTTATGCTCGTATCGGTGAGGGAAGAGGCGTACCGAGCGTTCGAGAAGCTTTGCAATTGCGGTCTCATACCCGCCGCTTTGAAAAAACTCCTTTATGTTTTCGCTGAATTTTATTGTCACTTTGACGGTCATAATATCTCCTTAAAGCCTAACCCGACTTATGATTCGAAGAAAAATCGACTGTCGGTACCAAAATATACTGCCATTCCACAGTAGGGAGGGGGGTCATGACCCCACCCTACAAGGTGCCGACGGTTTTAAAAACTGCTTTGCACGACTGACATCGGAACAGTTCGTACCTTTAAATAAGAAAGCAGCCTTTCGGCTGCTTATGCGTAGAATGTTTTCAGGCTATCCATGTTTATGACAAGGGAAGCACCGTCCATGCCGCCGAAGATGTCAATGTCGTTCCAGATGTCGGAATCGACATAGCTCAGAGCGTGACCGCCTGCGGTCGTCTTATAGCCGCCGTCACGGACGATATGGTTGTCGTACTTGCGGAAGAGCTTGCCCGCAAGGAAGGACTTACCGGACAGGTGCGGCACAAGGTCGTTCACATCCTCGATGAAAATTATCTTCTGACGGGCGATCGAGGTCACGGGGCTGCCGATAGCCACAGCGGACTTGAATTCGTAATGCCCCTTTATCTGCTTATCCGCAAGCACCTGCTGAAGCACCATGCCGCCAAGACTGTACCCGTAAATGTACACATCAGAACCCTCGGGGATGGTCGCCTGCATTGCGGCGATTACACTGTTTTTGTACTCATTCGACTGATTGAAGCCGGACAGCAGATCCTCTTTTATGCCGATGTTCTCCTCATTGTTTGTAAGCTCAGTGCCGCCGAGGGTGACGAGATAACCGCCGCCGCTGACCTCGAAGATGCATATCGCTCCGTTTTCCGAAGCGGAGGACATTCCGCAAAGCCAGGCTGCATCCTTAATGCAGGACAGGGTCATGCTGCCCTCGGGGTAGCCGTTTGAGTAAATGACATCGATGCGCTCCAAAAGAAGCTCAACATCGTCTGCGGTGACATCGGTGCAAGCCTGAGCATCGGTGTACGCAAAAGGCAGAAGCATCGCAACAAAAAGTAAGCACGCTATAAACTTTTTCATAACATTTCCCCCAACCGATCCCCGTATTTCTTCACGCCGACCTTGCCTGTCGCGCATCCGGATCGGATACAATGTTATTCTAACATTGCCTGACAGAAAATACAAATTAAATATAAAATTAACATTGTTTACATTTGAGTGGCAAATGTACATTTGCATACAAAAAACGCAAAAATGTTTGCGAGCTTGCCGAAATGTGTTGAAATACTGTAACACGCGTGATAGAACAATAGCGGCATAAGCCAGAATACTTATTATCAGGAGAGTGTAAGCTGATCGGGAGATCGGCTGCAATCCGACCTCCCGCATTGAAGTCAACAATTTTCAGGAGGTAAAAAACAATGAATATAAATGACATTGAAATTCATTTGGAAACGCAAGAAGACGGAAGCGAGGCCGAAAGCCTCGTCCGTAAAAGCTTTTGGAATGTATATCGCTCAGGCTGCCTGAAGCATTATGTGCTGCACTGTATGAGGGATGACCCGGACTTTGCGCCGGAGTTTAGGCGTATGGGCTACGGAAAGCTGCTGCTTGACTATTCTCTTGAAATGGCGAAGGAAGCGGGCTGCAAGGCGGTGTGTTTTGAGGGCAATATCGACTTCTACGGCAAGAGCGGCTTTGACTATGCGTCGAAGTTCGGCATAAGATACCATGGCTTGCAGGAGGGCGCGGATGCATCGTTCTGACATTCGTCTGGAAGCTGTGCATACTCCTGATCGTTGCGATAACGACCTACGCCGTAGGCAACGCCACCTTCAGGACAAAAGACCTCCCGCTTTAAAAATCATGCAGAATAACAAGCAGCGATTTGTTCTTGAACATTTGATTGACAAATCGCTGCTTTTCATATAATATTTATAGTGTTGTACACAAACCGCTGCTGAGAGGCGGTCTGTTTTCAACGCCTAATCGTCACAATAATAACAAAATTTACAAATATCAAAAGAGAAAGAGGAAAAAACAATGTCAAACAATGCCCTGAAAAAGAAGGCAAAACAGGCGCAGGTCATCTTCGAGGACCTGACCAAGCAGTACGGCATAAAGCCGATTCCGACGGTTTTCGTCGCCGATGAGAAGAGAGAAGCACAGCTTAAAAAGGCTTGCTTCACCGAAAATCCCTTCCCGCCTCCCGTGAATGTCACCATTTTAAAGAAGCGTCGCCCCGGTGTCGATCTGCTGTTTAAGGACGAGAAGGTTTTGCAGACCCCCGCGATCGCTGCGGTTCTGGCTGCTTGCAGCTCAGTTGCCACCGAGATCGGTGAGCTGAGAGGCGACAATACCACCGGTGCCGAGACCATCTGTGATGTTGCATTTGCGGGTATGCAGGCGATCCGCCTTTACATGGCATCCCACAAGGGCTCCGCATTTGCATGGAGCCGTGTCCTGAGCGCTATCAGAGTCAACAACGCCTTTAACGGCTCATTCTTCAAGTACCGTGCAAAGGACGGCCGTGATGTCAGCTTCCATGTCTACTATCAGAGCCAGCAGGAGAAGCTTGCAGCAGCACTTCCGTTCTCCAAGAAGGGTTCGCAGTACACCATGCTCTCCATGTCCAAGGATAAGAAGGAGATGGCAGAGGTCGTCGGAAAGTACAATGCCCTTGAGCTTGAGGAGATCTCCTTCGACTGCGGCGCATGCGGCTGCATGCTCAGATCCCGCGAGGAGTGGGAGGCTTCCGAGGTCGGCAAGGCGGTAATCGCTATGCCGCTCATCCGCACCGACAAGGAGCATGAGTCACCTGCTCCCGATTGGGGCAAGCCCAATCCCCACGGTCCCCTCTCCGGTGTCAAGGTCCTTGACCTCACCCATATAATCGCAGGCCCCGCATGCTCCAGAGTCCTTGCCGAGTACGGCGCCGATGTCCTTCTGATAAGACGCGGCGAGTTTGTCGGTCAGGAGCAGGCAATGCTCGAGTTCGACGGCTGGGCAGGCAAGAACTCCATCCAGCTCGACTTCAAC
>CAZLSN010000094.1:0-4143 GCA_964562265.1 uncultured Oscillospiraceae bacterium
GATTTGTACATAGTCAAATCCATCGTCGGCAGCAGAATCAACCGCCAAGAGATGGTGCAGTGCATTTTAGTAACTGCGATTCAACGACGGACATTGCGATATCGATAAGGAGGCCACGGATGAACGAAAACAAAAGCGGAAACAAAAAAGAAAACAAGGGCTGCTTATCGAGAGTCATTTGGATCGGCGTGATACTCATATTCTTCCTTGATATAATCGGTGGGGCCATGCCGGCCTCCCTCGGCATTTTGCTGACTATAGCGATCCCGATTGCCTTTGTCGCTTTTATCGTATACGCCGACAAAAAATCGAAGGCAAGCAAGGCATCCGATAAGCCTCGGAATGTGCAGCGTCCCGTTGCACCGCCGCAGCGGCAGTATACCCAAGCGAGCTATACTCCGCCGCAACGTCAGTATTACGACTCCGACTGTATGCAGGCAAGCACCGGTCACGACCACGAGAGACGCTTAGAGCAGCTTGACGCCTTCTTGAAAAACGGGCTTATCGACAGAAACGAATACGAGCTTATGCTGGAGCGTTACGAAAGAATGGGGTACGGCAAATGAAAACCGTAACTGTTTACACCGACGGTGCATGCTCCGGCAATCCCGGCCCCGGCGGTTGGGGTGCGATACTTCGCTATAACGGCAGGGAAAAGGAGCTTTCCGGTGCCGAGGGAGAGACCACCAACAACCGCATGGAGCTGCTCGGTGTCATATCGGCACTGGAGGCACTCAAAGAACCCTGCACCGTCGAATTATATTCCGATTCAAAATATGTCATTGACGCTCTCTCGAAGGGCTGGGCAATATCGTGGCGCAAAAACGGCTGGAAGAAGGCGGACAAAAAACCTGCCTTAAACATCGATCTCTGGACAAGACTTCTTGAGCTTTGCGATAAGCATGAGCTGCACTGTCACTGGGTCAGGGGTCATGCCGAAAACGAATACAACAACCGCTGTGACGCACTTGCGGTTGCTGCGAGAGAAAAAATTGTGAAATGAAAGATTACACCAAAAAACCGCTGAGCATCTTCATAAGCTATATAAGAGACGAAAAGAGACTTTTCGCCATCGATATGCTGTGTGCGGTGTTTGTCTCTGCGGTCGATCTCGTATTCCCCTACATATCCAAAAACGCAATGCAGACATATCTGCCGGAGCATATGTTCAAGACTTTTTTCATAGTCATGTGCATACTTGTTGCGGCATATCTCATAAAGTCCGTGCTGTACTATATCATCACGGTGCTGGGTCATCGGATGGGCGTTCATATCGAGGCGAGTATGCGAAAGGATCTGTTCACCCATGTGCAGAGCTTGGGCTTTGATTACTTTGACCGCAACCGCACAGGCACGATAATGAGCAGGCTCACAAGCGACCTTTTCGAGATAACGGAGCTTGCCCACCACGGCCCCGAGAACATTCTCATCTGCACCGTCACGATAATCGGCGCAATGATACTCATGTTTACGATCCAGTGGCGGCTTGCGCTTGTGCTGCTGATCCTTTTGCCGCTGTGCATCTGGTTCACCCTCAGCCAGCGCATGAAAATGCGTGATGCGAATATCGAGGTCAAGAAGAAAACCGGCGTGATCAACTCCGCCATCGAAAACAGCGTTTCCGGCATAAGAACGGCAAAGGCGTTTGCAAACGAGGCTGTTGAGGCGGATAAATTCGACGAGGCGAACGGACTTTACAGGACGGCGAAAACGGACTATTATAAGGCAATGGGACTGTTCCAGAGCGGCATGGAGTTCACGCTGTCCATCATGCCCGTTGCGGTCATTGCGGCAGGCGGCATATTCATAATGAACGGCACGATGGGCTATATAGAGCTAATAACCTTTACGCTCTATGTCTCGACCTTCGTCACTCCGGTGCGAAAGCTTGCGATGTTCATTGAGCAGTATATGCAGGGCTCCGCCGGCTTCAGTCGATTTTTGGAGCTTATGAATACGAAGCCGAGTATCGTCGATGCTCCCGATGCCGAGGAGCTGTCCTCCGTTGTCGGAGAGGTCGAGCTTAAAAATGTGAGCTTTGCGTACTCCGAAGCCGAGGTACTTAAAAATGTAAGCCTAAAGGTCGAAGCGGGCAAGTGTCTTGCGCTCATAGGCCCTTCCGGCGGCGGCAAGACCACGATAAGCCAGCTCATCCTGCGCTTTTACGATGTCGATTCCGGCTGCATAACGATAGACGGAAGAGATGTCAGATCGCTCACTCAAAGCTCACTGCACCGCAGCGTCGGTGTGATACAGCAGGATGTATATATGTTTGCCGGAACGGTGCGTGACAATATTCGTTACGGCAGACCCGATGCCACGGACGCCGAGATCGAGGAGGCAGCCCGCCTTGCGGAGATACACAATGAGATCACCGCAATGCCGCAGGGCTATGACAGCTATATCGGTGAAAGAGGCGTTATGCTCTCCGGCGGTCAGAAGCAGCGAATCTCGATAGCAAGACTGTTTCTCAAGAATCCGAAGATCCTCATACTCGACGAGGCGACCAGCGCACTCGACACCGTTACGGAGCAGAGGATACAGGCATCGCTTGACCGACTCAGCGAGGGCAGAACGGTCATCATCATCGCACACAGGTTATCTACCGTGAAAAATGCCGATACCGTTGCCGTCATAGAGCATGGCATGGTTGCGGAGCTTGGCAGCCATGCGGAGCTTCTCCTAAAGGGCGGCATTTACGCCGAGCTGTATAAGGCGCAGCAGTGACGATTACTGCCAAGTGTTGGTGCAGTGCAAATCTTTACCGCAATCGCTCGCAGGGGCTTGACCCCCTTGCCCACATGGAAGTATAATATCGGAGAAACGGCATTATCGAAAGAAAGGTGACAGGAAATGTTGGTACTGAGTAAGGCTAAGAACAAGGATATACGCAGCTATTACGGACTTTTGCGGTATGAATTCCGCAAGCCGGAGCTTGTGCCTCATCTTAACATTCAAAGTGCCGTTCGCCGTGACGAGATGGAGCTGCTGCTCATCCACGACGATAAGCTGAATGTCGTTGTGGCGTATGCCTTTGTTTCGCACAAGAGCATGTACGGCTACCCGCTTATAAATTATTTCTGCGTTATGCCGTGGTACCGTGAGGGCGGCTTTAAGGAAAACAGCCTGCACCTTATCATAGAACGCTACAAGGATAAGCAGGGGCTTTTAATAGAGCTTCCCGAATACAGCGGCGGCGAGATAAACTTTGAGGCGTCGATGGAGTTTTACAAGAACTTCGGCTTCGAGGAGATCCCCTGCAAATACTACAAAAACGGCGTTAAGACCCACATACTCAATTGCCCCCTAAAGAGCAAAAAGAGCGCCGAGGGTATAATCGGCAGGGTCATCCCCGAGATCTACGAACGCAGCATAGGCTCCGCCGTACTGCTCCGCAATATCCGCATAGAAAGGGCAGTGAGGATCAGTGCAGGACAGGAAGATTAAGACCCTCGTATACTCGGCTTTGTTTGCCGCACTGTGCTGTGTTACTACCCTTGTGCCTCATATCCCCACCCCCTTGGGCGGATACATCCATGCGGGTGACGCCCTTGTTATACTCTCCGCCTTCGCTCTCGGCCCCTTTTGGGGCGCGCTTGCGGCGGGACTCGGCTCCGCTCTTGCCGACATCGTTGGCGGCTCTGCGATCTATGCCCCCGGCACCTTTGTGATAAAGTCAGCCATGGCACTTGCCGCGGGGCTTATCCTAAAAGGGAGAGTGTTCAAAAGAGAGGGCGCAAATGCCCTCACCGCAGGCTTTGCCGCCGAGATCATCATGGTATGCGGCTATTTTGCCTATGAGTATTGGGCTCTCGGCTACGGCCCCGGCGTCATCGCAAATGTCCCGATGAACGCCGTTCAGGGCGTTTTCGGTGCCATCGCAGGCAGCGCCCTGTACCTTGCTCTGCCGATGAATAAGCTGAAGCTGTGATCCTTCGGTGCAGATTGAAATTTAAAAGCAGACAGCGTTCCCACCTAAGGAGCGTTGCCTGCTTTTTTGTTTTGCCTGTTTACATTTAAATTATCATCACAGCAGCTCGATGAGCTTTTCGGCGATCTGAATGGCGTTTGTTGCGGCACCCTTGCGAACCTGATCGCCGCAGCACCAAAGGCACAGACCCTTTTCGTCGGTGAGGTCGTCTC
>CAZLSN010000095.1:0-4077 GCA_964562265.1 uncultured Oscillospiraceae bacterium
AGGTCGCCGTTATCGGCAAGCCCAATGTCGGCAAATCCTCGCTTATAAATCATATACTCGGCGAAAAGCGTGTCATCGTGGCGGATATGGCGGGTACCACCCGTGATGCGGTCGATACCGAATTTGAAAACTCCTTCGGCAAGTATGTCTTTATCGATACGGCTGGTATCCGCAGGAAGAGCCGTGTGGACGAAAGAGTCGAAAAGTTCTCGGTCATGAGAGCCCAGCTTGCCATCGAGCGAGCCGATGTCTGCCTTATCATGATCGATGCCAGAGAGGGCGTCACCGAGCAGGACACCAAGATCGCAGGTATGGCTCATGAGGCGGGCAAGGCAAGCATCATCGTCGTCAACAAGTGGGATCTTGTCGAAAAGGAGACCGGAACGCTGGAGAAGATGCGCAAGGATGTCATGCGGGATCTCAGCTTCATGAGCTATGCTCCCGTGCTGTTTATCTCCGCAGTCACCGGTCAGCGCACAGACCGCATTTTCGAGCTTGTCAATTTTGTAAACGATCAGGCGCATATGCGCATAACCACCGGTATGCTCAACGATGTCCTCGCCGATGCTCAGGCAAGGGTGCAGCCGCCCACGGATAAGGGCCGCCGTCTTAAGATATACTACATGACGCAGACAGGCACCTGCCCTCCGAATTTCGTAGTGTTCTGCAATAAAAAGGAGCTGTTCCACTTCTCATATCAGCGGTATCTCGAAAATCAGATCCGTTCGGTATTCGGACTGGAGGGTACGCCCATACGCATGGTCATACGGCAGAAAGGGGATAAGGAATGAGCTTTTTTCTCCTTGCTCTGACAGCCGTTATAGCATACTTTTTCGGCAGCCTCAGCACCGTAAGAATTGCATCTCACCTTGTCTTTCATCGGAATCTCAACAAATATCCGAGGTCGAACCTCGGCATAACGAGGTTTTCGCTGGATTACGGCAAGGGAGGTTTTGCGATACTGCTGGGAATTGAACTCGTGCGCTGCCTGCTTCCGATACTCATCGGCGGCTGGCTTATGAGTATCCTCGATTGTGCCGATATAGGTCGTGCCTTTGCCTTCTTCTGCGTGCTTTTGGGTACCGCCTACCCGATAATGTACCACTTTAAGGGCGAGGTCACCTACTTTGCCGTGGTGTTCGGGCTTGTTGCGGTGAACTATGAGATAGCGGTGCTGCTCATCATAGTCTTTGCGCTCGTGTATTTTTTCACCCGTTACCCGGTGCTTGCCGAAGCGGTCGCCGCCGTTTTTATGTACGCCTTCTCGATAGTTGCGATCGATGTCGATCTTGTGCATACGCTGCTGCTGTTTTCCATGCTGCTCATTTTGCTGCATGACGCAAAGCGTCTGTACGGCATCGCAAAGCACCGTGAGGAAAAATTTATCTATGTGCGTGATCTGAGCTATATGTTCGACGAATCCCACCCCCGCAAACGCAAAAGATAAAAAGATAAAGATAACAAAACCGTGAGCTTAAAGCTCACGGTTTTTTCTTATTCGTCGAGTTTCAGGACTGCGAGGAAGGCTTCGGTGGGTATGGAGACGGTGCCGAGCTGACGCATCTTCTTCTTGCCCTCCTTCTGCTTTTCAAGCAGCTTCTTCTTTCTTGTTATATCGCCGCCGTAGCACTTGGCAAGCACATCCTTGCGCATTGCCTTGACGGTCTCACGGGCTATTATCTTGCCGCCTATTGCAGCCTGGATCGGGACCTCGAAAAGCTGACGGGGGATGTTCTCCTTGAGCTTTTCACACAGCTTCCTTGCACGGGGGTACGCCTTGTCCTTATGCGCAATGAAGCTCAGTGCATCGACCTGATCGCCGTTTAGGAGCATGTCGACCTTCACAAGCTCCGAGGGCTTGTACTCACTCAGCTCATAGTCAAGCGAGGCGTAACCCTTTGTGCGGGCTTTAAGCGTATCAAAGAAGTCATATATTATCTCGTTGAGCGGCATCTCATATCTCAGCTCAACAAGGTGGGAATCGAGGTACTGCATATCACGGTATTCGCCTCTCCTGTCCTGACAGAGGGGCATGATATTGCCGACAAATTCGTTCGGCGTTATAATGCTGACCTTGACATAGGGCTCCTCGGCATGCTCAATGGCAGCGGGGTCGGGGTAATTGTGCGGATTATCGACCATGACGATGCTGCCGTCGGTTTTAACGACCTTGTATATAACGCTGGGGAGGGTGGTGACAAGCTCAAGATCGAACTCTCTTTCCAGTCTTTCCTGAATGACTTCCATGTGCAGCATACCCAAGAAGCCGCAGCGGAAGCCGAAGCCCAGTGCAACGGAGCTTTCCGGCTCAAAGGAGAGGGAAGCGTCGTTTAATCTGAGCTTTTCCAGCGCATCACGAAGGTCGGGGTACTTGCTGCCGTCCTCGGTGTATATGCCGCAGTAGACCATCGCCCTTGCGGGACGGTAGCCGGGGAGAGCGTCGGCACAGGGCTTTGCCGCCTCGGTGACGGTGTCGCCCACCTGAGTGTCCGCAACATTCTTTATGGATGCGGTGAAGTAGCCGACATCGCCTGCGCACAGCTCATCACAGGGCTCAAGCCCGATGGCACGCATATGACCGACCTCAAGCACCGTATACTTCGCTCCGGTGGACTTTAAAAGCACCTCGGTACCCTTTGCCACTCTGCCGTCGATGAGGCGCATGAAGACGATAACGCCCCTGTAGCTGTCATACTGGCTGTCGAATATGAGAGCCTTTAAGGGTGCGTTAACATCGCCGCTCGGAGCGGGAACATTCGCAACAATATCGTCAAGCACCGCCTGAACATTGATGCCGTTTTTCGCACTGATCTCCGGTGCATCCATTGCGAGAATGCCGATTATGTCCTCGATCTCGTGTTTGACCCGCTGAGGATCGGCAGCGGGGAGGTCGATCTTGTTGATGACGGGGAGTATCTCAAGATTTGCGTCAAGCGCAAGATAGGTGTTTGCAAGGGTCTGTGCCTCGACGCCCTGAGAGGCATCGACGACAAGCACAGCACCCTCACAGGCCGCAAGGGATCTTGAGACTTCGTAGTTAAAGTCAACATGACCCGGAGTGTCGATGAGGTTTAGGGTGTAATTCTCACCGTCGGCTGCCTTGTAGTTCATGCCGATGGCTCTCGCCTTGATGGTTATACCACGCTCACGCTCAAGATCCATATTGTCGAGGATCTGATCCTCCATTATGCGCTCCTCAACGGCACCGCAAAGCTCAATGAGCCTGTCGGACAGGGTGGATTTGCCGTGGTCTATGTGAGCGATGATCGAAAAATTGCGGATATGGTCCTGACTTATCATGAAAGCTCCTCCAGTGCGGACTCCGCCTTGTTTGCAAGAGCCCTCATTTCCTCGATAAACACCTTGGCGACATCGGCACTGCGGTCGGAGCCGTCGGGATTTGCGGATCGACCGAGAAGGTAATCCGCAGTTACATTATAATAGTCGCAGACGCGGCACACAAAGGCAAGACCCGGCTCCCTTGCGCCGTTTTCGTAATGACTCAAAAGTGCCTGACTTATATGAAGATCGGCTGCCGCCTTGCGCTGGCTGAGACCGGCTCTGTGGCGCAGCTCGGATAGTGTCTGAGAAAAGCTTCGTTCGTTCATTAATATCACTCCGTGAACAGTTTTGATAACAGCCTGTATATTATACTTGGAAATCGACCTCTTGTAAATAGAAATCTTCCGAAATACTTGAAAAATGCTTCGTTCGGTGCTAAAGTATATACGGATAAATTTGCGGCTTATCCTGCCGCTTTTTTTCGGAGGAAAAACAAATGTTTGAAAATCTTATTGAAGTTCTGAAAAACGATCCCCGCAAGATAGTTTATACCGAAGGTCACGATGCAAGGATCCTCGAAAGTGCAGCCCGCCTGAAGAAGGAAGGCTTCCTTACCCCCATCCTCGTCGGCAATGTCGATGTAGTTAAGGCCGAGGCGGCAAAGGGCGGCTTCGACATCGACGGTATCGAGATACTCGATCCTCTGACCTACGAAGGCATGGATGCAATGGTCGAGGAAATGGTCGCTCTCCGTAAGGGCAAGATGAGCGCAGAGGATTGCCGTGCCGCTCTTTC
>CAZLSN010000096.1:0-4024 GCA_964562265.1 uncultured Oscillospiraceae bacterium
TAGTTTTTGCTCCACATATGCTCACCCCAGTGATGATCATCGGGGAGCGGCTGTACGGGATACTCCACCTCACCGGACTTGGTGCAAAGCTTTTGACCGAGCTTTGCCGCACCTGCGGGGCAGACCTCGACGCATTTTCCGCAAGCAACGCACTTTTCCTTATCAACATGGGCGCGGTATGCGGAAGCGGACATGTTCGGAGTGTTGAAAAGCTGCGAGGTACGCAGTGCGACACATGAGCCCAAAGCACAGTTGCAGATGCCGATTATCTTCTCCTCGCCGTCTATGTTGGTTATCTGATGTACATAGCCGTTTTCCTCGCAGCGGCGCAGCACTTCGAGAACTTCCTCTCGGGTCGCATAATGACCGATGCCGGTTTCGACGGTATAGCGTGCGGTATCACCGACGGCGATGCAGCAGTCATCCTCCATTTCGCCGCAGCCGTCACCCAAAACACGGTGCATGGCACGGCAGGAGCATTTGCTGAGTGCGTACTTGCCGTCGTACTTGTCGAGCCAATGCGAAATATGCTCCAGACTCGATGAGCCTCGTTCGGCGGGAATGGCACGCTCTACGGGTATGGTGTGCATACCGATTCCGGCACCTCCGGGAGGCACCATGGGAGTAATAGCCTTGAGCGGCAAAAAGCCCATCTGATCGAAGAATTTGCCTATCTCGGGATGCGCCTCAAGCTGATCGATGTGCATGTTCATGTATTCCGCACAGCCGGGGATGAAACGGGGAAGCACCCAACGCTTGGTTTCGTTTTCGTCGTAGTTGAATTCCAAAAGACCGACCATGCTCATCTTGTCGAACATATCCTTGACATACGCTTCACTCTTACCGAGCTTCTTCGCGATAATGTCCGGTGTCGTGTCCACACGAATGTCCATTGCCAGTGCGACCTCCGCCATCTCGTCTGTAACGACGGCGGCGAGACCGTAGTATTCCGGCGATGACTCGTCAAGCTTTTCAAGTCCTAGCTTGATCGTCGCACGGTCGGTAAGCTTCTTGCCGAGCTGTAAGATCAGTTCTCTTGCCATATTAAAACCCCTCTCTTGGTATTGACAAATTTGTGATAATGTAATACAATTGGTCTGCCCAATATGTTAACAATTAAACATTGTGATGGCAAAAAGTCAATATGCACATTATATCTTTATAAAAATTTCGTCATAATATGCTTTTTGATATTGCCGAAAATGTTTGTTTTGCACAGAAAAACAGAATACTGGTTTTGGTCGCACCAATTCAAGATGAGGTGAGCATGGATAACTTTGAAAAACTTACCGCTCCGTCCCTAAAGGAGCTTTTTATCAACAAAATAGCGGGACTTATTTTGTCCGGCAAGCTGAAGATCGGTGAGCGTTTCCCTGCGGAGCGGACACTTGCCGAGCAGATGGGAGTCGGCAAGACGGTAGTCCATGCCGGACTTCAGGAGCTTTCACGGATGGGACTTGTGACAATAAAGCCCCAGAGCGGGGTCTATGTCGCCGATTTTATGCGTGACGGCAATCTTGAGACCTTCAACGCCATAGTCCGCTTCAACGGCGATAATCTGAGCCTTGAGACGATAGCGGGGCTTTTCGATCTTCGCCATGCCGTTGAGGGCTACGCTATGCACCGCCTTGCGGAAAAGCGAACAGGGGAGGACATTTCAAAGCTCAGACAGTGCATCGATGAGCTTGGCGACTTTGCCGCATCGAGCGACTTTTCGTATACCGCCTTCGCACGGAAGATGTACGATTTTCCGAAGCTCATCTGCCGCTTGGGTGTCGGCAATATGCTGGTACTGGTGTTTAACTCCGTCGAGGAGGGGGCAGTGAGCCTCACGGAACGCTATGTCATTTCGATCGGTACCGCACCTGCTTTAAACGAGCTTTCGGCCTTTGTTGATCTCATCGAAGCGGGAGACGGCAAGGCGGCCTCGGATAAGCTCAGAGAGTGTATGAATTCTCAGCTCACGAGATATAAAAACGGGAATAAGGTGTAGCGGAAAGACCATACTTTTTATAAAACGAATAATAAAAGGAAAAGGAGCGTTGGCAATGTTTTCAAAGCAAGATAGAAATCGCAATGAATGTATGCTCAGAGGCCCCTTACGCAAGCAGGGATACGATTGGTGGTGGCATTCACTGACGGCACATCACGCCGAAACAGGTGAGGAAAAGCCGTTTTTCATTGAGTATTTCCTGTGCAATCCGGCACTGGCGGAGGATGAGCCAACCCTCGGACAGTTACCCGAAAATAAGGAAGCAGGCAAAAAGCCCTCATATCTCATGGTAAACGTCGGTACATGGGGGAAGAACAAAAAGCAGCTTCACCGCTTTTTCGCATGGAAGGACATTGATGTTCACTTCAATGCACCCTATTCCGTGACGGCAGATGACTGCTGCGCCTGTGAGACTCAGCTAAAAGGCAGTGTGAACATAAGCCCCGAGGATGCCGAGGCTCACCCCGAATGGATGTGCGATGCAGGCTCCATGAGCTGGAACCTGAGCGTCGATAAAAAGATCAGCTACAATGTGGGCTATGGTGCGAGCAAATTGTTCCGCAGGATATACGCCTTTGAAATGTACTGGCATGCCGAGGGCATAAAGACCTATTACAAGGGCGAGATAATGCTCGACGGCGAAAAATACATAGTAGAGCCGGAGACCTGCTGCGGCTATGCGGATAAGAACTGGGGCAGGAACTTCACGACACCTTGGGTATGGCTCTCCTCATGGAATCTCAAGAGCCGTATAAGCGGCAAGGTGCTTAAAAACAGCGTTTTTGAGATAGGCGGCGGCAGACCCAAGGTCTACTTCGTCCCATTGAACCGTAAGCTCCTCGGCGGCTTCTACTATGAGGGCAAGTGCTACGAATTCAACTTCTCGAAATTCTGGACGCTTTCCCGCACGAAATTTGAAGCCGAGGAGACCGAGAATGAGATACTCTGGTATGCCCGTCAGGAGACTGCGACGGCGATCATGGAAACGGAGATCCGCTGCTTCAAAAAGGATATGCTGCTTATAAACTACGAAGCCCCCGACGGCACAAAGCGTCATCAGCGGCTTTGGAACGGCGGCAACGGCACAGGAAGAATAAAGCTGTATAAAAAGAGACTGTTCCGCAAGCCCATACTCATCGACGATATGGACGCAACGAACATCGGCTGCGAATACGGTGAATACGATACCACCGAACCCTATACAAAGAGCAAGTAAATACATATAAAACGAAAAGAGGAGAGTAATAATGGCAAAGCTAAGACCCAAAATAGTCAAGCTGGCCAAGATAATCGGAGGACCCTCCGGACTCTTGGTCAAGATCGACGAGAACGCACCCGAGTACTACTGCATGGCACGAATGGTGTCCGACGATGAAGCGGACATCGCCATCGCAGCGGGACTCCGCAAGGAACGCACTGCGGGATACCTTGCAAATAAGGTAGGCAAGACCGTTGAGGAGATACAGCAGTCTCTCGACAATCTTGTGTACTACGGCATATTCCGCCGTACCTTCAATAAGGAAGTCGGCGAGGATGTTTACTTTATGCAGATCTTCGCACCCGGCATCCTTGAGATGATGGTAAACAAAAAAGAACTCATGGAGAAGTACCCCGAGGTTGGCAGAGCCTTTGAGGAATATACGAGACTGCGTATGCAGATGCTCGGCCCCGTACTTCCCGACGGCTACGGACTTATGCGTGTCATTCCCGTTGAGGATGCAATCAAGGACATCCCCGGCGTGACCGAGGATGAGCTGCTGTCCAGCTATCTCAATAAGTACGACAAGTTCTCCGTCGCAAACTGCTCCTGCCGTGCATCCCGCACAAGCATCGGCGACGGCTGCGGCCACCTTGACGAGGATATGTGCGTCAATATGGGCAAGGGTGCAGAGCATTATATCCGCTCCGGCCGTGCCCGTGAGATCACCCGTGAGGAAGCCCTTGAGATAATTAAGAGAGCCGAGGAAAACGGTCTCATGCACAATGCGGTCAACATCGAGGAAGTCGGTGAAAGTGCCGCTATCTGCAACT
>CAZLSN010000097.1:0-4015 GCA_964562265.1 uncultured Oscillospiraceae bacterium
AAGTAGGTACGGTTTTTCCGTACCTACTTTTACTATAGTCGGATTTCTCATATTTTGCTGTAGAATTTGCTACACAAAAACTTTGTCGTTCCATCGTAGGCCGCAGGTCCCCCCGTTTGCAGCTCCCAGCGGCAAATATTTTTAAATTCATTATCTGTCGGGGCGTGTACCTGACAGATAATACTTCTCGGTCTGCAAGTGTGGAATTTGTTCGCAAAAAGCGGACAAATTATGTGCGCAGCAGACTGCAAAAAAATTGTCGAAAAGCCCATTCGGGTTTTTCGACAAGCTGACGGCGGCATCATGCGCCGTGTAATAATCTATTCGCTTAAATTATGAAGCAGCCGTTCGAGAAGCAATCTTTGACCACACGAACGAATCGCTCAGTTGCGGGTGAGGTATTCCCTCCCTTTCGGACGGCAATGCCGACATCACGGTACTGCGGAATGTCAAACTCCTTCAATATTATATTAAAGGGCATTCGTTCGGTGACAAGCTCACTCAGCACGCTGACGCCCAGTCCGCTTTCCACCATCGCCATGATCGAATAGTCGTCATCGACATCGCAGAAGGTGTTCAGCGGTGCGGACAGCACCTCGCCAAGCTTCAAAAGCTCCCTCGACATTTCGTTGTTCGCCTCATCACGAAGCTTAATGAACCGCTCGGAGCTCAGTCTTTTAAGCGGGTACTTCGGTGCCTTCGCAAGCTCATGCTCCGGCGGCAGCACCGCCATCATGCGATCACGGTGCAGGAAGGTGAAGTCCAGCTCATCCGAACAGGGCGAGGTGATAAAGCCGCAGTCGATGTCGCCGCTGCGTATCGCCTTCTCGGTGTCGGAATATTCCATATTGTCAAGCCTAAAATCTATATGCGGATAGAGCTTTTCAAACTCCTTGAGTATCTTCGGGAGCCACTGCGTCGATACGCTCGAACACGAGCCTATGCGTATAAAGCCCGTTTCCAGACCCTTTATCGAGTTTGCCTTGTCCTGCATCTCACGGTATTTTTCGCACAGGGCTCTTATCGTGGGCAGCATCTCGATGCCGTCCGAGGAGAGCGACAGTCCAGCTCTGCTGCGCTTTATGAGATTGATGCCCCACTCGGCTTCGAGATCAGCCACCATGCGGCTCACCGCCGACTGCGTATACCCCAGCTCCTGCGCCGCCTTGGATATGCTGCCAAGCTCAACGACCCTCAAAAAAGCGTAATATTTATGTACTGCCATAAGACGATCTTCCATTCCGTTAATTCATACTAAACATGATTTATATTCGCTTGTTTTCTGACCGGCTTTAGTATATATTAGTCTCACGAATAATGCAAGCCAATTTTTTGACAAAGCTTGTGTGACATTCCATTACTTTCTCTTTTGATATTGCCGTTTATCGGCACGCTGCCGCCCGAGACCGACTACGGCGGACAGTAAAAAAAGCACTTCCAAAAGGAAGTGCTTTTTTGCGTTCAATTGCCTTTTGCTAAACGAACAGTTTTACGATACTTGTCCGCATTTCCGAAAGTGCTGATTTTTAACGCATCTCAGGTGTATCGACCGAGGACGGAGACGGTGAGCATCAGCAGTCTGTAATAGTCCATAAGCTCCTCCCTCTCCCAATCGGCGACGCTGCCGATCAGCCCCATGATGCGGTCTCTGTCGTCCCCGATGATGCGGGAAACATCGGGAACACGGAAGCAATGCTCATTGTTCATAAGCCGCATACAGCAATCCTCAAGCACCGAATCGGTCACCATCACCGAGGGTACATTGCGCTTTACCGCATCCGGTATCCTGATCTCCAAAAATGCCCTCAGAATGTATTCGTGGTGCTTATTGACCATTTGTTTTCCCCCACAAATCCCCCGATTTGCAAGTTCTATTTCCCCTTTCTAAAAAATTCTCCATAATATAAGACACGATTCAGAGGAAATATGATACAAACAAGTGGTAAAGTGTCTTATAATTTACACTTTATTAACAATTGTGGCATGTTACAACAAAAATTGCAACGAATTTTTGTGCTGCGAAACATTTTTTACTGCGAAAAAGAGTTTCGGCAGCAAAAAAGCCGTCCCGACGGACGGCTTTTGCCTTTGCCTGCTTATTAAAATCAGAAGATCGTGAGCTGGTCTGCCTGCTCACGGATGCGATCCGTCCAGCATTTATGGCACATGGCAACATAGCTGTCGTTTCCGCCGAGGAACACCTGCTCTCCCTTTGTGATGATCCTGCCGTTTGCGTCGATCCTCGCATTGACCGTCGCCTTTCTTCCGCAGGCACACACGGTCTTTATCTCGGTAATGGAGTCGGCAAGCTCCATAAGACGCTGCGCTCCGGGGAAGAAGTGGGTGAGGAAGTCCGTCCTCAGCCCGAAGCACAAAACCGGTACATCCTCGGCATCCACAAGCTCACGGAGCTGTTCGATCTGCGTGGGGGTGAAAAACTGCGCTTCGTCGGCTATGACGACGCTTCTTGCGCCGATCTTTCGGTACTCATCGAGAATATTCTGCTCCGGCGTTATGATCTGCGCCGAACGCTGAAGACCTATACGGCTGCGGATTATGTCCGCTCCGTCTCTTGTATCGGTGCTGGGCTTAATGAGCCATACCGTCATGCCCAGCTCCTCGTAGTTAAACTGGGTTATGAGTGCCTGTGCGGATTTGGACGATCCCATGGCACCGTATTTAAAATAAAGCTTTGCCATTTCAGCTCTCCTTCAACGATTAAGATGCGCACGGACTCGCTCGATGACCATTTCCAATGCGACCTGATTATGTCCGCCCTCGGGTATTATGATGTCCGCCTTGCGCTTTGAGGGCTCAACAAACTGCTCGTGCATGGGCTTTACCGTCGTGAGGTACTGATTCACGATGTTGTCAAGGCTCCTGCCCCTGTCACGAACGTCACGGATTATGCGGCGAAGGATGCGCACATCGGCGTCGGTATCGACATAGATCTTGATGTCCATGAGTCTGCACAGCTCGGGGCTTTGGAAAATGAGAATGCCCTCGACGACTATCACCTTAGCCGGATGCACCGTCACTGTTTTTTCGGAGCGGTCGTGGATGGAGTAATCGTAAACGGGGCTCTGGATGCTCTCCCCTTGGCGGAGCTTTTTGAGATCCTCGACCATAAGCTCCGTATCGAAGGCGTCGGGATGGTCGTAGTTCAGCTTGCTGCGCTCCTCATAGCTCATGCTGTGGTGTGCCTTATAATAGTTGTCGTGGTAGATGACGCTCACATCGCCGCCGAAGTGCTGCATTATCTTTCTGGTGATCGTTGTCTTGCCGCTGCCGGTACCGCCGGCTATACCTATTACAATTATATCGCTCATCTTTCCGTACTCCCGCAGTTTATTTCTTTTCCGATATATCATATCACAGTTTTTGTATATGTGCAATTTGACTTTTACATTTTCTTTGATATAATCATCTTGTGTAACAAAAAAATCACAAAGGAGAGATAATATGTCTACCCCTCATATTTCCGCAAAGCCCGGCGAGATCGCAAAGACCGTGCTTATGCCCGGTGATCCCCTGCGCAGCAAATTCATAGCGGAGAATTTCCTCGAAAATCCCGTTCTCGTGAACAATGTCAGAGGCGTTCAGGGTCACACCGGTACCTGGAAGGGCGTCCCAGTGACCGTTATGGCATCCGGCATGGGCATCCCCGCCATCGGCATATACAGCTATGAGCTGTATCATTTTTACGATGTCGAGAACATCATCCGCATCGGCTCCGCAGGCGCACTCAGAGACGATCTCAAGCTCATGGATCTTGTCATCGCTCAGGGCGCATGCACCGATTCCAATTACGCACACCAGTTTGAGCTCAACGGCACCTTTGCCCCCATCGCAGACTACACCCTCATGTCCAAGGCAATCGAGGCGGCGAATGAGCACGGCGCAAACATTCAGGTCGGAAACATCCTTTCGGGCGACAATTTCTATTCCCCCGAGGGCTGTGACGGCAACGATCAGTGGAAGAAGATGGGCGTTATGGCAGTCGAGATGGAGGCAG
>CAZLSN010000098.1:0-3959 GCA_964562265.1 uncultured Oscillospiraceae bacterium
ATTATCAAAAACCATGGTTTTGTTTCCTTATCCGCTGTCGGGGCTTGCGTCGAAACTAAAAGAGTGTTAAAATCATAATGGTATAATAGCGAGTGCAAAGGAGGGAAAGCGAATGAGCGAAAACACCGGTATGGATTTTGAGACAATGCATGACCGACAGTTTGAAGAGTTGGCCGGGCTGCTTGACGCTCAACGCATGAAGTCTCTGCAAAACCGACTTGAAGAAATGAACGAATTCGATGTTGCGGAATTTCTTACCGAGGTCGATGTCCAGCGAATGCCCATGGTGTTCAGACTGCTCTCGAAGGGTAAGGCGGCAGAGGTTTTTGCAAACCTCGAAGCTCCTGAGCAGGAGCTTATAATAAACTCGATAACCGACTCCGAACTCGGTGCCATCGTAGAAGAGCTGTATGTTGACGATGCCGTTGATATGATGGAGGAGCTGCCGGCAAATGTGGTAAAGCGTGTTATGCGTACCGCAACGAGAGAGACGAGAAACCTTATAAATCAATACCTCAAGTATCCCGAAAACTCCGCAGGCAGTATCATGACCGCAGAGTTCGTCGATCTGAAAAAGTATATGAATGTCAGAGAGGCGATAGCGAGGATACGCCGCATAGGTGAGGATAAGGAGACTATATACACCTGCTTTGTCACCTCGGCGGACAGAAAGCTTGAGGGCGTCGTCAGCGTTAAGGATCTGCTGCTCAGCGACGACGATACCGTTGTCGGCGATATAATGGACACAAATGTGGTCTTCTGCATGACGCAGGATGACCAGGAGGAGGCGGCGGGAAAGATCTCCGACTACGACCTCATGGCACTCCCGGTGACCGATAAGGAAGGCCGCCTTGTCGGCATAGTCACCGTTGACGATGTCATCGATGTTATGGAAAAAGAGGCGACCGAGGACTTCGAGATCATGGCGGCAATGACGCCGTCGGACAAGCCCTATTCCAGAACCGGCGCGGTCGATATTTGGAAAAACCGTGTGCCGTGGCTGCTGTTCCTTATGCTCTCGGCGACATTTACGACGATGATACTAAATTCCTTTGAGGAGGCTCTTGCGGTACAGGCGGTGCTTATCGGCTTCATCCCCATCATCATGGGTACCGGCGGTAACTCCGGAGCGCAGTCTTCGACGGCGATAATACGAAGCATTTCCCTCGGTGACACCGAACCCGCGGATGTTTTGAGGGTAGTCTGGAAGGAATGGCGGGTGTCCGTTTTGTGCGGACTGAGCCTTGCCGCAGTGAACTTCGTTAAGATGCTTCTTGTTGACAGACTGCTGTTTGCAAATCCCGATGTCACCGTTACGGTGGCTCTGACCGTGAGCATAGCCATCGTTTTGACGGTAATGTTCGCAAAGGTCGTCGGCAGCACCCTGCCCATTTTGGCGGAGAAGATAGGGCTTGACCCCGCGGTAGTCGCAACTCCGCTCATTACAACGATATCCGATGCGGTATCGCTGCTTATATATCTTGAAATTGCGAGGCTTGTAATCAGTATATGACAGCATTATTCGGAAAAATGGCGGTGCTTTTCGCACTGCTGCTCGTAGGCTATGCCTGCGCAAGACTTAAGCTTGTAGGCCCCGAATTCAATAAGGGACTCAGCAAGCTCGTTATGAATGTATTCCTGGCGGCGACGATACTCAACTCCGTTATAAACAAGGAGCTGTCCATGACCGGCGGAGAGATCGTTTTCGCAATAGGCATGTCAACCCTTGCGATGCTCATATCCATAGGCATCGCCTACATAACGCCGTTCATTTTAGGCATAAAGACCGGAGACAGGGGAATGTACCGCCTTTTGGTGGCGTTCATGAACACCGCCTTTGTCGGCTATCCCGTTGTCACTGCGGTGTTCGGTGAGGAACAGCTTTTCCTTGCCTCACTGTCCAATATCCCGTTCAATCTTCTTTTGTATACGGTAGGCATCATGCTGCTCACCACCGGAGAAAAGGGCGGCTTTAAGCTCAAAAAAGCTATAAACGCCCCCATAATCGCAACTCTTACGGCGGTGCTGATATTCAGCCTGCGCATCCCCGTGCCTGCGATACTCGAGGACATATGCAGCACCCTTGCATCCGCCACCGTGCCGCTGAGTATGATGTGCGTCGGCATATCGCTCGGCCCCGTTTCCGTCAAGGAGGCACTGACTCAGCCGAGGCTTTACCTGCTGAGTCTTGTCCGCCTTATCATTTGCCCGCTTGCGGTGTGGTTCGTACTGCACTTCTTTATAAGCGATCCCATTATGCTGGGAGTCATAGTCGCCATAATGTCAACTCCGACCGCCATCGTCTGCACCATACTCGGTCTTGAGTACGGCAGAGACGGCATCGAGTCCTCGGAGGAGATATTCATAAGCACAGCACTGAGCATGGTAACGATCCCTCTCATAATGAGTTTTATTACCTAAGGAGGGCATTAAGGACAAGTAATCAAATAGCAGCATCGCCGGTAAACAATTATAGATCTATATTTTTAACAGCAGAGGTTACAATAACAATATGAGTATGTCCGATTTTTTAAATCAGATGATGGCAAACCCCATGCTATTGGTATCGACGATACTGACGCTTGGCGTCATTTTGGTGAACGGCTGGACGGATGCTCCGAACGCCATCGCCACCTGTGTTTCCACAAGGGCGATAGGAGTACGAAAGGCTATCATCATGGCGGCGATATTCAATTTCCTCGGCGTCCTTGTGATGACCTCGATAAACGCCTCCGTCGCAATGACCATATATAACATGGTGGACTTCGGCGGTGATGCCCATATGTCGCTCATAGCACTGTGTGCCGCAATGGCGGCGATAGTGATCTGGGCAACGGGTGCATGGTACTTCGGTATTCCGACAAGTGAGAGCCATGCGCTTATAGCCGGACTTTCGGGTGCGGCGGTTGCACTGCAAGGCAGCTTCTCCGGCATTAACGGTGCGGAATGGATCAAGGTCATTTACGGAATTTTTCTTTCAACACTTCTCGGCTTCGGCCTGGGCTTTTTGACTTCAAAGCTGACGGTGCGAATATTCAAAAACAAAAACCGCCTCAAAAGCGAACGCTTCTTCTCCGGAGCGCAGGTTGCGGGCGGAGCGGCGATGGCGTTCATGCACGGTGCGCAGGACGGTCAGAAGTTTATGGCGATCTTCCTTCTCGGTGCTGCTCTCTCCGGCGGCCAGTCGGATGTGACGAGCTTTGCGGTACCGCTGTGGCTTATGATACTTTGCTCCGCGGTGATGGGTCTCGGCACCTCGATAGGCGGCTACAGGATCATTAAATCCGTAGGCATGGACATGGTAAAGCTCAAGCCCTATCAGGGCTTTGCCGCCGATCTTTCGGCAACCGGCTGTCTGCTCCTTTCGTCGCTCACCGGCATACCGGTCAGCACCACCCACACAAAGACGACCTCGATAATGGGCGTCGGTGCGGCAAGACGAATGAGCAATGTCAACTGGAGTGTTGTTAAGGAGCTTGTTTTGACCTGGGTGTTCACCTTCCCCGGCTGCGGCCTTTTGGGCTACGGCATGGCAAAACTGTTCTTCGTATTATTTGCATAAGGCGTTGGAGGAATTAAAACGATGGCAAAGAAAAATAACGATTACTTTGAACTTTTGAAAAAGCAGACCTCCTATTGCGTGGAGGCATCCGCACTGCTGGAGGATATACTCGGCAGCTTCAATGCGGAGAACATGGACGATTACCGTGAACGGATGCACAGCCTTGAGCATACCGCCGACGGTGTGCATCACGATATTTTAAATAAGCTGTCCACCGAGTTCATAACCCCCATAGATCAGGAGGACATTTTGAGGCTTGTGCAGATAGTAGATGATATAACCGACGCTCTGGACGAGGTCGTGCTTGACCTTTACATGTACAACATAACGGTCATTCCCGAGAAGACGCATGAGCTTTCAAAGGAGGTCGGCAAATGTGTCGGACTGCTGCATGAGG
>CAZLSN010000099.1:0-3908 GCA_964562265.1 uncultured Oscillospiraceae bacterium
CGGGGGTGCTTCGCCTCCCGTGAGCCTCTTTGAAAGACCCGCTGCAAGGAAGCTTAATTTTGCCGCTACCGCGGAATAATCCATTCTCGTGGGGCCGACTACGCCGATCAGTCCCTTGGTATTGTCGCCCATGTCGTAGCTTGCTATGACAACGCTGGAATCCTTGAGCTCCTCGGCGACATTTTCGGGGCCTATCAGCACCGTGACATCGGAATCGGAATCCAATACATTGCCGGAGATAAGGTGGCCGCCGTCCGAAAGATAGCTCATAAGGCGGTGTGCCTTGTCGGGATCACGGAACTCCGGCTGACTTAAAAGCCTGTTCTCACCCGTGACATACGCCTCAACGCCGCTTTGCTCGGACAGTATCTCCATCGCAAAGGAGGCGATCACGGCGGTAAGTCCCATCGTATCATCGACTGCCCGTTCGGTGCTGCTTATCAGTAAGGGCGTTATCTTTTCATTCGATATGCCGGTGAAGTTCGCGTTAAAGAGGGCGGAGAGCTTATTTATCATGCCGTTATCGACCGATATAGGCAGATGCACAAGCTTGTTTTTGACTGTGTTATTACTCAGCATCGCAACGATTATAAAGGTGTTTGCGTCGATATAAATGAGGTCGAAGCGTTTTATCGTTGCGGGAGCATAGCTCGTGAGCATAAGCGTCGGATAATCCGTGAGCTGGGATGCTATCTTGCCGATGTCGCTCATCATGCCGTCGAGCTTTGCCATCTTGTCGTTTAAGCGGCGGTTTATCTCTTCTGTTTCCTCAAGCGAAAGCTTCTGCCTCTGCATCAGCTCGTTGACATATATCCTGTATCCGGCGGGGGTCGGGATCCTGCCTGCCGAGGTATGCGGCTGTTCGAGATAGCCCATCGATGTCAGTTCCGCAAGCTCGTTGCGGATCGTTGCGGAGCTGCATCCGAGATCGGCTATCCTGCCGATCGCCTTTGAACCTACGGGTTCGGCGGTTTTGATATGCTCCTCAACGAGTGCGGCAAGTATTTTCTTTTTTCTCTCGCTCAGGCTCATTGGCACTCGCACCTCTTTGCTGCTGGCACTCTCTTTATCTGAGTGCTAATATAGCATTATTCTTTGCAATTGTCAAGGCTTTTATTCCAAAACTCGGGGAAATTATTATATATTTTCCCGAACAAAAGTTTTAACACCGTGCAGGAACGATACATTTTAACGCTCCCTCCCGCATAGGCTTTACAAAAACGCAAAGGAGTCTTAAGTATGGACAAGGAAAACAAGCAGAAGCCGGTAAAGAAAAGCCACAGCCTGAAGCTTACCGACAGGGGCAGTCTGAGCGTGACGGGGGTAGAGGATGTGGAAAGCTTTGACGAGAGCGAGATCGTGATGCTGACCTCTCTCGGCGAGCTTTGTGTGCGAGGCAGCGGACTGCATATCGGGAAGATAAGCCTCGACGAAAGTGAGCTTAGGGTCGAGGGACTTATAAGTGAGCTGTGCTATGAGGATTCGGGGAGCGGCCGCAGCGGCTTCTTCTCACGGCTTTTCGGCTGATGGAAACGGAGATAAGCACCCAGCTTTATTCTGCTGCCGCGCTTTTGCTGCTTGGGGCGGGACTCGGACTTTTGTACGATCTTTTGCGTTCGCTGCGCCGAGCTTTGGGCTTTGATGCGCTGTTTGATCTTGTCTTCGGGGCGATCGTGCTGTATGCGCTGTTTGCGATGAAGCTCAACGCCTCGGCTTATGCTCCGCCTGCCTTTGCGATACTGCTTTGCATCGTGGGATTTGCCGTTTACATGCTGCTTTTCGCAAGGCTTTTCTCACCGCTGTTTCAACAGGCAACGACATTTTTGTCGGTTATTTTCGGGACTGCGAAAAAAGTCGCAAAAAAAATTGCCGATCTTGCAAAAAATGTCTTTTAAAATCTCTTTGCATGGTTTACAATGAGTAAAAATGACAAGGCAGCGGGGGGCGATTTTGTTGAAGTCAAAGCTTCTGCCGATAGGCGGGATCGTAATGGCGGTACTGCTTGTCTATGCGGGGATAAGCCTTGCGAAAACGATGGACACTCTCGGAGAGGTCGAGGAGATGACGACCCTTCTGAAGGAGGAAATCGAAACGGCGAAGTCCGAGGCTCTGGAGCTTGAGGAGCTTATGGCTCAAAGTGAGACGGACGAAGCCATAGCCGAGGCGGCAAGAGACCGCCTGGGACTTATAAATCAGGGCGAAATACTTTATATAGATAATTACAGATAAGACGGGGAACGGATATTCATGCAGTTTGAGATAGGCGAAATTCTGGAAGGCAAGGTCACAGGGATAACAAAATTCGGAGCGTTCGTATCGCTGCCGGGCGGTCAGAGCGGACTCGTACATATTTCGGAGGTGGCGAATGCCTTCGTCAGCGACATAAACGAGTTTCTCAGCGTCGGTCAGACGGTAAAGGTGAAGCTCATCGGCGTAAATAACGGCAAGCTGAATCTTTCGATAAAGAAGGTGCAGCCTCCGCAGCCGCAGCCGGAGCAGCGCAGACCCCAGCCTGCCCGCCAGCCGCAAAAGGAGCAGCCGACGGTGCAGCAGACCGCCTCGGAGCCGAGTGCGGACAAGAGCTTTGAGGATAAGCTCAAGAAGTTTATGCAGGAGTCGGACAGCCGCATAGCCGGCAATCCCATATATGCAGACAGAGGCAAGTCCCGCCGCCGCAGGTGATATGAAGGAAATAAGAGTCGGAAAAAACGATGCCGGTCAGAGGCTTGACCGCTTTGTGGGCAAGGCGGTGCCGCTGCTGCCCGAGGCTTTGCTCCAGAAGTATATCCGCATAAAGAGGATCAAGCTCAATTCAAAGGGTGCGAAAAGGGACACAAGGCTCACAGAGGGCGATATTCTGAGCCTTTATATAAACGACGAATTTTTCGAGAAGCCGAGGGAGGAAAATTCCTACCTCAAGGTCGGAACGCCGAGGCTCGATATTGTTTATGAGGACGAGAACATCCTGCTTTGCGATAAAAAGCCCGGTGTTTTGTGTCACAGTGCAGGACAGTGGGATTACAATACGCTCATTGCGAACATTCAGGCTTACATGGCGCAAAAGGGTGAGTGGAGACCCAAGGAGGAAAATTCCTTTGCTCCTGCCCTCTGCAACAGGATAGACCGCAATACCGGCGGCATCGTGATCGCTGCGAAAAACGCCGAGAGCCTGCGCATTTTGAATGATAAGATAAAGGACAGGGAGATAGAAAAGTACTATCTCTGCACGGTGATAGGCAGACCGAAGAAGCCCTCCGGAAGACTGGAGAATTATCTTTTCAAGGATGCAAAGAAGAATCAGGTCTTTATAAAGGACAGACCCGAAAACGGAACGAAAACCGCAATAACGGAGTACAGACTCATAGCCTCAAAAGGCGGGCTGTCGCTCATGGAGTGCAGATTGCTCACCGGCAGAACTCACCAGATAAGAGCGCAGATGTCCCATGCGGGAATGCCGCTGCTCGGTGACGGAAAGTACGGCACCGAAAGGGTGAACCGCACATACGGGGAAAAGGGTCAGGCACTTTATTCCTACAAGCTGCGCTTTGAATTTCCAACCGACGCCGGTATTTTAAACTACCTCAGAGGCAGGGAGTTTACGGTGTCCTCCGTCGATTTTGCCGAAAATTACTTCGGCGTGACGGAACTTTCCGAGATTTAGTGCAAAATGTGGGAAATTTGTTGATTGGTGTTGACTTTCGCAAATCTAATATGTATATTATAAGCGATGCAAAGGGCATTCCGGAGGCAGATTCCGGAACGCCCTTTTTCACTATGATTCATAAAGAATTATAAAGAAATGGGGGAGGATAAATGTCCAAAGAACTCATTCGCCTCGTTAACTGCAAGATGGCGTTTGACGACGAGATCGTTTTAGACGATATTAACCTGTATTTCAATGATAAGGA
>CAZLSN010000100.1:0-3866 GCA_964562265.1 uncultured Oscillospiraceae bacterium
AGCTCTGGAAGCTGTTGATCGATAAGAAAATGAACCGGACAGATTTGAAGGATGCATCCGGTATCAGCTTCAACGTGCTTGCTAAGATGGGGAAAAACGAAGCTATATCAATGGAGAGCTTATATAAGATTTGCGCTGCATTAGGTTGCGGCATTGGCGACATAGTGGAATTTAAGAAAGAAGGTGCAGAAAAATGAAGGGAAAAGTACCACATATTGTTCAATATCAAGGCTCTAAGAGAATTTTAGCCCCGCAAATTCTACAATATATGCCTAAAAAAATTGATCGACTGATTGAACCTTTTTCTGGAATGGCTGCTATTAGTATTGCAGCTGCCTATGAGGGGCGAGCAGAAGAGTTTCTTATCAACGACTTAAATGCCCCTCTTATTAATATGCTACAGGAAGCCGTTGAACGGCCCCAAACTCTAATTGAAGGCTATTCGTCAATATGGGAAGAGCAATTCACATATGGCGAAGAACATGTGCAGCATTTTTATGATGTACGTGATCGTTTTAACAACGGGGAGAAAACTCCCGCAAATATGTTGTATCTCTTAGCGCGCTGTGTAAAAGGAGCTGTTAGATATGGCAAAAACGGGAACTTTAATCAGTCTCCGGACAAGCGCAGGCATGGTACCAATCCACGAACTTTAGCTTCCAACGTTTATGAAATTTCGCACCTGCTCAAAGGAAAAGCAAAATTCAATGCACTAGATTATCATGACATTTTTGAGATGGCAAGGCCGGGAGACTTAGTTTATATGGATCCGCCCTACCAAGGGGTATCAAATGCAAGAGATAATCGTTACTTGGCTGGTGTAGCGTTCGGTGAATTTGCTGACGCACTGGAAATTCTTAACCGAAAAGGAATTGATTACTTAATCAGTTATGATGGAGTATGTGGCGGTAAAGAGTAT
The DNA here is from genome assembly GCA_964562265.1 of uncultured Oscillospiraceae bacterium. Lineage (GTDB taxonomy): Bacteria > Bacillota > Clostridia > Oscillospirales > Oscillospiraceae > F23-B02. The sequence continues at coordinate 920 of CAZLSN010000100.1, forward strand.
GGCGAAGACTTACCAGATAGTCTGCACTGTAAAAAGATAATGCTCAATGCAGGACTCTCAAGTCAGGCGCTTTTGTTGGGGCGCAAGTCTACAACATTTGAGGCGCTATATATTAGTGAAGCATTAATTCCAATTTTTTCACAGTTACCTCAACAATTATCCCTAATGGAGGCAATGGTATGAGCGAGTATTCAAAGGAGTTCCTTGATCTGTTAGAAAGCGTGACAGCGAAACGACCTCGTACAGTGATACAGCACATTTTGCAGCATGGATATATAACATCTCAAGAGTTAAAGGATCTGTATGGGTATAATCATCCACCTCGAGCGATTAGAGACGTTCGAGAGTATGGCATCCCATTGGTTACTTATAGAGTAACAGGAATAGATGGTAGGAAAATTGCCGCATATAAATTTGGAAATCCAGAAGACGCAAAAAACACTTTATCAAAGGCTGCTGGACGTACGGTTTTATCCAAGGCGTTGAAACAAGCACTCATTGAAAAATATGGAGCAAGGTGCTTTATATACCTCGAAGAAATGGATGAAGCAAAGCTTCAGGTTGATCATAGAATCCCGTATGAAATTGGTGGGGAGCATGATGAGCAAGATATTGATTATTTTATGCTCCTTAGCCCTTCTGCAAATCGGGCAAAGTCTTGGACCTGTGAACACTGCAAAAATTGGGTTGCAAAAGATGTGAATTTTTGTATGCGGTGTTTTTGGGCATATCCAGAAGACTATGATCATGTTGCTGGAAAACCAGAGAAAGTGATATCGATTATCTTTTCTGGCAATGAGATTGAAGATTATAACAAGTTGATTCGTTTGTCAGGTGAATCTGCAGCGCAAGCAACGATAAAACGAATTTTGCATGAACATTTGAAGTAGGGGGCAAATAATGAGAAAGGCGTTAGTCGTTGGCATCGATAACTATTCACAATGCCCATTACGCGGATGCTGCAATGATGCAGATGAAGTTGCAAAACTTCTTAGTTGCAATGATGATGGCTCTCCAAATTTTTCGGTGAAATTGCAGAAGAATATTTCTACAAAAGCGATTCTGAGGAGACATATTGAAGAGTGCTTTTCTGGTGATGCTGATGTGGCATTGTTTTATTATTCTGGACACGGGCACATTGATAATGTAGGTGGGTATCTAGTGACACCTGACTTCACTAATTATGACTATGGTGTTTCTTTGCAGGATGTATTAAATATTGCTAATGCTTCTCGCTGTAAGGACAAGATTATCATCTTGGACAGTTGTCATTCTGGTTTCATGGGAAGTATTAGCACAGCAGGGCAATCTACAGCTGTCATCAATGAAGGAGTTACCATTCTTACTGCAAGTCGATCTATAGAAGCATCTGTTGAAATTAATGGACACGGGTTATTCACATCCCTATTGATTGAAGCGCTATGTGGTGGTGCTGCTGATATTACAGGGTATATTACGCCCGGTGGTATATATGCCTATATTGATAAAGCTTTGGGCCCGTGGGAACAACGGCCTGTATTTAAAACAAATGTCACTCGATTTACACCTTTGCGAAAAGTAACACCACAGGTTGATATATCTATAATTAGGAGGATTTGCACGTACTTTCCGAGTGAAGATGCTGAAATGCCTATTGACCCCTCTTTCGAACCAACTAATTCTTTGGACGTAATGCATGAAGTAATCCAACCGTATGCCAATCCCGATAACACCAAGATTTTCTCGGATTTACAAAAGCTAGAGGGAATTGGGTTGGTCGTTCCCGTTGGTGAAGAGCATATGTATTTTGCGGCTATGCGATCTAAAACGTGTGCATTAACTTCAATCGGAAAACAGTATTGGCGATTAGTCAAAGATAAACTAATTTAAGGAGGAGTCTAATATGGCAAAAAAACGTACATTTATCAGCTTTGACTACGACCACGATATAGATTTAAAAAATTTATTGGTAGGTCAAGCCAGAAACCCTGATTCGCCTTTTGAAATAATAGACTTATCGATCAAGCAAACGATCTCCAAAGATTGGAAAGATAGTGCGAGGCGTCGGATTAAGGGCTGTGATGTGGTTATTGTGATTTGTGGCAAGAGTACAAATTCAGCAACAGGAGTTAGCGCAGAATTGAGAATAGCGCAAGATGAAGATGTTCCCTATTTCCTCCTTTGGGGACGATCTGATGAGCCTTGTGTTAAACCCATCGCCGCCAAGGACACAGATAAGATTTATAAATGGACTTGGGATAATCTAAAGTTGTTAATAGGAGGGGCGCGATGATTAAAGTATTCATTTCCCACAAAAAGGAAGATTCCTATATCGCCAGTCGAATTGCGAATGAGCTTAACGCCATGGAAATCCCGTATTACCTTGATCTTCTTGATTTTACGGTAACCAGAAACGGTAAAGAATTAACTGATCATATCAAAAGAAACTTAAATAACTGTACGGATATCATCGTTATAATGTCTGATGCTACACGGTATTCACAGCGGGTTCCGTTTGAAGGCGGAATGTCAGCTCAGAACGACATGCCGACAGCGACTTTTTTGCAAGAAAATATTAGTCTACCAGAATTCCTAGATTACTGGCCTCGATTAAAGCAACCGAGTGACATTAGGAAATATATTGCTGTGCGAAAAAGTGTTCAGAAAGAATTCTCAACCAGATTTAACTTCGATATGGCAGAATCGCGAAGAAGCCAAACAGAAAGATTCTATGATGTATTAAAACGGCAGCTATAATGTAGATAACTTTAAGAATGTAGAATGATAGCATCCCCTGATAGCTTTTTGATAGCAGAAAGTCGGATACCCCATAGGATTGGGATAATTGGTATCAAATCAAGCCAAATGGAATCAAACGGTCTATACAGAAAAGTTTAGAGTGTGTTTCTACTTGGCGAGTGGGAATAACTCTGAAAATCCGAAAAGTGCTTGAATTGCAACGGTTTTC
>CAZLSN010000101.1:0-3768 GCA_964562265.1 uncultured Oscillospiraceae bacterium
AGCTTGTCCCTTTGTTCGATGAATTGGCAAAGCAAACACGAATACCGAAAAGCAGACTGCTTGATGAGGCTATTGAGGATTTGCTTAAAAAGCACGGTATTGACATAAAAGATACCGAAATCAAATAAAAAAGAAAACGGCACCTTCATTATGAAGGTGCCGTAATTGCTAAAATCAATTAGTTCAGGGCATGATCATGTTCCAGAAATCCTCGAAATCCTGGAAGTCGTTCTCTGCGTCGGGCTCGTGCTTGATGATAAGGTCCTTGATGAATTTGTAAAGATTCATTATGTTATCCTCCTATAAAGAATAGCGACTATTTCCACTAATATCTTAGCAAATGCGACAATTATTGTCAAGCGACAAATTATTTAATAACTATAAAAAATGGACAGGATAAAAAAACAGTGCAAAACTGAACTACATGTATTGGAAGTTTGAATTGCGTGTTGACAAAACAGGCGAAAGTGTAATGAATAAAAATTTTATAACACTGAATATTATTCATACGAACCGGAAATATATTTTTTAAACTATTTTGTTCACTTCGTTATAAAAAAACAATAATAAAAGGAGCTGTGAAAATAAAAAAGCGACGGTCAAAGACCGTCGCCGATTTTTTTGGATTAACCGAGGAGATTGGGGAAGAGCTTGTCGAAGAAGTTATCAAGAATGATAAACTCGTCGAAGGAGCTGGGCTCAAATCTGGAGATGATGCCTTTGATAAACTCGTAAATACCGAACATTGAAGTTCCTCCTATAATAGTATTTCGACTATTTCCAATACAATATTAGCAAAAATGTTCAGTTGTGTCAATACAAAATTGTTTAATAACTATAAAAAACTAACTTTGCTGTACAACGATACAGTTTTAAACTCATAGTTTAGGAATCGGGCTGTTATTTTTCGGAGATGGCGTACACTCTGGTGATTAAAATACAAATAATTGGTGGATTTTGTGAACAGGGAAGAGGAATATACTTTTTTAAGTATTTTGTATAAATAAACAAACAGGGTGACAATGAAAAGCGACGGCAAATTGCCGTCGCTAAACTTCTTAAATCAAAGCCGCCAAACTCTGATCTCAGGGCTTGAAGTTTCCGAAGATCTTGTCGAGGACTTTAAACTCGTCCTCGGAGTCGGGCTCGTGCTTGGAGATGATGCTTTTGATGAAATCGTAAATGTCGTACATTGATATTTCCTCCAAAAAAAGTTTTAATGACTATTTCCACCGTTATATTACCAAATGCGACAGGAAATGTCAACAGAGAATTTATTTAAAAACTAAAAAACATAGTTTGTAAAATAACAAAAAATTACTAAATATAAAGCTTGAACTGCTGCCGGATGGAGAGGCATAATGAGACATAAGAAAGCGGCAGAGTATTTCCGCCGCTTATGTTAAACTTGCAAATCAGGGATTGACGATCTGACCGAAGATGTCCTCAATCTGCTCGAATTCGTCCTCGGAGTTGGGGTCGTGCTTGATTACGATGTACTTTACAAGATAGTAGATGCGATCGAATGCGTTCATTTTTTGTCCTCCTTAAAATGTGACGGTGACTATTTCCGATGTCATAATACCAAATCCGCCCCTTATTGACAAGAGACAATAACTTAAATAACTTAAAAAAGCAAGTCTAAAAATGACAAGTAGTTTTATCGAACATATTGAATAAATCTGCTCAGATAATAAACATATTGGAAATTAAATGTTTTCCAAATTGAATGCTGCAATGGCAAATAAAGGAACATGTACGGTTCTTTAGTTTTTTTACTGCCGTATTGAAAACTTGGGGGAGAAAAAATATGCCGCATTTAGATATTACTGCATATTGAGACGCGCCTCCCGCCCGAAGCATCTTCCGACACATTGGGACGGGAAACCCAGCCTCTACGGTGTGAGTTTTGTTCCCGATATTCTCATTCGTCGCAGGCAATTGTTAAAACGCTGTGTATCATACTTGGCTTCACTTATTGGGGATGTAAGGCGTTTTGTCTATATGCCGCTATTCAATCAGTACATACAAAAAGCAGACAATGCGCCCTGCTTCGGGGGCATTGTCTGCCTGAATTTAATACTATAAGCGTATGTTTTTTGCTTGTCGGTGAATTTTATATCAGCGTTTCTTCTTGCCGAAGATGCCTTTTGCGTCCGCATGTTCGCCGCTTTCCGCCGCAAACTGACGCAGCAGCTCCTTCTGAGCGGTGCTTAGGTTTTTCGGCACGGTGACACGAACGGTGACGAACTGATCGCCTCTGCCGCTGCCTCTGAGGAATGGGATTCCCTTGCCCTTGAGCCTGAAGGTCGAGCCTGTCTGAGTGCCTTCGGGGATGTTAAGCTTAACCTTGCCGTCAAGCGTCGGGACTTCGATCTCGGCACCTAAGGCGGCCTGAGTGAAGGAAATGCCCTGCTCCAAAAGCACGGAGCTGCCCTCACGCTCAAAGACGGAGTGAGGCTGTACTATAACGGTGATAAGAAGATCGCCTGCGGGACCGCCGTTTACACCGGCATTGCCCTTGCCGCGCTTGGAAAGGGTCTGACCGTCATCGATACCGGCGGGGATCTTGACCTCTTCCTTTATCTGCTTGCGGACACTGCCTGCGCCTCGGCAGGTCTTGCACGGTGAATGGATGACCTTGCCTCTGCCGCCGCACTTGGGGCAGGGGGAGCTGGACTGCATTGCGCCGAAGGGGGTGCGCTGGGTGGTCTTTACCATACCGGAGCCGCCGCATTCCTTACAGGTTTCGGGGGTCGTACCCTCCTGACAGCCGGTACCTTTACAATCCTGGCACTGCTCAACTCTGCCGATGAATATCTCTTTTACGGTGCCGAAGGCAGCTTCCTCGAATTTGACATTCACGGAGGCTCTGATGTTATCGCCCTTGCGGGGGGCATTGCTGTTCCTTGCGCCGCCGCCGAAGCCGAATATGTCACCGAAAATATCGCCGAAGCCGCCGAAGCCGCCAAAGTCACCGAAACCGCCGAAACCGCCGCCGCCGAAGCCCTGAGACGGATCGAATGCCGCATGACCGTACTGATCGTACTTCGCACGCTTGTCGGAGTCGGAGAGTATCTCGTATGCCTCGTTGATCTCCTTAAAGCGTGCCTCACATTCCTTGTCACCGGGATGGAGGTCGGGGTGGTTTGCCTTGGCAAGCTTTCTGTATGCTTTTTTGAGTTCGTCCTCGGTAGCGGATTTGCTTACGCCGAGTACCTCATAGTAATCTCTTTTTTCTGCCATAACCGTACCTCAAAATGTGGGCGTACAGGGTACGCCCACATGATATTTCGCTTTAAGGATCACTTCTTGTCGTCGTCATCGACTACGGTGTAGTCTGCGTCGTAGTAATCCTGACCGTTGCCGCAGTCGCCGCCGCAGTTGGGATCGCAGCCGCCGGCCTGAGAGGGGTCAAAGCCCGCTGCCTGTGCCTGCTCATAGATCTTGCCGAAAACATCGGTCAGCTCGGTGGTAGCCTTCTTTATGGCTTCGGTATCGGTACCGGTGAGTGCGGTCTTTAAGCTCTGGAGCTTGCTCTCGATCTCGCCCTTGAGGGTGGGGTCGATCTTGTCGCCAGCGTCCTCGAGTGCCTTCTCGGTCTGGTATACGATCTGATCACCCTGATTGCGGACGTCGATCTCCTCCTTGCGCTTTGCGTCCTCTGCTGCGTACATCTCGGCTTCCTTGACCGCCTTGTCGATGTCTTCCTTGGACATGTTGGTGGAGGAGGTGATGGTGATGTGCTGCTCCTTGCCGGTGCCCAGG
>CAZLSN010000102.1:0-3654 GCA_964562265.1 uncultured Oscillospiraceae bacterium
TCTTGTTGATAAACTCGTATCCCTTGCCCGATTCATTGGGCTCGACGATGATCTTACAGTGAGCGAACTGACCCTTACCGCCTGTCTGACGGACATAACGGGTATCGACCGTTGCACTGCGGGTGATGGTCTCCTTATAAGAGACCTGAGGCTTGCCGACATTGGCTTCTACCTTGAACTCCCGAAGAAGTCTGTCAACGATTATCTCCAGATGGAGCTCGCCCATACCGGCTATAATGGTCTGACCCGATTCCTCATCCGTATAGGTCTTGAAGGTCGGATCTTCCTCTGCCAGCTTTTGAAGGGCTATCGCCATCTTTTCCTGACCGGCTTTGGTCTTGGGCTCAATGGCGACTCTGATGACAGGCTCGGGGAATTCCATGGACTCAAGTATGATCTGGTTCTTCTCGTCACAGAGAGTATCGCCCGTGGTGGTGTTTTTAAGACCGACCGCCGCTGCGATGTCTCCCGAGTAGACCATATTGAGATCTTCACGGTGGTTTGCGTGCATAAGCAGGATCCTGCCTATTCTCTCACGCTGACCCTTTGAAGAGTTCATAACCGTCTTTCCGGCTTCCAGTGTACCGGAGTACACTCTGAAAAAGCTCAGTCTGCCGACAAAGGGGTCGGTCATGATCTTAAATGCCAGTGCGGAGAAGGGTGCGTCATCGGATGACTCCCTGCTCTCCTCCTCGTCGGTCTTGGGATTCGTACCCTTTATTGCCGGAACATCCAGCGGAGAGGGCATATAATCCACGATCGCATCGAGGAGCTTCTGCACACCTTTATTCTTATAGGATGTTCCGCACACCACAGGCACCATGCTTACGCTTACGGTTGCCTTTCTGATAGCGGTACGGAGCATATCCTGCGGGATTTCTTCGCCTTCGAGATAAAGCATCATTATCTCATCGTCGAAGTCGGAGACCGCCTCAAGCAGCTTCATACGATACTCATCGGCGAGGTCACGCATATCCTCGGGGATCTCCTCGGTACGCATGTCATTGCCGAGATCATCATAATAGATGCGGGCGTTCATCTCCACCAGATCGATTATACCCCTAAAGTCAGACTCAGCACCTATGGGGAGCTGAATGGGGACTGCGTTGCACTTCAGTCTGTCATGAACCATGTTCAGAACATTGAAGAAATCCGCACCCATAATGTCCATCTTATTGACATATATCATTCTGGGGACATTATAGTGATCCGCCTGTCTCCATACCGTCTCGGACTGGGGCTCTACGCCGCCCTTCGCACAAAGCACAGTCACGCAGCCGTCGAGAACTCTGAGTGAACGCTCGACTTCAACCGTGAAGTCCACATGACCCGGGGTGTCGATGATGTTGATCCTGGTATCTTTCCAATGGCAGGTGGTGGCTGCGGAAGTGATGGTTATACCTCTCTCCTGCTCCTGCTCCATCCAGTCCATCGTTGCGGTACCTTCATGAGTCTCACCGATCTTGTAGTTTACGCCGGTGTAGTAAAGAATACGCTCTGTGGTCGTAGTCTTGCCGGCGTCGATATGAGCCATGATTCCGATGTTTCTGGTTTTTTCAAGTGAAAACTGTCTGGGCATAATCTTCTCCGTTTCAGATTACCATCTGAAGTGTGCGAATGCCTTGTTGGAGTCTGCCATCTTGTGAGTGTCTTCACGCTTCTTGACAGATGCACCGAGATTGTTGCAGGCATCCATGATCTCACCGGCGAGACGCTCCTTCATGGTCTTTTCACCGCGCTTGCGGGCATAGCCTACGAGCCAGCGGAGACCGAGAGTCTGACGACGAGCGGGTCTTACTTCGATGGGGACCTGGTAAGTTGCACCGCCGACACGGCGAGCCTTGACTTCCAGGCTGGGCATGATGTTGTTCATTGCCTCGGTGAAGGCGTCAAGGGGCTCCTTGCCGGTCTTCTCCTTGATGATGTCAAAAGCATCGTATACGACCTTCTGAGCAACACCTTTCTTGCCGTCCAGCATAATGGCGTTTATGAGCTTGGTAACAAGCACGCTGTTATACATAGGATCGGGTAAAATTTCTCTCTTGGGAACATTACCTCTTCTGGGCACTGTTGCTTCCCTCCTTCATTAAAGAATGATTTCACAGGTACTCGGTGACGCCAAAGCGTCCCCGTCTGCGCCCCGAGGTTATCCCTTATATGATAACAACAGGGCAAAATTTGCGATGCTGATGATTACTTTTTCTTTGCGGCCTTGGGTCTCTTTGCACCGTACTTGGAACGGGACTGCATACGACCGTTAACGCCCTGAGCGTCGAGAGTGCCTCTGATGATGTGGTAACGAACACCGGGAAGGTCCTTTACACGACCGCCGCGGATCATTACGACACTGTGCTCCTGAAGATTGTGGCCGACACCGGGAATGTAAGCGGTGACTTCGTAGCCGTTGGTCAGGCGAACACGGGCGATCTTACGCAGTGCGGAGTTAGGCTTCTTGGGGGTGGAGGTACGGACTGCGGTGCAGACGCCTCTCTTCTGAGGAGAACTCAGATCGGTCTCGCAGTTTTTGAGGGTGTTCAGACCCTTCTGCATTGCGGGGGAGGTGGACTTGTAGGTAACCTTCTCTCTGCCCTTTCTTACCAGCTGGTTAAATGTAGGCAAAATTCATTACTCCTTTCTTCAAAAATTTCCTTGAAAAAACAAGGTTTTTGCGGGACTTGCGCTTTTTGGGCGCAATTAGCCCCACACGGTCTAAAATTCTATCAGATTGCACAAAAATAGTCAAGGATTTTTTTGCACAAAGACGATACTATTTTAAGCATTTTTTCTGCAAAATTGCATAGTAAAACGACCGCAGTGAACACACTGCGGTCGTTTGTTCGATTCTTTGGAATTAAAGTGCGTTGGTGCGTCCGACAAGTGCGGAGAGGTCAACGAAGCTTTCGGCTTCCGCTGCCGCGGTATCATCGGTTTTTTCCTCGAAGTCACGGTACATTGCAAGTCCTGAGCCTGCGGGGATGAGCTTACCGATGATGACATTCTCCTTGAGGCCTACGAGGTGATCGACCTTTGCCTTGATCGCAGCATCGGTCAGTACCTTGGTGGTCTCCTGGAAGGAGGCTGCGCTCATCCAGCTTTCGGTTGCGAGGGATGCCTTGGTGATACCCATGAGAAGCTGGGTGTAGGTCGCCTTGGTGAGTCCCTCCTCACCTGCCGCTATGCGCTCATCGATTGCACGGTTTGCCGCCTTGAGCTCACCGATGTCAACGGTGGCACCGGAGAGCAGCTCGGTGCTGCCTGCGTCTTCGACCTTGACCTTGCGCATCATCTGGCGGACGATGATCTCGATATGCTTATCGTTGATGTCAACGCCCTGCTGACGGTAGACCTTCTGAACCTCCTGGATGATGTAGTTGCGGACACCCTGACGGCCGAACTCATCATCGTCAACGCCTCTTATACGGAGGACATCATGGGGACTCAGTGCGCCGGAGGTAAGAGCTTCGCCCTTATCAACATGGCTGCCGTTCTTTACAAGTATGCCTGCGGAGTGCGGTACGGTGTAGACCTTGGTATCGCCCTCGGCTTCGTTTATAACGCTGATCGCAAACAGTGCGCCCTTCTTGGTCTCCTCGATGGATACGGTGCCGGAGGTCTCGGACAGGACTGCCATCTTCTTGGGCTTGCGTGCCTCGA
>CAZLSN010000103.1:0-3572 GCA_964562265.1 uncultured Oscillospiraceae bacterium
CACGTATCCAGCTTGGAAGGCTGGTGTTCTACCATTGAACTACGCCCGCATGGGCGCTCCCTTTGTGTTCAGCTTTAAGATAATAACAGTTTCAAAGCCGATTGTCAATATTTTTGCCTCAAATTTTTGTTTTCTTATCCCCGAATTGTGAATTTTCCTTAAAGCTTTGCCCATCCACGCCCGATATCGCACTCGGCGGACAATATATCGCTTGAAAATTCGCCTTTCGTGCTATATAATTTATTGTGTATTTTTCTACGGAGGTTTATTTGATGATCGAAATGACTTTTAAGGTAAGCGAGATCGATTACGATCAGACCATCGATCGCTTCTTGCCCGACATATTGAAGATACTTCAGGAGGACGACGGCACCAACATTATCGTTCGCAAGGCCGTCAGCGCAAATCCGGAGCTTGCGAAGAAGCTTATTAAGACCCTTGTTTCCGCCATGAGCCAGTCCCGCAAGGACGCCCTCACCGTCAAGTTCCTCAACATGAAGTCCGAGAGCATTTGCAGAAAGCTCAACAGCTACACCGCCTCGTCGGGTCTCGACCTTGAGCTCACCGACGCCGTGGCATACAAAGTTTAATATAAGGAGGATCCCCCATGTCCAGACCCATTGTAAAGCGCAGCGAAGTCGAACAGCAGTACACCTGGAACCTCAAAGACATTTTTGAAAGTGACGAGCTTTGGCGTTCGGAATACGAAAGCCTCAAGACCGCCCCCGAAAGCATACTCAAATTCAAGGGCAAGCTCTCAGAGAGCGCCGAAATGCTCCTTGATTATTTTAAGCTCACCGATGAGATGTCCATCCGCCTCGGCAAGCTTTTCGGCTACGCAAGCTGCCACAGCGATGAAGACACCGGCAACAGCTTTTATCAGGATATGCGCAGCAAGGCGATGAGTGTTTATGTCGGCGTAAGCAGCGCAAACGCCTTTGCCGCTCCCGAGATCATGCTCATCTCCGATGAGACCTTGGATGGCTTCTATGCAGCCTGTCCTGAGCTTGAGACCTACCGCCGCAGCATCTATCAGATGCGCCGCAAGAAGGCTCACATCCTCTCTCCCGAGTGCGAAACTCTCCTCGCCGCAGCGGGCGAGATGGCAAACGCACCGGAGCAGATAGGCAGCATCTTCCGCAACGCAGAGCTTAAGTTCCCCGACGTTGTGGACGGTGACGGCGTTTCTCATCAGCTCACAAACGGAAGCTTCGTTCCCCTGCTTGAGAATAGCGACGCAGCCTTCCGCAAAAAGGTTTTCGACACCTATTACGGTCGCCTCGGTGAGTATAAAAACACCATCGCCTCGACCCTCGACTCTCAGTTCAAGCAGCTTTGCTTCTTTGCAAACGCCAGAAAATACGGTTCCACCCTCGAGGCATCCCTCGATGAGACCGAAGTCCCCGTTGCCGTGTATCTCAATCTCATCGATGCCGTTCACGCCAATATGGACAAGATGTACCGCTATGTCGCATTGCGTAAGAAGCTCCTCGGCGTTTCCGAGCTGCATATGTCCGATGTCTACACTCCGATCGTCGCAGATGCCGCATCGGAGATAAGCTATGAGCAAGCCAAGGAGACCGTTTTGGAGGCACTTCATGTCCTCGGTGACGACTATGTCGCAATGCTCAAGGAGGGCTTTGAAAATCGCTGGATCGACGTTTACGAGAACGTCGGCAAAAGAGGCGGTGCGTATTCCTCCGGTGCGGCACGTCCCCACCCCTATGTTCTCCTGAACCACAAGGACAATCTCGATTGCCAGTTCACCCTCGCACATGAGATGGGTCACGCTCTGCACAGCTATCTGAGCACCCGTAATCAGCCCGTTAACACCTCCGACTATGTCATCTTCGTCGCAGAGGTCGCATCCACCTGCAACGAGATCCTGCTCATGCGTCACCTGCTCTCCAAGACCGAGGACAAGAAGGATCGTGCTTACCTCATCAATCACTTCCTCGATCAGTTCAAGGGCACCGTCTACCGTCAGACGATGTTTGCCGAGTTCGAGCTTTACATGGGCAAGATGGCAGAGGCAGGTGAAAGCCTCACCGCCGATGCTCTGAGCGCAAAGTACCTTGAGCTCAACAAGCTCTACTTCGGACCCGATATGGTGAGTGACGACGGCGTCGCTCTCGAATGGGCAAGAATACCGCACTTCTTCTACAATTACTATGTTTTCCAGTACGCTACCGGCTTCTCCGCCGCAGTCGCCATTGCAAACCGCATCCTCAAGGAGGGTGAGACCGCAGTTGCAGATTACAAGCGTTTCCTCTCCGGCGGCAGCAGCACCGATCCCATCTCCCTGCTGAAGATCGCGGGTGTCGATATGAGTACCCCCGCCCCCGTAAACGAGGCTCTGTCCCTGTTCGGTGAGCTCATCGACGAGATGGAGCAGCTCATGGCGTAATGGCTACATCTAAGGAATACCTCGACTTTGTTCTCGATCAGCTCCACGACTATTCGGGTCTTCGCTACCGCAAAATGTTCGGTGAGTATATGGTGTATCTGAACGATAAACCGATACTGCTCCTGTGCGACGATACCGTGTTCGTGAAGAAGTTTCCGGAGCTGGAGCCGCTCATGAGCGGTGCTGCTATCGGATATCCGTATGCAAACGCCAAGGAGTACTATGTCCTCGACATCGAGGATCCTCAGCTTTGCGAAAGCGTCATCGGGATATTGGAGCGGCTGACCCCCGTTCCGCAAAAGAAGGTCAAAAAGATGAAATAAAAAAACAGACAATGCTTATCTAAGCATTGTCTGTTATATTATATCTCATTTTGCGTTTCTGGCTTTATAAAGCTTTGCCGCCTTTGCCATGGGGATGAGGGCGAGGGCAGAGACTATCGCCGCGGCGATAAACAGCTCATTCACCGGCAGGTAGCCTTCGGCTATCGTGCTTATGTCGTAGCCCATCTGCGTTGCCTCGCTTGCCGTTACAAACACGAGATTTCCGCCATCAACGACTTGGTACACCTTTTCACCGAAGATACGGCAAATGGGGTCTGCAAGCAGCGGCCCCGCTATCATCGGGAAGAACACGAAGAACAGTATGCGTATGCCCTCGAACTGTCCCCTGTGCTCCTCGGGATAGAGTCGCTTCATCCACACCGTCATGGACTGCATAAACACGACATAGCCGACACCGACGAAGATTATACCAAGGAAGCAGGGCCAGTTATTAAGCGACAGTGCGTTCTCGGTATCGAGGCTGCCCGCAAGTGAGCCGACGATGAAGTAGATGAAAATGCAGCCTGCGATGCTCAGTATCGTTGCAAAGGCAGCGACATCGGGTACACGCTTATTGTTTATGACCTTGATAAACGGTATCGAGATGAGCATCGCCAGAACAAGGGGTATGCCGAGGATGAGGCTGGGGTCGGTAAAGCCGAGGGTGTAGTTCATCCAGTTCATAATGTGGATGAAGTAGCAGTTATAGCCGATGAAGAATATGCACAGAGTCAAAAACACGAGTGCAAGCTCACGGTTTGCGATAAAGCGTTTGAAGTTGAAGGTCGAGGCAAACTGCTTCCAGAAGCCGCCCTCTCTCACGGGGCGAAGCTTGGGGGAAT
>CAZLSN010000104.1:0-3495 GCA_964562265.1 uncultured Oscillospiraceae bacterium
TCGATTATCTCTCTCAGATCAAGCAGCATAGCACACCTCTCCATAGTCGCTAAAATATTATAGCTAAACAGCACACACTTGTCAACCTAAAAATTCGCATTTTCGCAAGCTTTTTTGCTGTTTCGGTGCATGCTTCGTGTGTCTTTGCAGCTTAAGCTGATTTTTCGTGTTTTATTGCCTTTTTTCGGGGATCTCGCCGGATCGGTATGCGTTAAGAAGCTCACCCAGAGCATCGATCCTTTTCAGCAGACGCTCACCGTCGTCGGTGTCTCTTATATATCTTCTGCTCGAAAAACGCTCTATCTGCGCAGCTTCGGATTCGATGTCGGCATTGTCTTTCAAAACGCTTGCAATGCCGTCAAAGCCCCTGTGCGCCTTTATCTTCAGCCCGTGGGAATTGTACACCAGAGTGTAACCGGCGATGCCCGTGGTCTTCTGATACGCCTTGCAGAAGCCACCGTCTATGATAAACAGCTTGCCCTTTGCCTTGACCGGACTTTCGCCCTTGACCGCCTTGACGGGGGTATGACCGTTTATGATATGACCGCTCTCGGGGTCGAGACCGAACTCGGACAGTATCATCCTCGCAACGCCCTCATCCTCCCAGAAATCGAAGTAGGGATTCTTCGGCTCTGCACATGTGCTTTTGTCGTCGATTACCGCTCTCTCGAAGGTGTGGAAAACTCTGCCCGAGAATGGGCTGTCGTTGCCGCACCAGAGATACCACATCATGTCGAGGGTGGATTCATCGCCCTTTGCCCAGCCGCATTTGACTATGGCATCGGCGTAATCCATAAGGCTCTTTCCGGAGTACCACACTCCACCGTGACGAACCTTTGCAAACTCTCCGTCCTTTGTCATTGGTATGCAGCCGTGATAGAGCAGATTGCCGTTGCAGCAAAGGTATGTACTCCCGCACTTATATATGAAGTCCATGTGGCGGCGAAGTGACTGGCTTTCACGGAACATGCCGACATACTCGTTTATAAGCTCGACCTCATCGGGCAGCAGACTGTACGGATCTCCTCTGTCAACCGTGTCCCACTGACGGTGGTTTAAGGGATAGGTTCCCTCGTCAAGCCGCACCGTGTAGTCGTCAAAGTTAATGCGCTCAAGCATCAGTCTGCCGTTCATACCGTAGCCGGGGTGCCGTTTTATGATCCTGCCCTCAAGCTTAAAGCAGAGGATGTTCAGCGCACGGTGCAGTGTTGCCTTATCGGAGGCGCCGTAGTGCCGCTGTGCATACGCCATCAGCGGACGCAGGGATATACCGTATCGGCGGCCGAGTGTGTCCATATTGTCATAGTCAACGGAGATGCGCAGAACGGTGAACACACATGCGGGGCTTCCGGATGCCGCACCCAGCCACAGAATGTCGTGATTTCCCCACTGAATGTCGATGTTGGGGTGCTGCATCAGCGAATCGAGAAGCCTTGCGGGTTCGGGGCCTCTGTCGAAAATATCGCCGACAATGTGCAGCCTGTCCACTGCAAGACGCTTTATAAGCTCCGCCATCGCAACGATCAGCTCATCCTGAGCACCGGTCTCGATTATGCCCTCAAGGAGGGCGTTGCGGTAATGCTCCTGATTGCCGTATTCGTCACGCTGCATATGCAGCAGCTCATCGAGTACAAAGCTCCACTTTTCGGGCATCTGCTTTCTGACATAGCCCCTTGTGTACTTGCTTGACAGCATTTCACAAAGCTGACGCAGCTTAACGATGAAGTCACGCAGCTCATCATCGCCGAGGTTCCCCTCTTCACGGAGCTGGCTCAATTCCTCTCTGGGGTAGTAGATCAGCGAACAAAGGCGTCGGCAGGCTTCCTCACCGATCTCATCGGCAAAAAGTCTGTGTACCTTCTCGGAAATAACGCCGGAGCAATTGTTCAAAATGTGCCGAACGGCACCGTATTCGCCGTGCAGATCGCTTATGTAATGCTCCGTCCCCTTAGGCAGCGCAAGTATCGCCCGAAGATTGATTATCTCGGAGCAGACTGCCGCCTCATCGGGGTATTTTTCCGATAGCAGTTCGAGATATTCTCTGCTGTAATCGCCCATGACCTTACCTCCGTTGCTTTTTCTTTAATAGTAGCATTTTATAAGTCTTTTGACAAGAAAAAGCCTTGAAAAATTTATCGGTTGAGAATGTAAATGCCGTAGTTTAGGTAGGTCGCAAAGGCGGTCCAAAGGACATAGGGCAGCAGTAGTATCCCTGCCGTTTTGTCGATTTTAAAGAAGCACACGGTCGCAGTGATTATCAAAACCAGCATCACCGCAATGCAAAGGAGCGCGCAAAGAAACTCACCTGCGTTGAAAAATATGAGCGGCCACGCAAAATTCAGCGCAAGCTGCAAGGCGTAGATGAGCAGTGCCCTGCACTTTTGAGTCTTGGGCTTGTGCGACCTGTAAACGATATACGAAGCTATGCCCATCAGCACATAGAGAACAGACCATGCGATCGGAAAGAGCCATTGCGGAGGGGAAAGCGGCGGCTTTTCGATGTACTCGAACATCACCATGCTGTCCTGCGTGAGATACGCCGCAATGCCGCCCAGCGCAAGCGGAATCAGAAGGCTCACTGCAAATGCTTTAGCATTGAATTTCATTTTTCATCACCGATAACAGTGTATGAAGAAAGCAATAGTTTTATTAGCTTGAATACAAAAAACTGCCGACAAAACTGTCGGCAGTTTGAATTTTTGATTTTTAATGCTCAGTCCGACCTGTTGAAAGCGTGGCAAAACCGTCTCGTACAACGGCAAAGTTTGTACTGTTCAAAACTGCACTACGCTATTAAATCGATGAAGTTAAAACTCGTACGATGTTACCTGTCGGGCTAACGCAATAAAGAGCAGCACGCTCTTAATGCGTAACTAAAAAACTGCCACGCACTTATTAAAAGCGTGGCAGTTAAGACTTGTACAGTCTGACAATTCGGGCTGACGCAATAAAGAGGAGCACGCTCTTAATGCGTAACTAAAAATTACTTCTTTGCAAGACCCTTCTGGCGAGCATACTCTGCTGCGCCGAGTGCACCCATGAGCTGGGGGTCGGTCTTGAGGTTGATGACCTTCAGCTTAAGTACGCGCTCGATAGCGTCCTTCAGACCCTCGTTCTTTGCACAGCCACCGGTAAGGGTGATGCTGTCGCTTGCGCCGGCCTTCTTTGCCATAACGAAGCAGCGCTTTGCAACTGCCATCTCGATACCTGCTGCGATCTCATCCATGGGCTTGCCTTCGCCGACGAGGGTGATAACCTCGGACTCTGCGAAAACGGTGCACTGTGCGGTGATGGGGATGACATTCTTTGCAGTCAGAGCCAGCTTGGAGAACTCGGGAAGAGTCATCTCGAAGGAACGAGCCATTGCCTCGAAGAAGCGGCCGGTACCTGCTGCGCACTTATCGTTCATTGCGAAGTTCTTTACGGTGCCGTCGGTATCAATGCTGATGCCCTTAACGTCCTGGCCGCCGATGTCGATGATCGCCTTTACGGTAG
>CAZLSN010000105.1:0-3310 GCA_964562265.1 uncultured Oscillospiraceae bacterium
TCAGATAGGGAAGTATGTACTTCTTCGGGCAAACGAGGGAGACGAGCTGGATGACATGGAACTCATAGCCGGTGATGACGGGATTTGCAGCCTTGCGCATATCGCCGATCTCGTTGATGATCTTGCAGACTTCGTTATGCTGCTTGATAGCTGTCTTGAGTGCCTCGTCGGATACATCAATGCCGAAGTTCTCATGCAGATTGCCGAGGACATGGGCCTTGAGCTGATCATGGTAGTACTCGTAATCGTTTTCGCTGTTCTTAAAAGGAACATCGCAGAATTCACAGAAGAAATCATCGTTGTCGATGATGCGCATATCCTTGACGGAGTCGAGCTTCTTCTGCTTGATGTGCTCCTGGAAGCGGCAGGTGACGGTGCAGGTCTCGGTTGCCATCTGGGCATCGAGGAAGTTGTAACCGCCTTCGAGTGCACGCTCGAGAAGGCTGCGTCCGTAGTGGCAAACACGAGCGGACATGTAATAGGTCGCCATGCTGGGGTCTGCACAGTTGGGTGCTCTCAGGCGAACGGAGAAGCAGCCGGGCAGGTCGAGAAGCACTTCAGGCATAAAGAAGCAGGTGTAGCCGATCGCACGAAGTCCATCAGCCTTTGCTTTCTGAACCAACTCGTTGTTGGCTTCCTGAAGCAAATTCTCAAAGTAAATCAGGTGCTTAAGGTCTCTCACGGATAACCCCCCATAAATAAAAAATTTTGGTGTGTTCTTTTAAGGGCTTACTCCACCCTATATTACCTGTACATTTTATCAAAATGTCACATTATTGTCAATTGCAATTTGCTAACAAAATCGACATTTTCACTGAATAGACAGTGGTTTTTGTTTGACAGTTTGGGCGTTTATGTCAAAAGCTTCATTTCTTTGAACGATTTTTCGATCTCGTAGGCCTTAAGAGGCGATCTTCCGCTTATCATCTCGCGGCGGCCCCCTCCCCTGCCTCCGAGGGCTTCGTTTACGGTTTTTGCGTTCGCCTTGAGGTCTGTTGTTTCGCTTCCGATAATGTAGGAATAGCCTGTCTCATCGTCGCCGCAAAACACTCCAGCGATGCCGCATTTTTTCACGAGCCTGTTTATTAGTTCACGCCTTGCCGCCTCACCGAGTCTGTTCTCGAAAATGCAGATCCTCTCGTCCTGCGGCACAAGAAGCGCAATACTCTCGGAGAGCGCAAGCTCCAACTCCGTCATTTTGTGCTTCTGCCGTTCGAGTTCGGCGCAAACGCGTTCGACCGCCTGCGCCGTTTCAAGGCGCTTTGCGGACAATGAAGCAGATACGGCGTCGTTGTTTCTCTGCATCTCCGCAAGATATTCATATGCACGAAATCCGCAAAGCATGCTGATTCTCACGCCCTCGCCGCCTCTTCTGCGGCGTTCGGAATCGAGTATCTTCACGATGCCTACTCCGGCAGTGCTTTTAAGATGCGGAGCGCAGCAGGCGCAAAGGTCGGTGTTTTCGATCTCGACAAGACGGACATTCTCCGTTAGCTCCAGCTTGCTGCGGTAGCAAAGCGACGAAAGCTCATCGGGATCGGGAAAGCGGGTGTTAATCGTAAGGTCACGCATAACAGCCTCATTCGCCGCCCTTTCGACCTCCGAAAGCTGCTCCTTTGAAAGATCGCCGTCGAAGTCGATCGTGACAAAGTCCTGCCCCATGTGGAATCCGACATTGTTAAAGCCGAATTTCGAGTGGACGATGCCGGACACGATATGCTCACCGCTGTGATCCTGCATCCTGCGGTATCGCTGCTCCCAGTCAATCGCACAGTCATATTCGCCGCCGACGCTCAGTGGTTGGTTGACATAATGATATATTCTGTCGCCCTTCTCCCGAACATCGGAGACTGCGGCATCGCCAATAACTCCCGTATCGGCAGCCTGACCGCCGCCCTCCGGAAAGAATGCAGTGCGAGAAAGCTCGACCGCATAGCCCGTTCTCTCCTCGGTGCAGGATATGACCTTTGCGGTAAAGTCTCTTATGTAGCTGTCCTTGTAATAAAGCTTTTCGGTCATGTTATCACCTCAACCGAATTTTATATCAGTACAGTCCAAATGGCAAGCATGAAAAACGGCACCTTCAGGAGGTGCCGTTATTTCAACATATTTTACTTAATGGAGAAGAATGCGCTCTTGCCGGGGTACTGGGCTGCGTCGAAAAGCTCTTCCTCGATGCGGAGAAGCTGATTGTACTTGCAAACACGGTCGGTACGGCTGGGGGCACCGGTCTTGATCTGACCTGCGTTTACGCCTACGGAGATGTCGGCTATCGTGGTATCCTCGGTCTCACCGGAGCGGTGGGATACTACCGCTGTCCAGCCTGCACGGTGTGCCATCTGGATGGCATCAAGGGTTTCGGTGAGGGTGCCGATCTGGTTGAGCTTAATTAGAACGGAGTTTGCCGCCTTGAGCTCTATGCCCTTCTTGATCCTCTCGGTGTTGGTAACGAAAAGGTCGTCGCCGACGATCTGGATCTTGTGACCGAGGGTCTTGGTCATGAGCTGCCAGCCTTCCCAGTCATTTTCGCCCATACCGTCCTCAATGGAGATGATGGGGTACTTCTCAACGAAATCCGCCCACATATTTACCATCTCGGCGCTGGTCATAACGGTGCCTCTCTTGGGCAGGTGGTAGCACTTGTCGTTCTCGTCGTACCAGTCGGAAACCGCACCGTCTATTGCTATCATGAAGTCCTCATAGGGCTTGTAGCCTGCCTTTTCCATTGCGGCGACAAGTGCTTTGAGTGCGTCCTCATCGGAGTCGAGGTTGGGAGCGTAGCCGCCCTCATCGCCTACGCCGGATGCGGGGACTACCTTCTTGAGCGCATGGAATACCTCTGCACACATACGCAGAGCTTCTTTCCAGCTCTCGGCACCTACGGGCATTATCATGAACTCCTGAATATCGACATTGGAGCCGGTTGCATGTGCGCCGCCGTTTAAGACATTCATCATGGGGCAAGGCAGGGTCTTTGCGTTTACGCCGCCGATATAATTGTAAAGGCTCTGGCCGGTGGCTTCCGCCGCTGCTCTTGCACAGGCGAGGGAAACGCCGAGGATGGCGTTTGCACCGAGGCGGGTCTTGTTGGGGGTACCGTCGATCTCGATGAGCATCTTGTCGATACCGGTCTGATCGAGAACATTAAGTCCCACCATTGCCTCTGCGATCTCACCGTTGACATTTTCAACAGCCTTGGTGACGCCCTTACCGAGATAGCGGCCCTTGTCGCCGTCACGGAGCTCACAGGCCTCGTACATACCGGTGGATGCACCGGAGGGTACTGCCGCTCTGCCTACGGTACCGTCAT
>CAZLSN010000106.1:0-3297 GCA_964562265.1 uncultured Oscillospiraceae bacterium
TCGATCCTCCTCTCCACGAGTTCGTACCCACCGAGGAAGCCGACATTGAGGCACTGGCAAAGGCACAGGGTAAGAGCGTTGAGGCAATAAAAGCACTCATTGCTTCCCTTCATGAGTTTAACCCCATGATGGGACACAGAGGCTGCCGCCTTGCAGTAACCTATCCCGAGATCGCGGCAATGCAGACCAGAGCGGTCATAAAGGCTGCGCTGAATATAAGGAAGGCACACCCCGATTGGGAGATGATCCCCGAAATCATGATCCCCCTCGTAGGCGAGGTCAAGGAACTCAAGTATGTTAAGGACATCGTCACCGCAGAGGCAGATAAGCTCATCGCCGAGTCCGGCATCGAGATGGAGTACCTTGTCGGCACCATGATCGAGATCCCCAGAGCTGCGATAACCGCAGACGAGATAGCCAAGGAAGCGGAGTTCTTCTCCTTCGGCACCAACGACCTCACTCAGATGACTTTCGGCTTCAGCCGTGACGACGCAGGCAAGTTCCTCGATGCATATTACGACAAGAAGATCTACGAGAACGATCCGTTTGCGAAGATCGATCAGAAGGGCGTCGGCAAGCTTGTCGATATAGCCTGCAAGCTGGGCAGAGCGACCCGCCCCGATATTCACCTCGGTATCTGCGGTGAGCATGGCGGCGATCCCAGCTCTGTGGAATTCTGCCACAGAGTGGGCCTCGACTATGTCTCATGCAGTCCCTTCCGCGTTCCCATCGCCCGCCTCGCCGCAGCACAGGCAGCGATAAAGGACGAAAAGTAATTTTAGTTTAATGATCCCAAAGGCTACGAGATTTTTTCTCGTAGCCTTTCTTTTTGTTTGGCTCTGTGCTGAATTCGGTTTTGGCACTATTTCCACATGATGGTTTGTGTGCTTACAAAACTGTTGTGCCGTTTGTGAATATCTGTTGAAATCTAGGGAACAAATTGCTGCAGGAGAATGCAAAAAGTTCCCCATATAGCGAAGAAAGGATCAACATTATTGCACTTGCTGCTTTGCGGCAACCGACATGGTTTGTTGCTGTTCCGATCTTGATATTGCTTTTGCAGATACCGGCAGTGCATTTCCTGAAAACAAACGCCAAATAACGCACTCGGCGGTACCCTTATGGTGCCGCTCTTTTTATGTCCGATAGGTGGGCATCAAATGATCGGAAGGTATTGAAATAGGCATTTTTTTGTGTTAAAGTAAGATGTTATTGTATGCATGTCGCCACCGAATGCATCCGCAAAACGAAATACAAAGGAGTTTTGATATATATGAAATTAGGTATCGTGGGTTTGCCGAATGTCGGAAAGTCAACGCTGTTTAACGCGATAACCAACGCAGGGGCAGAGAGTGCGAACTATCCCTTCTGCACAATTGAGCCGAATGTGGGCATGGTCAGCGTCCCCGATGAGAGGCTGGACTTCCTCGCAAAGCTCTATGAGCCGAAGAAGTACACCCCCGCCGTCATAGAATTCGTCGATATTGCGGGACTCGTCAGGGGAGCAAGCAAGGGCGAAGGCCTCGGCAACAAGTTCCTTTCAAACATCCGCAACACCGATGCCATAGTCCATGTCGTCAGATGCTTTGACGATGAGAATGTCATCCATGTCGAAGGCGGCACAGACCCCAAGCGCGATGTCGAGATCATCGACCTTGAGCTTATCATGGCGGATATGGAGATGGTTCAGCGCCGCATCGAAAAGGCGAACAAGAACGCCAAGGGCGACAAGAAGTATCTGCATGAGGCGGAGGTCTTTTCCGCACTTCTGGAACATTTGAACGAGGGCAGATCGGTTCGCAGCTTCGAATGTGATCCCGACGATGCGGAGCTCATCGCAACAAGCGATCTGCTCACCATAAAGCCCATCATCTATGCCGCAAACATGGACGAGGACGGCGTTGCCGACTACGAAAGCAATGCATATTACAAGGAGCTTTGTGCGATAGCCGAGGCCGAAAATGCCGAGGTGCTGCCCATATGCGCAAAGCTTGAGGCGGAGATCGCCACTCTGGACGCCGATGAGCGGGAGATGTTCCTTGAAGAACTCGGCATGAGCGAGAGCGGACTCGACCGCATGATAAAGACCTCATACTCCCTTCTCGGTCTCATATCCTTCCTCACCTGCGGAGCAGATGAGTGCCGTGCATGGACGATAAAGAAAGGCACCAAGGCACCTCAGGCAGCGGGCAAGATACACAGCGATTTCGAGCGCGGCTTCATCCGTGCCGAGATCGTCGCATTCGACGACCTCAAAGCCTGCGGCACCATGACCGCAGCCAAGGAAAAGGGCCTTTTAAGGTCAGAGGGCAAGGACTATGTGATGCACGACGGCGATGTAACGCTGTTCAGGTTCAATGTCTGATGGCCGAGCTTATATATATACTTGAGATCATCGGAGCGGCGGCATTCGCCGTGTCCGGTGCGATGGCGGCACTGGAGCACAAAGCCGACCTTTTCGGCGTCATATTTCTCGCCGTCATAACTGCGCTCGGCGGCGGCGTCATAAGAGACCTGCTCCTCGGTCAGACCCCGCCCAAGATGTTTGTGAGCTATGTATACTTTGCCGTTGCGGTCATTGCGGCGCTGATAGTTTTCGCCGATGCATATATCCGCAAGGAAAAGTACCGCAAGCACCGTGATAAGCTGGACAGCATCAACAATATCTTCGATGCAGTGGGTCTTGCGGTGTTCACGGTGTCCGGTATGAATACGGCGATGCAGCAGAGTGACAATGTCCTGCTCATACTCATACTCGGTATGTGTACGGGTGTCGGCGGCGGTATGTTGCGTGATATGATGATAAACACTATGCCGAAAGTGCTGCGCAAGCGCATCTATGCCGTTGCGTCGCTGATCGGCGGCGGCGTTTATTGGGGACTGTACAGTGTCGGTGCAAACGAGCTTTTGTCCGCACTGCTGGGAATGGGCGTGATCGTCGTCCTGCGAGTCCTCGCCACCGTCTATAAGTGGAATCTCCCTGCAGTGGAAAACTGAAAAATCACGATAAGTTCGACTTTCCTCCAATGCTTAATCAAAAGTTAAAACGGCAGTATAAGGAGCCTCCTTATACTGCCGTTTTTTGCCGATGTTACGGAGTTACCGGATTTGACGGAGCGGGGGATTGGCTTACATTCGGTGAGGGAGTGACCTTCGGTGACGCACTGACATCGGGGGAGGGCGTCATTTCGCCGTCGGGGTCGTCGGACACTCCGCCACGGTCGGGATCGCAGGCGGTGAATACGCACAGCACAAGGCAAAATACGACTATGAGTAAAATCAGCTTTTTCATATTGA
>CAZLSN010000107.1:0-2895 GCA_964562265.1 uncultured Oscillospiraceae bacterium
CCGCCCTCCTTGCCCTCGGTGGAGAGCAGATCCATGAGCTTATCGTCGAGCATCGTGTTGAAGAACTCCGAGGTCTCGGGGGACAGCTCATCGTAAAAGCGTTTGCCGTGTGCCAGTATCGCATCTGCATCGCCGCAGGGCTTTGCATTGCCGGAGCGGAAGGTCAATGCATTGTCGGCAAAGCTCATGGGATAGCTCTTGCCGAGTCGCTTCGCCTGATCCTTATATATCTCCTCCGCCAGCGGTACTATGTACTTCACAACGGCGTCACGGAACTTCTCGACATCGTGCTTATCGTAGCAGTTGCGGCCCATGTTATAGTAGCCGAGCTGAACGAAGTTTTCATAGCCGAGCTTCTTGCCCATCGTATCACGGAGCTTGACCAGCTCATCGTAAATACCGTCAAGCTTCTCCTGATTGTCCTTATACCACTGACCCTCGGCCTTCCATGCGGCTAAGCGGCGCTCGTCATCGGCATCGTTTTTGAACGGCTGCATCTGACTGATGGTATAAACTCCGCCCTCAAAGGGGATCTGAGCGGAGGCAAGCAGCTTTTCATACTCCTGAGCAAGGTCGTTGTCCTTCTGCATCTCGGGTATGATCTCGGGAGAAAAGCGCTTGAGCGCTATCTCACCGTTTATGAACATGATCTCGCCGTAGTCCTTCGAAAACTCCTCACGATACGGCGACTCCAGAAGTGCCTTCGTCCAAAGCTGGAAATATTCCTCGATCTCGGGGAGGACAGAATTGTAAAACTTGCGCTCTTCATCGTAGAAGGCGTCCCTCGTATCAATGGAGTGGCGGATGGTCGCAAGGCTTATCAGCGTCTCAAAATGGCGATTGAGTGTATCGCACTCGATAAATGCCGCTTTTGCCTCATCATAGCTCTTTGCGCCGCGGAGCTTCTCCGTCAGCTCGCTTATCTGCTTTTTTACCGCCTCTGTATCCGGACGCTCATACGGCATCTTGCCGAACTCCATCGTGTTCATCCTCTCTTGGTATCACTTTAAATCAGTGATGTGAAAATATACATATGTCCACAGAATAAAGATAAATTATTATAGCATGTATTTTTCAGTTT
This sequence comes from uncultured Oscillospiraceae bacterium, assembly GCA_964562265.1. Taxonomy (GTDB): domain Bacteria; phylum Bacillota; class Clostridia; order Oscillospirales; family Oscillospiraceae; genus F23-B02. The sequence goes on from CAZLSN010000107.1 coordinate 1,082, forward strand.
AGCAATGCGCAAAATGCGATTTTTTGCAGCAAGTTTTTTGAAATCGCGGCTGCAAGTCTGTGTATTTTGCCCAAAAGCTCAAAATCGCGGATATTTATTCATAGTTTCGCTGAATATTCTGCATTAATTTGCCGCTTTTCTGAATATACCACAGTCAATATTGGATAGTCAACATCAAATTTTCGCAGGGAAAAACAAAAATATTCATACACCGAGCATAGTTCCTGTTGATTTTTCATAAGAACAAGGGTGCAAAATCGTGCAAATAATGCAAAAACGGGTGCCCCGATGGTGCTTCATCGCCAAACGGCGGTAAGCTGCTTTGAGGTCGTCGAGAGTTGTTATTCCGGTGAAGTATTTCATGATGATTTTTCTCCTTTCTTTGACATACTCGATTGAGTATGTATATTTTTAAGGGAGCTTAGTCCCTTAAAAATTCTTCGATAGCGGTGAGTAATATGGATGCTTGCGACACCCCTTTGTCTTTGCATTTCGCCCTAAAAGCGTTAACGGTGTCTTTGGGTAATTCCGCTTGTATTTTGCCGTACATTCGACCGTTGTATCGCCGTTTAACTTCGGTGCTGGTGGTGGTTTTCCTCGCCGTTGCCGGTCATCTCCTTTTTGCGGAGGGCTTACGCCCTCCTTTCATTTTTAGTTTGCAACACTGATATAATCGTCCATTATTTTTATGATTACTTTTACAGTTTCGGGGTCAAGCTCCGGCGTGCTTAATATGATTTTTTGCAAATCATACAGCATTGCTTTCCTTGTGTCTTGGCGTTCTGCTTCTGTTGGCATATGTTTAGCTCCTTTCGTGTGTCGTTCAGGGGTCTGCGCTTGTGATAATAGCATACTCAATCAAGTATGTTAAGCATTATTTTCGCCTTTGGAGATTTTCTCAAAACAGGGTGTTGCAGATTGTGCAAAATCTACAAACACCGAAATTCTTCCTTGACAGATTGAATAATATATAACCGAGAGGAGGAGAGTTTCTTTTCTCTCTTTTCTTTTGTATATAAATATTATATGCTCGGCAACACTCAGATGAATTTCCAACAGTCTCAGGAGATGAATGATTGGCGACTGCGGCACTTAGAGCAAAGCGGGAAAAACGCAGCGTGGCAAGGTGTAAATCAGGGTGCCACAGCCAATGGAGCGAGCAGCAACTATGCCGCCGCACAAGCGATGATTGCAAGATCAAAGCAGGGAACAAAGGCAGCGTTAACTCAAGCCCTAAAAGATTTGCAAAGCACAGGCACGGTCAACACTACCGAGGCAAGCGTGACCGCCGCCGTTGATTCCGCTATATCGTCTGACGGCAATATAAGCATTGCAGATGCACAGACAAATGTCGATATATTGACAACACCGCAAATGCTCCTTATACTAATAACAAGAACGGAGGTGCTGTAAATGACGGCGACCGAATGGATAGCGGAATGGCTGACGGAGTTTCCGGAAGACCAATTTTTGATAGACGAAATGCGGGGACAGTCGAGAACGGACGAGGATATCAAGAGCTTTCTCGAGAGCATTTAATCCGTGTTAAGACGGCTTTACAGGCAAGCGGTGTTGTTGCGACGGAGTTGCAAAACTTCGACGCTGACAGCACCGCTTTTTCTAATGCCTTAAACGCCGCAAGAATAGCAGACGCTAAAAACGGATGGGCGGTAACTCCGCAATCAGTAGATAAATTACAAGGCAAACAACTGTATATGGATGCGAACGGTACTATCGGTTTTGCCTTGACTGAGGACGGAGACATAGAAGCCGTATTCAAAAACAGCGAAACATATGCCTGACGGCATACGAGG
>CAZLSN010000107.1:2995-3271 GCA_964562265.1 uncultured Oscillospiraceae bacterium
TCGGCAGTTCGTTCTGTCGCAATATGCAAAAATCGGGTATCCCGATGGGATACCCTATTTTTGGAGCTGCTGGGCAGATTCGAACTGCCACAACGCATCGTGCTTGCGCACGATACATTGTGATGCCGGATTTGAATTTATATGCCTGACGGCATACGAGGTCGGCAGTTCGTTCTGTCGCAATATGCAAAAATCGGGTATCCCGATGGGATACCCGATTTTTGGAGCTGCTGGGCAGATTCGAACTGCCGACCTCATCCTTACCAAGGATGCGCT
>CAZLSN010000108.1:0-3271 GCA_964562265.1 uncultured Oscillospiraceae bacterium
ACTTATACTTATACATCTATTTATAAGCCACAGGCACCTGAAGTGAAGCCGATAGTTACCGAGCCGGAACTACCGAAGGAGCCGGATGAGAACACACCTAAATCCAAACCGAAGCACGAAAAGGGTCAGTACATTCGTAAACGGATGATTATTGCAGGTTCTTCCTATTGTGACCAAGAGGTATTGGCAAAGCTCTCGATTGGCACCTATTTTGATTTGGTATGACCTTGCAAAGCCTGGTACAATGCGACTTGTGCCGCCTAAGCATAACCTTGACAAACTCCGTGACGACTACGAGCATATGCAGAATATGCTGTTTGGTGATAGACCGGAGTTTGATGATGTGCTGGTGGGAATTGAAAAGTTGGAAAAGGAAATAAATATACTTTCATAAAAAATATTGGAATGCAAGATCCAAAACATATGCATGTTTTTATAGGACATAATGGAATTGATTTCTGATAGCAAATAACGTTAATCTTTAAAAGGAGGCATCGCGTATGTCACGTTGTTTATACAACAGCGATTTTGCAACATTCTTATATACAGATTCGGCTTCTATATACAGAATATTAGATGACAATTATCACGGTGAAGCACTGACCACAACAAGAGATGCGTGGAAAGCTGAGATTGACATTATGAAGAATGTGCTTTCTTCACTTAATAATACCGATGGTCAAATCATATTCGAATAATGGCGGTTCGGGTGCACCATCCTCGCAGACTAAAACGCATAATGTTGCCTTGACCTTGTCAAGCACAAAGCCTACGAGAAGCGGGTACACCTTCCTTGGATGGTCAACAAGCTCTATGGCGACTTCTCCCACGTATTATGCCGGAGGTAGTTACACAGCAAACTCTTCTGCTATGATCCTGCGCTTCGATATCACTTGTTTAATCGTAATGAGTTCGAAAATTATCTTATCAAGAATACCAAGTTTGAAACCGCAAGTACGAGCAGACATCAATTCGGCAGCATTTACAAGGAAAATGAAAAATATTATTTGAAGCTGAACTTGCAGATCAGATTTATCAAATGATGAGCAAACCGAAAGTCGGTAGTTTGTTTTCGGGAATCGGCGGTATCGACCTTGGATTTGAGCAAGCAGGATTTGAAATCGCATGGGCAAACGAAGTCGATGCCGCCGCTTGCAAGACGTACCGTCACAATTTTCAGCATACGCACCTCATTGAGGGAGATGTGTGCGGGATCGATCCTAACGCGCTCCCTGATATCGATGTGCTTGTCGCGGGATTCCCATGTCAGCCGTTTTCGGTTATGGGGTATCGCAGAGGCTTCAGAGATCCGCGTGGAAATCTGTTCTTTGAGCTCTCTCGCTTTATCGATGCGAAACGTCCAAGGGTGGTGTTCCTCGAAAACGTGCGCAACCTTATGAACCATGATAATGGGAAAACATTTCTCGTGATCTACAACACATTGGTGCAATTCGGTTATTCCGTCAGATACCGTGTGATCAATGCAACCGATGTCAATATTCCGCAAGACCGAGCACGCATTTTCATTGTAGCATTTCTGAATATTGAGGACTGCGACCGATTTGCTTTCCCCGAACCCGTACCGCTGACGGCAACGATTGACGACATTATCGACCGCAGCGTCAAGCACGACGATATTTATTACTACGGCTCCGACAGCCGATATTTTAAGACGCTGGATGCGAAAATTGTCGATAAGACGGGCATTTACAGAATCGACGACAGCGGCGTTGCGACGCGAAAATGGGAGATATGCCCCACGTTGAAAGCAAATATGGGGACATACCACGACCGTGTGCCAATCATCCGAGACGATTTCTGCATTCGCAAACTCACGCCAATGGAGTGCCTTGCATTTCAAGAGTTTCCAAAGAACTATGGAGAGTTTGGGACTTTCATCTGTTTCAGACTATGTTGCCCATGCTGTCAAATTTGCTAATTATGTAGATAGAGAAAACCATGTTTCTTATATTCGTCCTAATGGGCAAACTGTAAAATACAGCAAAAAAACCGGTGAACTTGTGATAGTCGATAAACGTGGTTATGTTACTACCTATTTCAAACCGGAAAAAAAGTATGCTTATTATTTAAATGACAGGAGAAAGAAAAAATGAGTTACAGTACTTATACTTGTCCCATTTGCGGTAAACATCGTTTTACTGAATCGGGAGATTTCAGTATTTGTCCTCACTGCGGTTGGGAAAATGACGCGGTGATGAATGATGATCCGTCTTATTTTGGCGGAGCAAATGATTTATGTCAGTTGGATGTTCAGTTAAGATACAGATACTATGTGTCTCAAAATCCTAATTATCACTGGGCCCACGACCATTATCCCAAAGTTTCTCAAATCGAAGAAATGGATTGCCCTGTCTGCAAAAAAATGAGGTTCGCTCCGCTCCGGTGGGATGAAATATACTGTGATGTGAGACCTTCGGATGTTCATTGCCAATATTGCGGCTGGCGCTACGATCTTGCCCAAACCGAAAAGCCTGACCTTAAAACCGGTGCGAACGAGATGTCGCTTAATGAATATCGTACGTGGTATGCAAAAAAGATTGCAGAAGATCAAAATTATACATACTTTGATGAGATGACGGATCAGTACGTTCCGACACCGCACAAGTGTCCGGTGTGTGGCAAATATGAATTTGAAGACGAATCCTGCTACAATATCTGTCCATTCTGCGGTTGGGAAGATGACGGTGTTCAACTTGATGATCCCGACTTTGATGGAGGTGCAAATATACTTTCGCTAAAGCAATACAGAAAAGAATATCGCAAACTTGTGCAAGCGGATCCGAATTATCGTTGGGATAAAGCAAAGCATTGACAAAGTTTGCTATAATACTTTGTTAAAAGGCAAGATCATAGGATAAGCAAATAATAATTTATATTGATGCGATGGATGTTTCCTCTTACGATAATTTCTTGATCGAACGCCGCAAGATGATGGCTGCACTGATCGAGAGATATTATAAGGGGCTTTGATAAGAGAGAATAAGATTACTTGGTTTTGTGATTAATTGCAAAAGAAAGGATGGTAGTATGAAAAAAATTAGCAGAAAATACTATGGCGAAGAATACGGTTCTTTGCAACGCAAGAAAATCGGAAACCCAAAACTTCAAACTTTGGATGATCTCTATGCTATCCTTCGAAAAGCTTGGTGCAAGGAAACGGCATATCGGTCTTGTCAGGCGGAATGGGTTGAATCTGATCCTTCATACGGTCAGTGTGCAATTACGGCTATGTTGGTTTATGATATGTTTG
>CAZLSN010000109.1:0-3238 GCA_964562265.1 uncultured Oscillospiraceae bacterium
CCGGTGATATGGAGCGTAAAGCGGAGAACGACCTTATGGATTCCGGGGCATCGGTAAAGTGCGATGTCCTGAAGGTCGGGCATCACGGCTCATCGACCTCATCGAGCTACCGCTTTATCTATGAGGTTCAGCCGAGCATCGGCGTAATATCCTGCGGTGAGGGCAACAGCTACGGTCACCCGCACGATGAAGTCATGAGCAGGCTTTCGGATGCCGGTGTAACCGTTTACAGGACGGATCTTGAGGGCAGCATAGTTCTGTTTTGCGACGGAATAGATATAACTAAAAAGTGAGGTCTGCAAATGAAGCTTGTGATCTGCGACATACCGGATATAAAGCTTTCGCTTTCACCGGAAGATGTAGTGATTTGCCCGGACGAAAGGCTTTGCCGCTGCACCGGCTGCTTCGGCTGCTGGCTCAAGACCCCGGGAAAATGCGTGCTTAAAGACGGCTATGAGGGTCTCGGCGGCATCTGGGGGAAATGCGATGAGGCGATCATCATAAGCCGCTGCGTATACGGTGGATTCGCACCCTTTGTGAAGAATATTTTTGACAGGAGCATATCCTATGTTCACCCCGATTTCAGGCTCCGCAAGGGTGAAATGCACCACCGCAGAAGATACAATAATAAGATAAAGCTCTCTGTGTATTACTACGGCGATACGACGGAGTACGAGCGGGAGACGGCAAAGCGCATTGCCGAAGCGGTGACGGATAACTTCGATGCCGCACTCGAAAATGTCTGCTTTTTCGCATCACGAGAGGAGGTAAAGCTGTGAGGATCGCACTGATAAACGCAAGTCCCAAGGCAGCCCATTCCTCAAGCAGAACGCTTATCCGATCAACAATCGGACTTTTTCCGCTCAGAACGGACATAGAGCTTATCGACATGCATAAGGCTGCGGTTTCCGAGGAAATACAAAAGCGGCTTTTCGGCTGTGATGCATGGATACTGTTCTTCCCGCTGTATGTTGACGGTCTGCCGTCGCATCTCCTGTCCTGCCTTATGCAGCTTGAGACGCTGCCCAAACTAAAGACGGTGAAGCTCTACGGAGTGTGCAACTGCGGCTTTTATGAGGGCGAGCAAACGGACTGCACCTTCAGAATACTGCAAAGCTTTGCCGAAAGAGCGGGTTTCGATTTCTGCGGCGGCGTTGGCATAGGAGCGGGAGGACTGCTTTCGATGTCTGAGGGTTTTGAGAATATACAGCGGTTCAGACGAAGCATAACAAAACAGCTTTCAAGGCTGGCAAAAACCGCCGCAAAGGGCGAGACCATGGAGATAAGCTATGCCACCGCCGATATGCCGAGACTGTTTTACAAGCTCGGAGCGGAGCTTTTGTGGCGGCGCACTGTAAGCGAAAACGGCGGCAGCGTACTGACACTCGGAAAGAAGGATTTATAATGCCCGAACTGTGGGATATTTACGATATAGACAGAGCAAAAACCGGAAGAACGGTTTTCCGCGGTAACCCGATGAAGCCGGAGGACATGCACCTTGTGATACATGTCTGTATATTTGACGACGAGGGCAGGATGCTCATCCAGCAGCGGCAGCCGTGGAAGACCTGGGGCGAGTACTGGGATGTGTCCGTGGGCGGCAGCGCACTTGCGGGTGAGAACTCCCGCGCTGCGGCACACAGGGAGCTGCTTGAAGAGCTTGGCATCGACATTGACTTTTCAAGTCTTCGCCCGACCTTTACGCACAATTTCGAGAACGGCTTCGATGACTTTTACCTTGTGACGAAAAATGTGAAGACGGACGAGCTGTCCCTCCAAAAAGAGGAGGTAAAGGCGGCAAAATGGGCAAGTGAGGCGGAGGTCATGGCAATGCTCGACGAGGGCAGCTTTATCCCGTTTTACAAAAGCTTTGTGAAAAGCCTCTTTGACCTTCAGGGCAAGGCGGACTTTTTGAATATAAAATAATGTAGGAGAGCAGAATGGAAACTATAAAGATCAAATATTTTGCGGACATTGAACCGATCGCACCCATATGCAAGGGCGATTGGATCGACCTTCGTGCGGCGGAGGATGTGGAGATGAAGAGCGGTGAGTTTCGCCTCATACGCCTTGGCGTCGGAATGATACTGCCCAAGGGCTACGAAGCGCACCTTGCACCGAGATCATCGACTTTTAAAAAGTTCGGCATCCTGACCGCAAACAGTGTCGGCGTCGTTGATAATTCATATTGCGGCGACGAGGACGAATGGTGTATGCCGGCAGTTGCACTCAGAGATACGGTCATAAAAAAAGGCGACCGCATCTGCCAGTTCCGCATAATGAAAAATCAGCCGGAGCTGCAATTTGAGGTCGTTGACAAGCTTTGCGACGAAAGCAGAGGCGGCTTCGGCTCGACCGGAACAAGATAAAAAGTCTGTATAATTAAGCCCCAAGTCGGCAAAAATAAAGTCAACCGAGATCGTTGGAGGTTGATTTTATGGATAACGGTAGATCCGTCGGAAAGATGGAGAAGTTTTTTGCCGGCAAGGGCTACTACATAGTCCTTGCGCTATGTTTGGTAGTTATAGGCGCATCCGTGTGGAGCCTTGTGTCCAAAGCCGGAGAGAGTGAGGATGCCGCACCGCAGATAAAGGTCGAGGATGTCATAAAGGATGGCGACGCAAAGCAGTCCGCCTTGCCCGTTATAGCTCCGACCCCGACCCCGAGCGTGAGCGACACTCAGCCCGAGGATAAGGACACGGTCGAGACTATCGCCACAGATACCGTACCGACAACATGGGTCTGGCCAGTGATCGGTAAGCTCGACAGGGGATACTGCGTCGAGACATTGGCATACGATGTCACGATGAAGGACTGGCGCACTCACGACGGTGTGGATGTTATGGCACAGGCGGGTGCGGTGGTGAGAGCCGCAGCGGACGGAACGGTCGAGAGCATCGAAAACGACGACCTTTACGGTACGACAGTGACGATAAAGCACGGCGGCGGGATAAAGACCGTGTACTCGAATCTTGCCGAGACACCTACGGTCAGCGAGGGCGATACGGTGAGAGCGGGAGATGTCATAGGCTCCGTCGGCGATACCGCACTGTGCGAGATAGGACAGCCGACGCACCTGCACCTTGCGATGACTAAGGACGGCGTAAGCGCGGATCCGACGGAATATCTGCCTCCGCAATAAAATTTGAGGAAAAATTAAAAAAACGGTTGACAATCGGGGCTTCATCTGCTAAAATTCTCATTGCTCATTTGAGAAATGGCGGCATAGCTCAGTTGG
>CAZLSN010000110.1:0-3021 GCA_964562265.1 uncultured Oscillospiraceae bacterium
TCCTCCGCAGAAACCTGGAAAACCGGCTGCGGACCTTGGGGAAGCGGGCCTGTGCTCCATCCGCATGCTCTGAATGAGTTGTTCCTGGGGAACCAGGGGCCGGGGGCCAATCAGGGACATATCTCCCTTCAGTACATTCACCAGCTGGGGCAGTTCGTCGATGCTGGTCCTCCGCAGAAACCTGGAAAACCGGCTGCGGACCTTGGGGAAGCGGGCCTGTGCCTCCTGCATGGTGGTAAATTTGATGATCCGGAAGGGAACACCCTCCCTGCCAATTCGTTCCTGCAAAAAGAATACCGGGTCGTTTGGACTGAGACATTTCTGCAGCAAGCTGACAAGCGAAAGAGGAAAAGCCAGAATGCACAGCGCCAGTGCTGCCAGACAACAATCTGTGATGCGCTTACCTCTCAGATACCGTATTTGATTCTGGGTCAGTTGGTATGGCTTTGGTGGGAAAACTCCCTGTTGCATCATCTGTATCTCTGCTTTCCTCAATGGTATTCCTGCAGCGTTGGTGTCTGACTGACGGTCAGAGGGGTATCCACGCCCGGTGCGGTGGTGATTTCACAGGTAATGGTTTGGGTCTGTCCCGGTGCGATGACTACCCTGGGGAAATAGCCCAGGGAAAGGCCATGATACTGGTAGTCCTTCACCTGAAAGTTGGAATCAAAATTCGCCACGCCTCCCCCTGCCGGGGCGAACAGATGCACGGCGCCAATGATACGCCCATCTCCACCCAGGATATACTGGGCGTGGGCGGCCTTGATTTCTTCCTTTGTGATGATATTGGAAAGCTGAACCGTAACGGGGTAGGTTCGGGAACCATCGCTGTTTACCACAGGCTGCCCAATCTGGGTGTCGATCTCCAGGAACCACCCCAGCTTGCAGGCCAGCGTGTTGCTGAAATAGACACCGACCTGGGGGGAATCGGGGTCACGGTTCAGGCCGCCGGACCAGCCAAATTCCCGGATCATTGCCTGCTCCTGCTCCTGCTTCATCCAAATCATGAGGGTACGGTCGGCGAAATCCTTGCGCATGACCTCCAGATAACGCAGAACGTTCCCGGGCCCCAGCCCGGAGAGCATCTGGTTCAGCGCAGCTTTTGCTGTCTGGGCGAACAAAGCGTCCACAACGGTATTTGTGCGATTGATGCTGGAACCCGGGGTGAAGTACTGGAAGTACAGATCCCGCTGCAGCACTCTGGCGGCATTCTCCCAGGTCAGCTCCGTCCCGTCAAACAGAACCAGTTTGTCCCCCGGGGACATGATCTGCTGAATGATGGCGGGGGTCATGGAAATAATCCCGTCCAGGCTCTCTCCGTTTTTCGCCTCATAGCCCAATGCCCAGATTTCGGCGACCCGCTCAAAATCCGGACAGAAGCAGGCATCCCGGCAAATTTGAATGGCATTGCGGAACAGATGCGCTTCCACGGAAGTGAAATTTCCCTTGTTGGGCGCACGTACTGCCAGACAGTCGTTTACCCCGGCAAAATCTCCAACGGTGAGCACGCCGTCCCGAATCTGAATCCGCCCCATAGCCCCGGGGAAGCCTCCCGAGGCTCTGGTTTCTGCGGAGTTCTGGGCCACCAGAAGATAGGTTCTGTCCTGTCCCTCCGCCAGAAACACCTTGGCAAAGGATATAATATCCGCACTTTCGTGGTACAGCGCAGTCAGGTTGTTGGCCACCAGGAGGACGTGGGCGATTTTTTCATTGGTATGGAGAAATTCCAGAGGAAGCTCCAGAATCTGGAAAAGGATCCGCTCCGCGTCGGGCATGATTTCCTCCGCAAAGGCGATGTAACGGGCCAGAATTGCAGCATGAAATCCGTCTTCAACCCTGATGGAGGAAAGCGGATACGCCCGAAGCTGCGCACACAGGGGCTGCAGTAGCTGGGCATCTGCACCCTTTGACAGGGACAGCAGCTGCTGCCCGGTGGTCAGAAGGTCTACACTGACAGTTTCACTTTTGGAAAGCTCCGACAGAGTCTCCTCCAAAAAGGGGATGGCCTGCTCCAAAATGGCGTGGCATGCGTCCAGGAAATCCGGATTGACTAAGGTTTTGAAGCTCCACTGGGCCACAGGATACTGCTGCATCCATTCCAGAAGGGGGATGAGAACCTTCTCAGAGCTGGACTGGGCAAACTGAATCCCCAAATCTGCAACAGCCAGAGCTTCCTTCAGCCTTCCATTCCGATCCAGCAGCCCCAGCTCCAGCGTGTTGGCCTGATGAACAATGCGCTGGGCTTCCGGCAGCCGCTCCAGAAGGAAGGCCATATAGCTCTGGGCTGTTTTTTCCGCTTGCGCCAGGGAGAAATTTTCATTGTGCAATGGATAGTTCCGAAGCTGCTCCACCGCAGGGCCCATAAGCGTTGCGGAGGCGTCCTGCAGAAGCTGCACTGCCTCCCCAGCGGTGGTGACATTTCCCCCAAGAACCGGGACGTTTTCTGCCAGGCGCCAAAAGGGGCTGGACAAAGATTCCTGAATCTCCAAAATCCGGACGTCAAGAGCTTCAACGGCCTGCTGTGCGCCCTCTACATCCTGACTCAACAGACACTGTCCCAGCTGAGCCATGTCCGCCTTCAGGGCGGAAGCACGGGCCAGCTGTTTTTTTACCTCCAAATAGCTGCAGACTGCTCCGATGAGAATTCCCACCACCAGGACTGCGGCAAGCAGCTTCCAAGCTTTCTTGTGGGAGCCTTTGGGGGAACACTGTTCTGAATTGCTGTTGGCTTGCTTCATTCTGTAGCCTCGCTTTCTCTACTGCAGGCCATTCAGAATATCAAGGCTTTCCACAGCAAAGGTATGTCTGTTTTGAATAAGTTGAACTTTTACAATACTCACGATTTGTAAAGGTGTACTTTTAGATATACATCGGGCGATAGTATTATACATCGGCTTCAGGTATATTTCAAGACTTTTTGTACTAATTGTGACATATTTTTTGCGCTTTCATGAATTTTTGCAAATGTACACCTTTACAAATACAGGAAATGATCTGGATTTAATCAACTTTTCCCATTTT
>CAZLSN010000111.1:0-2972 GCA_964562265.1 uncultured Oscillospiraceae bacterium
CCATTAATCACGGTTTTGTCTTTCATTGGTGATTGTACCTCTCTTTGTGTAATTTTGATTTATTTAAATTGTTTTTGCGCTTATTGATCCGACAGCTCCATAAGGTAAACGCCGGTGTCGCCGTCGGGGTCGGGAAGATGGACTTCGACAAGCTCCGTCCTTGAGGTGGGGATGTTCTTGCCGACATAATCGGCTCTTATGGGCAGCTCCCTGTGTCCCCTGTCTATGAGCACCGCAAACTGGATGCTTCTCGGTCTGCCTGCTGAAAACACCGCTTCTATCGCCGCTCTTGCAGTTCTGCCGGTATACAGGACATCGTCACAAAGGACAACATTGCGGTCGGTAACATCAAAGTCAAAGCTCGTTGCCCTGACAGTGGGCATTTCGCTCTGTTTTGTGAGATCGTCACGGTAAAAGCTTATATCCACCTCGCTGCAGGGTACCGTCACATTTTCGATGAGTGCTATGTTTTTGCATATGCGCTGCGCTATCGGCACTCCCCTGCGCTTTATTCCAATGAGAACTATGTTCTCCGCACCTTTGTTCTTTTCAACTATCTCGTGGGATATTCTCATGAGGGCTCGCTTCATCGCAGCCTCATCCATGAGTCTAGCTTTAAGCTTCATACTAAAACTCCGTAAAAAAATATCTTGTCGAAAATCGACAAGATACGCCTAATGTGTGCGCAGTTATACACGCACCTTTATATGAGCGATTTTGCCGACCTCACGGGATCCGCTTAAAAATCCGATTGTTTTAAATTATCTGAAAAAGGGCTTTGCGCAGAAGGGACAGTTTTTATGCGACCCTCACGGGGTCGAGCATACCCATACTGTGCCCGCAGTTTGAGCAGACAAATGAAGCCGATCGAGCGTTGAACACTGCCGCAATGGGTACGGTATTTGAATAATCGCCGTTATTCGGCGGCATGGGGAGCTCATTCTTCTTCATTTTCGCTCCTCCTATGATAAGGGCTTGCAAACGGTTTTGCAAGCCCCTTTTTCACTTTCGGCGTTTTGCCCTCAGCTTTTGTGCCTCTCGGCAAAACTTTGGTCATTTTGACACTGTATACAGATCCTCACGGAGCTTTAAGAAGGTCGGAAGCTGCCGCCTTACGGAGTCGATCTCGTCCAGATCAACATCGCAATAGAGTATCTGCTCCTTTTCGTCGCAGGATGCCAGCACCTCACCGAAGGGGCTTACTACGGCGGAATGACCCCAGCACTCATAGTCAAAGCCCTCGTACCTTGCAGCAGATGCTCCGACAAAGAAAAGCTCATTGTCCATTGCTCTCGCCCTTAAACTCAGCTCCCAATGCTTGGGTCCCGTCGTCATATTAAACTGAGCGGGGCAGAAAATGATCTGCGCTCCCCTCTTTGCCATTGCCCTCGAAAGCTCCGGAAAGCGAATGTCAAAGCAGACGATAACGCCCATTTTGCCGTACTCGGTATCGAAAACCGTTATCTCGTTTCCGGGGGAAAAGTGCTTCGACTCTTTAAAGGATATGCCGTTTTCAAATTCGACATCAAACATATGCGCCTTGCGGTGTCTTGCGATCACATTGCCGCTGCGATCGAACACAAAGCAGGTGTTATGCAGCTTGTCGCCGTCCTTTTCCGGTATCGAACCGCCGACGAGGATAATGCCGTTATCCCTTGCCCATGAGGACATGGTATCAACGCTCTCACCGTTCTCGGCTTCGGCAAAGCCGCGGAAGTACTTATTGGAATAGGGGCAATTGAACATCTCAGGAAGCACAACAATATCCGCACCGTTCTGCGAAGCCTCGGCTATCATAGCTTCGGTCTTGCGCATTGACTCGGCTTTATCGGTCTCCGTTTTAATCTGACATACGGCGATCTTTATCATTTTATCACCTCAAGATAGGCGTCGATGTCGAAGTCTTCCGTTTCGGCATCACTTCTTAAATACAACGGATGATGGGGATGACCCTTTTTGCTGCGTTTGCCGACCGATACCCAGCGGGCATCGAACCGGCGTCCGATCTCCAGCATATCACAAAGGCAATCCCGAAGGAAAGGTCTTTTTTCGATTATCGTACCCCATGCAGCCCAAACGGTGGGGCGCACACCCTCGCCCACATTGGAGAGTATGTACCGGAACGCCTTCATATTCTCCTCATGGAGCCGTATGTTCGGTGTCTTATCCATATCGTCGGGGTTGGTGGCCCGTTGGGCATATACATTGAACATTATGAAGCTGTCAAAGCCGTTGCCGTTTGCTATGCGGGAAACGCTCTTCAGTGTATTATCCAGTGCATCCGGTGCCGCCGTTGAGGGGTTTATGCCTATGCAAATAAGCGGATCCGAGCCCTTTGTTCCGAGGATATATCGGTAATCGTAATAGCTGTCGGGTACATAGAGCCATTTCTCGGGATCGTAGCCCAAGAGTCTTCGCCCCTCCATTGCCTCATCAAAGCCGAGTATCTCAAGCTCGGTGCTTTCACACTGAGGAATATGCATCACTTTACGGCATCGAGGATGGCATCCACCCTGTCGGTATCCTCCCAGCGAACATGAAGATCCGTGCGTCCCATGTGACCATAGGCAGCCAGCTTGCGATAGATGGGCTTTTTGAGATCGAGGTCTCTGATTATTGCGGTGGGACGAAGGTCGAAGACCTTATCGACCGCTTCGGCAAGCTTCTCATCGGATACCTTGCCGGTACCGTAGGTATCGACCATGACGGATACGGGCCGTGCTACGCCGATTGCGTATGCAAGCTGAACAAGGCACTTGTCCGCAAGTCCCGCTGCGACTATGTTCTTTGCCACATAGCGGGAGGCATATGCTGCACTGCGGTCAACCTTGGTGGGGTCCTTGCCGGAGAAGGCACCGCCGCCGTGGGGTGCGCTGCCGCCGTAGGTGTCGACTATGATCTTGCGTCCGGTGAGACCGGAGTCGCCCTGAGGTCCGCCGATAACGAAACGGCCGGTGGGGTTTACATAATAC
>CAZLSN010000112.1:0-2925 GCA_964562265.1 uncultured Oscillospiraceae bacterium
TCTGACCGAAGACCATGGCGGTCTTGTTGATAACGCCGGACTCGGTCATTTCGTTCCACAGGTCATTACCCTCACGGCTGCGTTCACCGACGCCGGCAAACACCGAGTAGCCGCCATGCTCATAGGCGACATTGCGGATAAGCTCCTGAATAAGCACGGTCTTGCCGACACCTGCGCCGCCAAACAGACCGATCTTGCCGCCCTTTGCATAAGGCGCAAGCAGGTCGATGACCTTGATGCCGGTCTCAAGCAGCTCGGTTGCGGGGGTTACATCCGTAAACTCGGGTGCCTTGCGATGTATCGGCAGACGGGGTGCGTCAACGGGACCCTTCTCGTCGATAGGCTCACCTATGACATTGAACATCCTGCCCAAGGTCGCCTCACCGACGGGCATGGTGACGGACGAGCCCGTGTCTACGGCACGGCAGCCTCTCTGCATACCGTCGGTAGAGAACAGGGAGATGCAGCGAACGGTATTGTCACCGAGGTGCTGCACCGCCTCCATGACCACCTTGCGGTCGGGAAGCTCGACTTCTATCGCATTGTATATCTCCGGCATTCTTCCGGAGGGAAACTGAACATCGACGACGGGGCCAATGACCCTTCTGACTATTCCGTTTTCCATGTATTTACCTCCTGTTGTGAGGGTTTACTTTTTCTTCTTGAGTGCCGCAGCACCGCCGACGATCTCCGAGATCTCGGTGGTGATCGCCGCCTGTCTTGCACGGTTGAGTGCAAGGCTGAGGGAATCGATAAGGCTCTTGGTGCTGTCTGTCGCAGCGGTCATCGCCGTCATTCGTGACGAGTGTTCGCCGCATTTTGCCTCCAGCATCACGCTGAACAGCTTATTGTTAATGAAGAGCTGCATCACGCTTTCGAGGACATCCTCGACATTCGGTGCGAAAATGAAGTCTCTCGACGAGGCGTTATCGCTCTTCTCCGGACTTGCGGGGAGCAATCTGTACGCCGTGGGCTCCTGACGCAGTGCGGAAATGTAATGCTGATACACGAGATGTATCTCGTCGGCCTCACCGCTGAGATACATATTTTTCAGGTACTCCGACACCTCAAGGGCTTCGGCAGCGCTCGGCGTATCACTCAGCTCCGTGAAGCTGCGCATAACGGGGAGGCCGCTTTTCGCAATGACATCTCTGCCCCAGCGGCCGCAGATAACAAGCCCTGTCTCACGGCTCTCTTTGCCCGCAAGCTCCTCCATGAAATGGAACAGTGAGCTGTTATACACTCCGCACAGTCCCCTGTTGCCGACAAAAAGGACATAGCAGACCTTTTTAACTTCCTTGCGGGGCTTTATGAAGCGATTCTCCTGTGCGGCACTGCCTGTGAGCAGGGTGTCGAGTATCTCCTGACTTTTTTCCGCGAAGGGCGTCATGGTCTGCATCGCGCTCTGCGCACGCCTCAGCTTCGACACGGCGACCATCTTCATCGCCTTGGTTATCTGCTGAGTGTTCTTTACGCTTTTGATTCGGGTCCTTATCGCCCTCATGTTAGCCATTTACGCCCCTCCTTTCCGGGAATCTCATATCAAAATGTCTCTTTGAACTTGACTATCGTCTCTCTGAGCTTGGTCTGCTGCTCGGCATTCAGCTTCTTACCGGACATTATCTCGGTATTGAGCTCGGGATAATTGCGGTTTACGAAGGGGATAAGCTCCGCCTCAAAGCGCGCCACATCCTCAAGCTCTATATCGTCGGTATAGCCCTCGGATGCCGCAAAGATCGCAATGACCTGATCCGCCGCGCTCATGGGAGCGTACTGCTTCTGCTTCAGGATCTCCGTCATTCTTGCGCCTCTGTGGAGGGTATCCCTCGTCGCCTTGTCAAGATCTGAGCCGAACTGGGCAAAGCTTGCCAGCTCTCTGTACTGTGCGAGATCGACACGCAATCTGCCTGCGACCTGCTTCATCGCGCCTATCTGTGCCGCACCGCCGACTCTCGATACCGAGAGGCCGACATTTATAGCCGGACGAACGCCCGAATGGAACAGATCGGTCTCGAGGAATATCTGACCGTCGGTGATGGAAATGACATTGGTCGGGATGTAAGCCGAGATGTCACCCGCCTGAGTCTCGATTATGGGCAGTGCGGTCATGCTGCCGCCGCCTGCTTCATCACTGAGGCGTGCCGCTCTTTCGAGCAGTCTGGAGTGGAGATAGAATACATCGCCGGGGTATGCTTCTCTTCCGGGCGGTCTCTGGAGCAGCAGGGAGATCTCACGGTACGCCGCCGCCTGCTTTGACAGGTCGTCGTATACTATGAGGACATCCTTACCCTCATACATGAAGTATTCGCCCATCGCGGCACCGGAGTACGGTGCGATATAAAGCATGGGGGCGGACTCGGAGGCGTTTGCCGCAACGACGATGGAGTAATCCATTGCGCCGGAGCTGCGGAGCTTATTGACAACGCCCGCTATGGTGGATTCCTTCTGACCTATTGCGACATAGATGCAGATGACATCCTTGCCCTTCTGATTGATTATCGCGTCAAGTGCTATTGCGGTCTTGCCGGTCTGCCTGTCGCCTATTATAAGCTCACGCTGACCTCTGCCAATGGGCACAAGTGCGTCAATGGCTTTAAGACCGGTCTGCATGGGAACGGAAACGCTCTTTCTGTGCAGGACGCTGGGTGCGGGGCTTTCGACCGCACGGAACTGTGTTGCGCCCAGAGGTCCCTTGCCGTCAACGGGCTGACCCATGGCGTCAACGACTCTGCCTATCATGCAGTCGCCCACGGGGACTTCGATTATCCTGCCAGTACGGCGAACCTCGTCGCCCTCCTGAATGTGGTTATACTCACCCATCAGGACAACGCCGACATTGTCACGCTCAAGGTCCTGTACCATGCCCTTGAGTCCGCCGGGGAACTCAAGCATCTCGCCCGCCATAACATCGGCAAGACCGGATAC
>CAZLSN010000113.1:0-2818 GCA_964562265.1 uncultured Oscillospiraceae bacterium
AGGGGCGTGTGTCAACCGACGTGGGAGTTCAAGTCTCCTCTCTCGCACCAAAAAATCGACTTGTGAAAGCAAGTCGATTTTTTTATCCATTGCGAAAGCAATGGCATATCATCAACGATAGCGTTGCTATCGTTGTATCTCATCAGTCTGTCAGGACTGTATATCATCACACCTTTAGGTGTGCATCAAAACCCGCTTTCGCAATGATGATATGCTACGGTTAACACCGTTCATGATATACAATGCTCCGCATTGATTTCAACAAAATTATAGCATATAATTTTGTTGAAAAGGAAGTGAATTTATGAATACAGTACAATACGGTGATTGGAAAATCGCAGTTGACATTGATAGAACAAAAGAATATTACAATACATAGGATAACGGTGCTATGCTTTGCAAAGCAGCTTCTTCGCTCCGCTATCAGTATTGGTGCAAAGGGAAACACGTAATGCCATGGTTCAAATCTACATCTTCAAGCGTCGAAACGTCTTTTTACAGTCATTTCTCATATATAGATAAAAACATCGGTGCCGATAAAGCACCGATGTTTTATGATGTTCTATTATGTAGTCTAATGATTAAAGACCGATCTGGCCAAGCCAATCGCCGATCTTGTCGAACCAATCCATCTCGGGCTTATCGCCGGTCATATCGAGGATCCATGCTACGAAATCTGCAATGCCGCTTAACATAGTGTATTTGCCCCTTTCTGAAATTATAGTCTTTGTTTGTGACCGCTACATGTTTGGAAATAGTCATGTATTATCGTTTTGCGACACAGTCACTTGTCGTCTCATCTATAAAGACGCAAAAATCCCGTCTGTATTGCACATTCTTTTCGGATTTGCGTTTATTTTTCAGTTCGCAGCATCTTGATCTTCACAATTGCGGAAGATTCTTTTCATCTCGATTTTCTTTCCCGATGTGGAAGATTCGGTGAGCGCATGGTATAATCGGTTTAAACATTTAAACGAAAGGAGACGGTGCTATGCCCAAGCCCGAAAGATTCCCCGAATTGGCTGAGGGATTTGCGGCCTGTTCCGATATGCTCACCGCTATCGGTGATGAAACGAGACGGCACATAATCCTCGAAATGCCGAAGATGCCCGATTGCAGCGGTGTTTTAGCAAATCACGATCCCACGGTCGCGGAACAAACATTAGAGGTAAATATATGAGTATCATGGAAGAACGACACAGCGTAAGGCAGTATGAGGAACGGTCGATAGAGCCCGAAAAGCGTGCCATATTGGACGAGATAGCAGCCAAGGCAAACGCCGAGACAGAACTTCACATTCAGATCAGCTACGATGAGCCGGACTGCTTTGCTTCCATCAGAGCAGGCAGCTTTTCCGGTGTCACAAACTACATTTCTCTCATCGGCAAAAAGTCGCAGGTGCTTGACGAAAAGCTCGGCTACTACGGTGAAATGCTCGTTTTGAAGGCTCAGGAGCTTGGGCTTAACACTTGTTGGGTCGCGCTGACTCACGGCAAGAGCAATGCCGAAATACTAAAGGGTGAAAAGTGCGTATGTCTCATCGCCCTCGGCTACGGCAAGACTCAGGGGGTGGCGCATAAGTCGAAGCCCATAGAGACCCTTTGCAATTACTCCGATGCTCTCCCCGATTGGTTTATTTCAGGCATGGAGGCAGCGCTTCTCGCTCCTACGGCGATGAATCAGCAGAAGTTTTTCTTTGAGTATCTCCCCGACGGCAAGGTGAAGGCAAGCTGCGGCAAAGGCTTTTACACAAAGCTCGACCTCGGTATCGTTAAATACCACTTTGAACTCGGTGCAGGGCGTAATATAGATTGACGGCTGTTTTTGACAAGTCCTCCGTTCCGTGCTATTATGGCTTCTAAGGAGGGTGTGCCATGAACATTATCTACTGCAATGACGATTTTATAGTCTGCATAAAGCCTGCGGGAGTCATCTCCACCGACGAGGAGGGCGGTATGCCCGATCTTATTCGCAGTGTACTCGGTGACGATAACGCCGATGTCCGTGCCGTTCACCGTCTCGATCAGGTCGTTTCCGGTCTTATGGTCTATGCCCTCAATCCCGAGACCGCTTCCGAGCTCAGCCGTCAGATCAGAAACAACGAATTCAAAAAGACCTATCTTGCGGTAGTTCACGGTACTCCCGAGGAAAAGCGTGGACGTATGGAGGATATCCTGCTTCGCTCAAAGGAGCAGCGTAAGACCTTCGTTGTCAACAAACGCTGTCGCGGGTCGCAGGATGCGGTGCTTGAGTATGAGCTTTTGAAATCAAAGGAGGACAAGAGCCTCGTTGAGATAAAGCTCATAACCGGTCGCACCCATCAGATAAGGGCTCAGTTCACCCATCGCCGCCTCCCCCTCTTGGGCGACAAAAAATACGGCGGCAGGGATGACGGCTGCAACATAGCCCTGTGGTCGTACATGATCGGCTTTACAAATCCGAAAACGGGCAAGTTCATGCGTTTTCAGGTAAAGCCTCCCAAGGAGTACCCGTGGACGGAATTCGATTCCTCGGTCTATCCGAGGCTGGGATAAAGAAAAATGCGGAAGCGATCGCTTCCGCATTTTAAATTCTGTAAATCAGATGAGGATGCCTCTCTTTTTGGCTTCGAAGGTGAGCTCGTCACGGAAGTCGGGATGTGCTATCGCAATGAGCTGCTTCGTTCTCTCGCCGAGGCTGCGGCCTCTGAGATGGGCAATGCCGAACTCGGTTACGATGTAATCGACATCGTTCTTGCTGGTGGTGCAGATGGCACCGGGGGTGAGGATGGGCTTTATCTTGCTTATGGTGCCGCCCTTTGCGGTGGAGGTAAATGCAA
>CAZLSN010000114.1:0-2732 GCA_964562265.1 uncultured Oscillospiraceae bacterium
TTGGTGATCATAATGATACCCCTTTCAAATAATTATCTATACCCAATGACTAAGTAAAGGGGCTGAAAGGCACCCCGAATACTGAGTTCACGGGTCAAGCTGATATATAATATCACCGAAATTCCGATTTGTAAAGTACTTTTTTACTCTGCGGCGGACTCTTCGGCTGCTTTGCGCTTTGCCGCTTCCTCCTCTTCGAGCTTGCGATAGGCCACCTTGCCGACGAGAGTCTTGGGCAGCTCCTTGCGGAACTCGATGTCATAGGGCATTGCGTACTTTGCGATGTTCTTGCGGCAGTAGGCAAGGATCAGCTCCTTGGTGTCGTCGTTCTCGGGAACACCGGGCTTGAGCATGACAAACGCCTTGACCTTCTGCATCTTGTAGGGATCGGGAACGCCGATGACACAGCTCATGTGGATAAGCTCGTTTGCGTCGAGAATATTCTCGATCTGACCGGGGTAGACATTGTAGCCGGATGAGATGATCATGCGCTTTGCTCTGCCCCGGAAGTAGATGAAGCCCTGATCGTCCATGATGCCGAGGTCGCCGGTGTAGATCCATGTGAGTCCGTCCGCATGACGGCGCAGGGTCTGAGCGGTCTCTTCGGGGTGGTTTATGTACTCCATCATGACGGTGGGACCGGCTATGAGGATCTCGCCCTCCTCGCCGTAGGGCAGCTCGATGTCGGTGCCGGGCTGTACTATCTTATAATAGGTGTCGGGGAACGGCAGACCTATGCTTCCCTCTTTCGCCATATGGGTCGGGGTGAGACAGGATGCGGTGACGCATTCGGTAGTGCCGAAGCCCTCACGGATCTGAACGGTGCTGTTGTGATCGTAAAGGAATTTGTCGAACTTCTTTTTAAGCTCAACGGACAGGCTGTCGCCGCCGGAGAATACGCCCTTGAGGGAGCTCAGGTCGGCGCCCTCCATGTAGGGCAGACGGAGCAGTGCTTCGTAAAGCGTGGGCACGCCGGCTATGAAGTTGCACTTGCACTTAACGACCTTCTTTGCATAATCCTCTGCGGTGAAGCGGGGGATGAGTATGCATCTGCCACCCTGGGACAGCATGGTGTGAACACAGACGCCGAGGCCGAAGCCGTGGAACAGGGGCATTGCAGCCAGCATCTTGTCACCTACACGGAACATGGGGTTTGCGGCAATGACCTGCTGACCGAGAGCGTTGAAGTTGAGGTTTGAAAGCAGTATGCCCTTGGTGGTGCCTGTGGTACCGCCGGAGTAGAGGATTACCGCGGGATCGCTGCCCTTGCGCTCTACCTTATAATTGTAGAAGCAGTGACGGCTGAGTTTAAGAAAGTCCTTCCAGCGGATGACGGGTGCATCGTCGGGTATCTTCTGAACCTTGTTGATGCTGTCCATTATCATGGTGCCTGCCTTTAAAGGCTTTGACAGCTCATCCTTGACGCTTGCGATGATAATGTTCGTTACGCCGGTGTTCTTGCGGACGTTTTCAAACTTGCCGTAGAACTGATCGAGGGTGATTGCGGTCACGGACTTGGACTCGTTGAGGTAGAATTCTATCTCCTTCTCGGCGGAAAGGGGATGGATCATGTTGCAGATGCCGCCGACGAGGTTTACGGCGTAAAACATCTGGATCGCCTGAGGGCAGTTGGGCAGTGCGATGGTTACACGGTCGCCCTCGCGGACGCCGATGGTCTTGAGTGCCTTGGCACAGGTCTCGATCTCGCGAATGAGTTCCTTGTAGGTGGTAGGTCTGCCGTAAAAATCAAAAGCCACGTTGTTGGGGTACTTCTCCGCAATTGCTTCTACCGCCTCAAACATGGAGCCCTGAAAGTAGTCGAGAGTAAAGGGAACATCCCCGAGATAGTCCTTCCACGGCGCTTTTGCGGTAATAACATTCTGTTCGTTCATTAAGGCTCAATATCCTCCAAACTTTTTAGTTTAAATAATGTATGGTCGGATTATAATCTGCGGAAAGTGCAAAGTCAATCGGCAAACAGGCGGTCTACCGATAGTAGAGTCGGTATTCTACCGTCTGTTCTGCGGCAAAAGCCAACTCTACTCGCAAACAACTCCGTTCCACCGCAGCCGACGCCCCACCTCCCTTTCCCGCAGTCGGTATAGACAGTTTCCCGTCGCTGTATAACAGGGCATCGAAAGCCGATCCATCGCAGCATAGGGGTGATTTTTAATAAGCCCCTGAAACGAATCAGGTCGTCGGAAATAGAGTCCCCCATCGCAGGGGACGGATTTAAATCGGGGACGAAGCTCCACATCAATATGCCGCAAGGCATATATCATCGCAAAGCGCTGCTTTCCGTCCCGCTCGCCGCAAATAAAAAACTGCCACTCTTTGAGAATGGCAGTTAATAACGATTCGATTAACGCTTCGAGAACTGAGGTGCGCGGCGTGCGAAGCGCCTTCGGCACTTCGTGGCGCACATGTCCCCACTCACTCGCCCTTGCTTGCAAGGGCAACCGTTCGGGGATGACAAAAGCCGCTCGCCGCAAATAAAAAACTGCCACTCTTTGAGAATGGCAGTTGATAACGATTCGATTAACGCTTCGAGAACTGGGGTGCGCGTCTTGCGGCTTTGAGACCGTACTTTTTGCGTTCCTTCATTCTGGGGTCACGGGTCAGGAAGCCTGCTGCCTTGAGGGCGGGGCGGTAGCTTTCGTCTGCAACGACGAGAGCGCGGGCGATGCCGTGGCGGATCGCACCGGCCTGACCGGAAACACCGCCGCCTGCGA
>CAZLSN010000115.1:0-2685 GCA_964562265.1 uncultured Oscillospiraceae bacterium
TCGCCGTAAGCGAGCCCTCACGCTCACGCACAAGCTCGAATATCCGCCTGAAAAATTCAAGCTTGAACTTGTCGTAAACCTCGATAAAGCTTTTCTCCATCATAAAGAATTTCCCCCGTTTTGTATTAGCTGTCAACATTTTAATATAATCTGTGGATTTTGTAAACCCGAAAATGTCAACATGCGTTGCTTGCCGAAAATGAGGGTATCAGGCAAGTCGGAGTCCGACTACGCCGAGCAAAACCGCTGCGATGCAGATGAGCTTTCTTTTGCTTTTGCTTTCTTTGAAAACGAGGATTCCGAACACTACATTTAGCACCGTGCCGAGTCCTGTCCATACCGCATAGGCAGGGCCTAAGGGCAAAGTTTTTACCGCTATCGACAAAAGCCCAATGCTGCAAAGCACGCTTATTACGGTGAGCACGGTATACTTTACGTTTTTGAGTCCGTCACTGAGCTTCATAAATACGGTGAACGCCAGCTCGAACACCGACGCACCTATGACCACTGCCCACATCATGCCTTGTCCTCCGTTTTTATCCCGATTATGCCGCCGCAAAGCAGTATAAGCGACACGATTTTGAGTACGCTCACCGCCTCATGGAGCAGGAAAATTCCCTCGATCGCCGTACCGACGATACCGATTCCGGTGAACACGGCATAGCTTGTGCCTATACCGAGGGTCTTGACCGACTTTGCAAGCAAAAAGAAGCCGATCACGAGCACTGCCACCGTGATTACGGACGGTAGCAGCACCGTAAAGCCGTGGCTGAGCTTCATCGTATATGCCCAGATCGGCTCACTGATACCGGCAAGAAGCAGGCATATCCATGCCTTGGATCTATCGTTCATAGCTTTCTCCTTTGTGTAAAAATATCGAAAAGCCCGAGAGAGTACACTTAAACTCTCCCGGGCCTGACCTGTGCAAGGCACAGCGGAGGCCTATAAAACCTTATATATTATCAATATAGCTGCAAGCGGCGAGGGCGGCGGCGGAACCGTCGGCACAGGCGGTGGTGAGCTGACGAACGCTCTTTTTGCGGCAGTCACCGGCAACGAAAATGCCCTCGGTCATCGTGCGACAGCTTTCGTCGGAATCGGCGTAGCCCCCATCATCGAGCTTAACATACTCGGCAAAAAGTGCATTGTCCGGTGCATGGCCTATTGCGACGAAAAGACCGTCGATCTCAAGCTCACGCTCCGCACCCTCTTTATCCGCAACGGTGATGCCGCAAAGCGAGGCTTCGCCGTGCAGTGCCTTTACCGTGCTGCCGAGGATAAACTCGACATTTTTCTTTTCGGACAAAGCCTCAACAAGCTTTGCCTCGCCACGGAAGCTGTCCCTACGGTGGATGAGGTAGACCTTTTCGCTTGTCTCCGAAAGGAGCATCGCATCCTGCAAGGCGGAGTTGCCGCCACCGTACACCGCAACGGGTCTGCCCTTGTAAAAGGCACCGTCACACACGGCACAGAAGCAGACGCCTGCTCCGACCAGTTCTTCTTCCCTGCAAAGTCCCATCATTCTGGGCTTTGCTCCGGTCGCTATTATGACGCTTTTTGCCTCAAACTCTCCGCCGAAGTCGGTGCGTACCCTTTTGACATTGCCGGTAAGCTCAAGCGAGACCACCTCGTCAAGCTCAAATTCCGCACCCTGCTTTTCCGCCTGAGCCATCAGCCTGTCACCGAGCTCAAGGCCGGATATCGACTCGATAGTCGGGAAATTCTCCACCTTGGGCGACCATGTTATCTGACCGCCGAAGCTGCTTTTTTCTATTACCAGAACGGACTTTCCCGCTCTGCGTGCGTAGAGGGCGGCAGTTAATCCTGCCGGCCCTCCGCCGATGACGATAATATCGTACATACTTTTTCCTTTACTTAAACAAATACTGCTTTATTGCTACCGCACCTGCGATCTTCTCAACACCGTCGGGACCCGAAACGATGAGGGTGGGTGCCTGACGAATGTCATAAGATCTGGCAAGCTCCTCGTTTTCCTCGGCGTTTATCTTCTCGTACTCAAGACCCGCCTTGTCGAGATAGCCGTATGCCATGCGGCAGTTGGGGCAATTGGTCTTGACGAAAAGGATGTTCTTTGCTGCGGTCTCGGGAGCCTCACAGTCACAGGACTTCTCACTCTCGGGCATGTTCAGGGGGCCTTCATGGGTGAGAACGGAGGTCTCGACATTGTACTCCTTGCGGTCCTTGTACTCCTGAGTCTTACCGTTGTTCCAATTCTGCACGGGGCGGTAGTAGCCGGTGATGCGGCTGTACACCTCGGTGGCCTCACCGCAGTCGGGGCAGGTAAACTGCTCACCGGCAATGTAGCCGTGATTCTTGCAGACGGAGTAGGTCGGGCTTATCGTGTAGTAGGGAAGCTTGTAGTTTTCCGCTATCTTGCGGACGAGATTTGCGGCAGCCTCCCATGTGGGAAGCTTCTCACCGAGGAAGGCGTGGAAGACGGTTCCGGAGGTGTAGAGGGTCTGAAGCTCGTCCTGAATGTCAAGTGCGGAGAAGATGTCGTCGGTGTAGCCGACGGGAAGGTGGCTGGAGTTTGTGTAGTAAGGAACACCGGATGCCTCGTTTGCGGTGATGATGTCGGGATACTGCTCCTTGTCGTGCTTTGCAAGACGATAGGAGGTGCTTTCCGCGGGGGTCGCTTCGAGGTTGTAGAGATCGCCGTACTGC
>CAZLSN010000116.1:0-2684 GCA_964562265.1 uncultured Oscillospiraceae bacterium
CTATCCACTTTGCGTTGAGACCGGCTTCGTTCATACCGACAAGACCGATGGTGGAGAAGTGATTGTCGAAGGTGCCGAGGTAGTACTTGGTGTAGGGGTAAAGGCCCTCGTTTAAGAGCTTGGTGATAACGGTGCGCTTTATCTTGAGAGAACGGGCGGCAAGATCCATCATCCTGTCAAGTCTCTTGTAGAAGTCCGCCTCATCGGAAGCGAGGTAGGCTATGCGGGGCATATTGATCGTTACGACGCCGACGGAGCCGGTGCTTTCACCGGAGCCGAAGAAGCCGCCGGACTTCTTGCGAAGCTCACGGAGGTCAAGGCGCAGACGGCAGCACATGGAGCGGACATCCGAGGGCTCCATATCGGAGTTAATGTAGTTGGAGAAGTAGGGGGTGCCGTACTTTGCGGTCATCTCAAAGAGAAGTCTGTTGTTCTCGGTGGGAGCCCAGTCGAAGTCACGGGTGATGGAGTAGGTGGGGATGGGGTACTGGAAGCCGCGGCCATTTGCGTCACCCTCGATCATGATGTTGATGAACGCCTTATTGACCATTGCCATTTCCTCTACGCAGTCGCCGTAGGTGAAATCCTGCTCCTTGCCGCCGACGATGGCGGGCATATCCTTGAGGTCTGCGGGAACAGTCCAGTCAAGGGTGATATTGGAGAAGGGTGCCTGAGTGCCCCAGCGGGAGGGGGTGTTGACGCCGAAGATAAAGCTCTGGATGCACTGCTTGACTTCCTTGTAGGTGAGCTTGTCCACCTTGACAAAGGGAGCAAGATAGGTGTCGAAGCTGGAGAACGCCTGTGCGCCCGCCCACTCGTTCTGCATGATGCCGAGGAAGTTTACCATCTGATTGCAGAGTGTGGAGAGGTGGCTTGCGGGGGAGGAATTGATCTTACCCGGGATGCCGAGGCCCTGCTGGATGAGCTGCTTTAAGCTCCAGCCTGCACAGTAGCCGGTAAGCATACTGAGGTCATGCAGATGGAAGTCGCAGTTGCGGTGAGCATTTGCTATCTCCTCGTCGTAGATCTCACTGAGCCAGTAGTTGGCAGTGATCGCACCGCTGTTGGAAAGGATAAGACCGCCGACGGAATAGGTGACGGTGGAGTTTTCTTTAACACGCCAGTCAAGCACATTGACATAGCTGTTGACCGTTTCCTTATAGTCAAGGTAGGTGCTCTTCATATTGCGGAGCTTCTCTCTCTGCTTGCGATAGAGGATGTATGCCTTTGCGACACCCTCGTAGCCGCCCTTGGAGAGGACCGCCTCAACGGAGTCCTGAATATCCTCAACTGCGATGTAGCCGTCCTTTATTTTGGGCAGGAAGTCCGCAGAGACCTTCAGAGACAGGAAGTCGATGATGTTCTCGGTGTATTCCGTCTCCGTTGCGTCGAATGCCTTTTTGATCGCAGATGCTATCTTATTGATGTCAAACTCCGCTATTTTTCCATCTCTCTTAATGATCTGATACATTGT
Source organism: uncultured Oscillospiraceae bacterium (assembly GCA_964562265.1). Taxonomy (GTDB): domain Bacteria; phylum Bacillota; class Clostridia; order Oscillospirales; family Oscillospiraceae; genus F23-B02. The sequence continues at coordinate 1,475 of CAZLSN010000116.1, forward strand.
TTGTTCCTCCGTATTTCTCTCATACTCCTCTGAGCTCCGCCGTGGGGATAATCTCCCTCACCGCTTCGCACAGTTCATGCATTTCATTTTCGTCAAACGCCGAAAGTCCCTCCGGCAATATAAGATCTCCCGAGTCCTTAAACTGTTGGAGATAATACCGCTCTGCGCCCTTTATCCACTTTGCCGCCGACATTAGGCTCTCCTTCGTGTGGATACCGCGAACGACCGTCGTTCTGAATTCATACTCCGTTTTGCCGAGGAGCAGCAGCTCCTTTGACCGCTCAAGGCTTTGCATATCCACAGCGCAGCCCGTTGCCGCACTGTAGCCTTCGGGAGAATTCTTAATGTCCATCGCGATCATATCCGCAAGGCCGTTTTCAATGATCCGCAAAAGCACATCGGGTCTTGTTCCGTTCGTATCGAGTTTTATTTTATAGCCGAGTGCCTTGACCTTCGCCAAAAAGTCCTCCAGATCGGGCTGCAGGGTCGGCTCCCCGCCCGTTACGGCAACGCCTTCGAGGATGCCCTGCCGCTTTTTCAGAAAAGAGAGCAGCTCATTCCCGTCTATCCTCTGCTTTTCCCTGTCCGGTAAAACAAGGGAAGCATTGTGGCAAAAGGGGCAGCGGAAATTGCATCCGTCCGTAAATATTGTGCAGGCGAGCTTACCGGGATAGTCAAGCAGCGTCAGCTTTTGAATACCAGAAATATGCATAGTTATCTCCTCACGGGTTTTAAATATAGCCCATATATTCGGTGTTGTCAAGTGGAAAACACAAAATATAGTTTATTTTACCGTTTTGTAACCGAGTTGACCACAATATTTTGTGTTTGCCCTCTTAACAATTTGTAGTCGTTTTGAAAGAAATCCGTAGCCTTTAAATGTCTTACATCGCACAAAGCATTGATACACCAAGGCTTTACGGTTTTTGCCCTTTGTTTGGAAGTGAAAAAAGAATTGTGTTTTTTAGTTGCCAAAGCGGAGAACTTGATTTACAATGGAAAGTGTCCAAACAAAAACCATATTATAAAGGAGGCAACCCCATGAAGACCGGCAAAAAATTATTATCCTTGCTGCTTATACTGGCAATGGTATTTTCTCTTACCATACCTGCATTGGCAGCTCCGGCGGAGATGATAGGGGTCAGTGCTATCTATGGTAACAACACCAAGAAGTACGGTCATGTTGATCTTGACATCTCCACCGAGGAAT
>CAZLSN010000117.1:0-2444 GCA_964562265.1 uncultured Oscillospiraceae bacterium
TGCGGCGCTTGACTATGAACTTATCGGTGCGGTTCTTAGTCTTGCGGGTCTTGTATCCAAGTGCGGGCTTGCCCCAAGGGGTAACGGGTCCGGGACGACCTACGGGGGACTTGCCTTCGCCGCCGCCGTGGGGGTGATCACAGGGGTTCATGACGGAACCGCGGACGGTGGGACGTACACCCATGTGACGCTTACGGCCTGCCTTGCCGATGGAGATGTTGGAGTGGTCAACGTTGCCTACCTGGCCGATGGTCGCCATGCAGTCCATACGAACCTTGCGGTACTCACCGGAGGGGAGACGAACGGTAGCCATGCCGTTTTCCTTTGCCATGAGCTGTGCTGCAACGCCTGCACTGCGGACAAGCTGAGCACCCTTGCCGGGATAGAGCTCGATGTTGTGGATAACGGTACCTACGGGAATGTTCGCCAGAGGCAGAGCATTGCCGGGCTTAATGTCGGATGCTGCGCCTGCAACTACCTTGTCGCCGGTCTTGAGACCAACGGGAGCAAGGATGTAGCGACGCTCGCCGTCTGCGTACTCAACGAGAGCGATGAATGCGCTGCGGTTGGGGTCATACTCAAGGCGGAGTACTTCGCCCTCGACATCGAGCTTGTTGCGCTTGAAGTCGATGACACGGTACTTCTGACGGTTGCCGCCGCCCTTATGACGAACGGTGATGCGGCCGTAGCTGTTGCGGCCGGAGTGCTTCTTGAGTACTTCGATAAGTCCCTTCTCGGGCTTTGCGTGCTTATCTACACCGTCAAAGCCGGAGACGGTCATCTGCCTGCGGGCAGGAGTGGTAGGTCTGTAAGTTTTAATAGACATTCTCTTTTACCTCCCCTTATGCCATGCCTTCAAAAAGCTCGATATTCTTGGAATCTTCGCTGAGCTTTACGACGGCTTTCTTCCAAGAGGCGGTCTTGCCTTCGGGGTATGCGCCCTGGCGCTTTGCCTTGCCGCGCACATGGCTGGTGGTGACCTTGATGACGGTTACATCGAAGATCTCCTCAACGGCCTTCTTGATTTCTATCTTGTTTGCGTCTTTCGCGACTTCAAAAGCGTACTTCTTGATGTCCAGATCTTCCATGGACTGCTCGGTGATGATGGGGCGAATGACTATATCATAAGCGGTTCTCATCAGGCGTACACCTCCTCGATCTTTGCAAGTGCTGCCTTATCGACAACGAGCTTGCGGTTGTTGAGAATCATATAGGGGCTGAGGATCGTTGCGATGGTGGTGCTGATGCCCGCGATGTTGCGTGCGGACTTGACGACCTTCTCGTCAACGCTCTCGGTGATGACCAGTGCCTTGCCGGCAACGCCGATCTTGTCAAGGAAGCCCTTGAAGGCCTTGGTCTTGATCTCCTCGACATGGAGGCCGTCGATGACAACGATCTCGTTCTCTGCTGCCTTTGCGGAGAGAGCGCTCTTCATTGCAAGACGCTTTACCTTCTTGTTGAGGGTATAGCCGTAATCACGGGGCTTGGGAGCAAACGCTACGCCGCCGTGGGTCCACACGGGGGAACCCTTGTAGCCTGCGCGGGCACGGCCGGTGCCCTTCTGACGCCAAGGCTTTGCGGTGGTGTAGGAAACCTCGCCCTTGGTGAGTGCGCTCTGAGTGCCCTGACGGCAGTTTGCCAGATGATTCTTGACGGAATCGTGAAGGACAGACTTGTTCGGCTCAATACCGAAAACGGCTGCGGAGAGTTCGATCTCACCGACCTTTTCGCCTGCCATATTGTAAACATTAGCTTTAGGCATTTAAGATACTCTCCTTTCCTTACTTGTTCCTTGCGGAAGCCTTCTGCGGGTTGACACGGGCGGAAGCCTTCTGCGGGTTGAGGCTGATGCCTGCGCCCTCGCCCTTCTTGACGGGTGCCTTCTTTGCGGTGCTCTTGACATAAACAAGGCCGCCCTTGGGGCCGGGGATCGCGCCTCTTATAACGAGCATATTCAGCTCTGCGTCTACCTTGACAACATCGAGGTTCTCAACGGTGACCTGCTCAACGCCCATGTGGCCTGCGCCGATCTTGCCCTTGAAGATGCGGCTGGGGTCGGTGCTGGAGCCCATGGAACCTGCATGACGGTGAACGGGGCCGCCGCCGTGGCTCATCGGGGTGCGCTGTGCGCCGTGACGCTTAATTACGCCTGCGTAGCCGTGGCCCTTGCTGATACCGGTGACATCGACCTTTTCGCCCTCTGCGAAAACATCTGCCTTGAGAACATCGCCGACATTCATCTCGGCGGCATTGTCAAGCTTGAACTCCTTGAGGTGCTTCATCATGCCTACTCCCGCCTTCTTCAGGTGACCTGCTTCGGGCTTGGAGAGCTTCTTTTCTGCGACCTCTTCGTAACCGAGCTGAACTGCGTCATAGCCCTCTTTTTCAGCGGTCTTCTTCTGAGTCACGGTGCAGGGACCGGCTTCGATGACCGTTACGGGAAT
>CAZLSN010000118.1:0-2418 GCA_964562265.1 uncultured Oscillospiraceae bacterium
GACGGGGTAAAACCCCGTCCCACAGTGGTAAGGAGAATCCTGCATGAAGAAAAAAAACAATCGACTCTCGACCGTTCTTCTGGTCGTGCTGCTTCTTGCAGGCTTGTCCTTACTGCTGTACCCCAGCGTGAGCGACTATTGGAACTCACTGCATCAAAGCCGTGCCATTGCCGACTATGTTGAGTATGTCGCTCAGATGGACGACGCCGACTACGACGCTTTTTGGGATGCAGCCCGCAGATACAATGACGCTTTGGCAAAGCACAGCGGTTCCCTCTCGTCGGGTGCTTTCGATGCCGAGGGCTATGATGAGCTGCTCAATGTCTCCGGTCTCGGCATCATGGGCTACATCGAGATACCGGATATAAACTGTTCCCTGCCTATCTATCACGGCACCGACGACACGGTGCTTCAGATCGCCGTGGGTCATCTCACATGGTCGAGTCTCCCCGTCGGCGGCGAAAGCTCACACTGCGTTATTTCCGGTCACAGAGGTCTGCCCTCGGCAAAGCTCTTTACCGATCTCGACAAGCTGCAAAACGGAGATATTTTTATACTCCGTGTCCTTGATGAGGTGCTGACCTATGAGGTCGATCAGGTGCTTATCGTTGAGCCCAATGAGCTTGACAGCCTGTCCATCACCCCCGGCGAGGACTATTGCACCCTTGTCACCTGCACCCCCTACGGCATCAACACCCACCGTCTTCTTGTTCGGGGTCACAGGATCGAAAACATCGAAGTATCCGAGTCCATTTGGGTGACTGCGGAGGCGGGGCAGATCGACCCCCTGATCGTTGCGCCCTTTGCAGCCGTTCCGCTGCTGCTCGTTTTGCTCATTATGCTTTTTATTCCGAAGAAAGGGAGGAAAAACAATGAAAAAAATTAAATCGGTTTTATGCCTCCTGCTGGTTTTGCTGCTGCTGCCGACCGTCGCCGCAGCTGCCGTGGGCATTATAGATGCCGACAAAGAGCTGTCCCTCACCCTCACTTACCGTGACGGCGATACCCCCATCGTCGGTGCCGCATTTTCGCTGTACAAGGTCGCCGATATGGACGCTTACGGTGAGATGACGCCGACGAAGGATTTCTACGCTCTCGATATTATGGATCGTATTAACAGCGATTCCGAGTGGAAGGCTCTTGCTCTGACGCTGGATGCCTATGTCTCGGAGCGTGATATTGCGCCGATATGCAGCGGTGTGACTGACGAAAGCGGCGTCCTCCGCTTCCCTGCCGACGGTAAAAGCCTCGAAGCGGGGCTGTACCTTCTGTCGGGTGAGAAGTACCTCGCAAACGGCAATTACTATGAGCCGTCTCCCCTGCTGCTCTCCCTCCCGACCTACGACTCCGTGGGCGATAAGTGGGTCTACGATGTGAGTGTTGAGCCGAAGTCCGAGTCCACCCCCGACGATACCGACACCCTTGATCGCAAGGTCATAAAGGTTTGGGACGACAAGGGCTTTGAATCGAGCAGACCCAAGGAGATCAAGGTCAAGCTTCTGCGCAACGGCGAGGTTTTTGACACCGTTGTACTCAACGATAAGAACAATTGGCGATATGAATGGACGGGGCTTGACGCTTCGTACAGTTGGAAAGTCAGCGAGGAGGTCCCTGACGGCTACAGTGTGACGATAAGCCTTGACGGTACGACCTTTTTCATCACGAACACTCACAAGTCCGATGAGCCGAAGCCTCCCGTGAAGCCCAATCTCCCGCAGACAGGTCAGCTTTGGTGGCCGGTTGCCGCTTTGGGCATCGGCGGCCTCATAGTTTTGACCCTCGGTCTGCTGTCGAAAAAGAGAGACGGCAATGAGTAAGCGCACAAAGATACTTATATCGATCGGTCTGCTGCTTATTTTCGCCGCCGCTGTCCTTGCGATATACAATATCGTGACGGATGTGATCGCCGGAAAAGCATCGAGAGAGCTTGTCTCGGAGCTTGACACCATGATCTCCGAGGGCGGCAGTGCAGATGAGGTGCCGGACTATGTCTTAAACCCGAATATTGAGATGCCGACAGTCGAGCTTGACGGCACCGATTACATCGGGCTTTTGGTGATACCCTCGCTCGAGCTGGAGCTGCCCGTTGCTTCGGATTGGAACTACAAACAGCTTCGTATCTCGCCCTGCCGCTACACGGGCTCCGCCTATCTTGACAGCCTCGTAATCTGCGGTCACAATTATTCGACCCACTTCGGCAATCTGAAAGACCTTTACCTCGGCAGCAGTATAATCTTCATCGATGCCGATCAGAACAGATTCGTCTACAAAGTCGTTGCGGTCGAGGAGCTTCCCCCTACCGCTGTTGAGGAGATGACGATCGGTGACTGGGATCTGAGCCTTTTCACCTGCACCCTCGGCGGTCGAAGCCGTGTAACCGTTCGCTGTATGCTGGATAATTAAAAAAGAAGCCATCTT
>CAZLSN010000119.1:0-2073 GCA_964562265.1 uncultured Oscillospiraceae bacterium
CGTTTGACGACGAGATCGTTTTAGACGATATTAACCTGTATTTCAATGATAAGGAATTCCTGACCCTGCTCGGCCCCTCCGGCTGCGGCAAGACAACGACACTGAGGATAATCGGCGGCTTCATTAAGCCTACGAGCGGCGATGTGATGTTTGACGGGGTCAGGATAAACGATGTCCCGCCTCATAAACGGAAGGTCAACACGGTGTTTCAGAAGTACGCTCTTTTCCCGCATCTCGATGTTTACGAGAATGTCGCCTTCGGTCTGCGAATTGCGAAGCTGCCCGAGAATGAGATCGACGAGAGAGTTACCGAAATGCTTGAGATCGTGAGCTTAAAGGGCTTTGAAAACCGCAAGGTGGCGCAGCTTTCCGGCGGTCAGCAGCAGCGTGTTGCTATCGCAAGAGCCTTGGTCAACAGACCCAAGGTGCTGCTCCTTGACGAGCCCCTTGGCGCACTGGATCTGCGTCTGCGTAAGGATATGCAGAACGAGCTTAAACGCATCCAGCAGGCGATGGGCATCACTTTTATATATGTTACGCACGATCAGGAGGAGGCACTGTCCATGTCCGACACCGTTGTTGTCATGGATAAGGGCCGCATCCAGCAGATCGGCACACCCGAGGATATTTACAATGAGCCGAAAAATGCTTTCGTTGCAGACTTCATTGGCGAAAGCAATATCTTGGACGGCGTTATGCTTGAGGACAGGCTTGTTAAATTCTTCGGCAGAAAGTTTAAATGCGTCGATGCGGGCTTTGAAAAGAATGAGCCCGTTGATGTCGTCATACGCCCCGAGGATATAGACATCGTTCCGCCCGACAGCGGCCATCTTTGCGGCACCGTGACCTCGGTCACCTTCAAGGGTGTTCATTATGACACCATCGTTGATTTCAAGGGCTTTAAGTGGCTCATTCAGACGACGGATTATCACCCCGAAGGCGAGTACATCGGCATCCGCCTTGAGCCCGAGGATATTCATATCATGCACAAGAGTGAGTATTCGGGTATGTTCGGTGACTACAGCTCCTATTCCGCCGAGTATGACGAAATGGACGATCCCGATCTCTACCCCGAGGGTGAGGAGAGCGAGGAAGCGGCGGAGGAAAGCGAAGATGAAAACTAAGCTTGCCGCACCCTACCTTGTGTGGATGGCACTGTTCACGGTCATCCCCCTTGTCATCGTCGCATACTTTGCACTGACAGATTCGCAGACGGGGGAGTTCACGCTGCGCAATCTGCAAAACCTCGGCAACTATGTTCCCATACTCATTAAAAGCATTTGGCTTGCGCTTATATCCTCGGTCATTTGTCTCATAGTGGGTTACCCTGTGGCGTACTATATCGCAAATCAGAGCCCCTCGAAGCAGCGCATACTTTATATGCTCATCATGCTCCCCATGTGCATAAGCTTTTTGCTTCGCACTCTGGCGTGGGTCGCACTTACTGAGGATACCGGTATAATCAACAACATTATCATGAGCCTCGGTCTTGAGCCGCTTCCGCTTATCCGCAATAACGGTGCCGTGGTTCTGGGTATGGTTTATAACTATCTGCCCTATATGATAATGCCGCTGTACACCGTCATTATGAAGATCGACACGAAGCTCATAGAGGCTGCTCAGGATCTGGGCTGCAACGGTGTCGGCGTGTTCAAAAGGGTCATTCTGCCCCTGTCGGCACCCGGTATCGTCTCCGGCTTTACGATGGTGTTCGTTCCCGCGGTTTCGACCTTCTATATCTCACAGAAGCTCGGCTCCTCCGGCACTACGCTCATAGGCGATGTAATTGAGAGCCAGTTTAAAACCGCATATAATCCCAACCTCGGTGCGGCACTGAGCCTTGTCCTCATGGTCGTCATATTTATCTGCATCGGTGTGACTAACCGCTTCGGTGACGATGAGGAGGTGATGACGGTATGAGACGCTTTAACGGCATTTTCACCGCCTTGGTGCTGCTGTTTCTGTACATCCCCATGCTCGTCTTGGCTGTCGGATCCTTTAACAGCGGTATGGACATTGCGGTGTTCAAGGGCTTCACCTTGGATAATTACAATGAGCTTTTCTCCGACGGCG
>CAZLSN010000120.1:0-1861 GCA_964562265.1 uncultured Oscillospiraceae bacterium
GGAGCTCGAGGGGGGGCTAAGACCCGCCTCGAATCAGATCGCCGCCGCAAAAGCTTGAGAGTCAAGGTTTGCTGGCGAAGTGTCATTTTGAGTATTCAAAATGACCGGCGGCGGTTTCTGCTTGTAAAAGCCCTTGAGGCTTTTACAAGCAGAAAAAAGCAGACTTAGTCTGCTTTTTTCTTTTATGATGTATTTACAATTTGTATTCACATTTTTGAAGAGAAATGCTATAATAATTTAAATAGTATAAACGGAGGGATAAACATGCTACGCAGACAGCTTAAAGCGCAGGCAAAGGTGCTGGTCGCGACATCTCGCCCCAGACCCCTTGTCACCGCACTTATATATGTCCTCGTGGGAATGCTCATAAGCATGATGATGATGCAGATCATGCTGGTATATCAGGAGAGCGATTCCGCATATGAGGAGCTTACGCAGTCGATAACCGATGTAGTCAAAAAGAATGCGCAGATGAGCGATGAGGCTCTTCTGGATAAGATCATGACGGATCCGACCGTGAAGGCAAATTCGCTGAAAATCGCAGCGGGACTTGACGCCTATTTGAATTCACCGGTGGCTCTGCTGCTCACGCTGGCACTGGCGTTCATATCACAAATGCTGTCAGTCGGCATGACCCTGTTCTCACTGAATACGACGATAAAAACGGGACAGTATTCCGACCTTCTCGGCGGCTTTTCGTTTTTCCTCAGACTTGTGGGCTATGTCATTATTGCGGGACTGTTCACATTCCTGTGGTCGCTGCTTTTCATAATCCCCGGCATAATCGCAAGCTACCGCTACAGAATGGGAATCTACCTTCTCATTGAGCATCCGGAGTATTCTCCGCTTGAATGCATCCGCCGCAGCTCGAAGATGATGAAGGGCAATAAGATGGAGCTTTTCGTCATGGATCTGAGCTTCCTCGGCTGGCAGATCGTGATCTCCATGGCGGGCATGCTCGGCTATGCCGTTCAGGTGTGGTACATTCCGTACTACGAGATAACAAATGCCTTGTACTACCGCCACCTCTGTGAGGGACTCGGCAGCCCGGGTCAAAGCGAATTCGACTTTGCGCAATAAAAATTACCCGGTATCCTGTTTCGGATACCGGGTTTTGCTTTGCTTATTTTGCTCTTGTTGCGATCTCGTCCTTTATCTTTGCAATGAAATCGTCAACTGCGACTGCGCCCTCGTCGCCGCCGGAGCGGGTACGGACGGAAACGGTGCCGCTTTCGGCTTCCTTATCGCCGACGATGAGCATATAGGGTATCTTCTGACCCTGAGCCTCTCTGATCTTGTAGCCGATCTTCTCATTGCGAAGATCACACTCAACACGAATACCGTGCTTATTGAGACGGGAGGCGATATACTTCGCATAGTCTGCGGTGCGGTCGGTTATGGGCATGACCTTGACCTGAACGGGAGCCAGCCAGGTCGGGAAGGCACCGGCAAAATGCTCTGTGATAACGCCGATGAAACGCTCGATGGAGCCGAATACGACACGGTGTATCATGACGGGACGGTGCTTCTCACCGTCTGCGCCGACATACTCAAGCTCAAAGCGTTCGGGGAGCTGCATGTCGAGCTGAATGGTGCCGCACTGCCATGTTCTGCCCAGAGAATCCTGGAGATGGAAGTCGAGCTTGGGACCGTAGAATGCGCCGTCGCCCTCGTTTATGATGTAGCTCTTGCCCATCTCGGAGACCGCTTCGGCAAGGGTCTTTTCGGCAAATGCCCAATCCTTTTCGTCGCCCATGTGATCCTCGGGCATGGTGGAAAGTTCGATCTCATAGCTGAGTCCGAAGAGGGAGTAGACTTCATCAAAGAGTCTCGCAACGCCCTTTATCTCGTCCTTCATCTG
>CAZLSN010000121.1:0-1758 GCA_964562265.1 uncultured Oscillospiraceae bacterium
ATGGCGACAGCATATGCATTTCAGCGGCAAATATACAAAAAAACCGCCGAACAAAAGTTCGGCGGTTTTTAAATAATTTTTGCTTACTTGCCGCAGGGGACTGCGGGAGCGTGGATCTTGATGATGTGGCGCGGGCAGATGTCGGCGCAGTGACCGCACTGTACGCACTTGGAAACATCGATCATCGCAAGATTGTCCTTCACAACGATAGCGTCTGCGGGGCACTCTCTCTGGCACTTCATGCAGCCTATGCAGCCTGCATCGCAGATCTTGTTGACCGCTGCGCCCTTGTCGTGGCTGGAGCAGCCGACGAGGACATGCTGATCGTAGGGAACGAGCTTGACGATCTTCTTGGGGCAGGCGTTGACACAGTTGCCGCAGCCTACGCACTTTTCACGATCGACCTTCGCAACACCGTCAACGATGCTCATTGCACCGAACTGGCAGGCATTTGCGCAGTTGCCGAGGCCGATGCATGCGAAGCGGCAGTCCATATTGCTCTTGCCGCCGAAAAGCATGGCGGCCTGGCAATTCTGAGGACCGGAGTAGTTGAAGCGTTTGAGAGCCTTGCCCTCAACACCGGAGCAGGGAACGAATGCGACCATCTTAACGGTATCGTCTGCGGAGACACCCATGATCTCACCGATCTTTGCAGCGGCTTCCGCACCGCCGGCAACACACTTGTTGACGGGGGCTTCGCCCTTTGCGACCGCAGCGGCATAGCCGTCACAGCCGGGGTAGCCACAGCCGCCGCAGTTTGCACCGGCGAGGCACTCACGAACAGCTTCCTGCTTGGGGTCAACTTCAACATAGAAGATCTTTGCGGCGAATGCAAGCAGGGCACCGAAGATGCCGCCCATTACGCCAAGGACGAGGATGGCGAGAAGAATACTTGTAAAGTCCATACTTAGCCCTCCTTAAAGCGGAATACTCATGCCGCTGAAGCCCATGAAGGCGAGAGCGAGCAGAGCCGCGGATACGAGGCAGATCGGGAAGCCCTCGAAGCACTCGGGGTACTCCGCATGATCGATACGCTCACGAACGGATGCGAAGAGGACGATGGCAACGAGGAAGCCCAGACCGCCGAATACACCGTAAAGGGTGGACTGGATGAAGTCAAAGCCGTACTGAACATTGAGCAGAACGACGCCGAGAACCGCACAGTTGGTGGTGATGAGGGGCAGGTAAATGCCCAGTGCGGAGTACAGAGACGGGATGGACTTCTTGAGGAACATCTCAACGAACTGAACAAGAGCTGCAATGATGAGGATGAATGCGAGAGTCTCAAGGAATTGCAGACCCAGTGGGACAAGAATGTAGATGTCCACGATGTAGCAGATCGCGGAGGCGAGACCCATAACGAAGGTGACCGCAAGTCCCATACCTATCGCAGTATCGACCTTGCTGGAGCAGCCGAGGAAGGGGCAGCAGCCCAAGAACTGCGAGAAGATGAAGTTGTTTATAAGAATTGCGGAAAGAGCTATGGTGAAAATGGAAGCATCAGTCGTCATTTCTTTTCAGCCTCCTTCTTTGCTTTCTTGTCGGCAGACTTCTTGAGTGCATACTGCATGACTGCAATGAGAGTACCCAGAGTGAGGAAGCCGCCGAAGGGCATGGTGAGGACCATTGCGCCCTGGTAATCGGCACCGAATACGGGGATGCCAGCACCGGTACCGTCGAGGGTGAACTTGAAGCCGTTGGCAATGTCGATAAGACCGCCGCCGATGGTGCCGAAGCCGAGAAGCTCACGGACAAGGC
>CAZLSN010000122.1:0-1689 GCA_964562265.1 uncultured Oscillospiraceae bacterium
GGGCGTGTACCTGACAGAAAATACTTCTCGGTCTGCAAGTGTGGAATTTGTTCGCTTAAAGCGGACAAATTATGCGCGCAGCAGACTGCAAGAAATTGTCGAAAAACCCATTTGGGTTTCTCGACAAGCTGAACAGGCTCCGCCGGGTGGCGGAGCCTGGTTTTTTAATCTCTGTATTCAAATTCAAGGTCGTAGATGCTGACGGTGTCGCCGTCACGGATGCCCATGTCCTCCATGCGCTTAAACACTCCGCTCTCACGCAGAACACGATCGAAGTACATCATGCTCTCGGTATCGGAGAAGTTGACGGACGCCATGAGCTTTTGCAGCCACGGTCCCTCGACGACCCAAACATCGTCGTAGCGGATGATTTCAAGGTTCTCGCTGGTGTCGATCACAGGTTCGGGCGGTACATAATCCGGTTCAAAGCGGATGACCGGCGGAAGCTCGGAGAGCTTATTCGACGCAGCCTGAATCAGCTCGTGAATACCGCCGTGGGTGGCGGCGGAAAGCTCAAAGATCTCGTAGCCGAGTGCCTCGACATGCTCTTTAAGGCGCAGGATATTCTCCCTGTCGTCGCCGCAGAGGTCGCACTTATTGGCCGCAACGATTTGTGGACGCTCGAAAAGCTCCGGACTGTACTCCTTAAGCTCCGCATTTATCGTATTGAAATCCTCGACGGGGTCTCTGCCCTCACTGCCGGACACATCCACAAGATGAATGAGCAGACGGCAGCGGTCGATGTGACGCAGGAAGTCGTGACCCAGGCCCGCACCCTCGGATGCGCCCTCGATGATACCGGGGATGTCCGCCATGACAAAGCTTCTGCCCTCATCGACATACACGACGCCGAGATTGGGAAACAGGGTTGTGAAGTGATAATTCGCTATCTTGGGATGAGCCTTGCTGACGACGCTCAGGAGCGTTGACTTTCCGACATTGGGGAAGCCTACGAGACCGACATCGGCAAGGAGCTTCAGCTCCAATGTTATATCGTGACCCTCACCGGGGAGACCGGGCTTTGCAAAGCGGGGAACCTGCCTTGTTGGGGTCGCAAAATGCTTATTGCCCCAGCCGCCTCTTCCGCCCTTTGCGGCAATGTAATTTTCACCGTCGGACATATCGTGCATGATGCCGCCGGTTTCGGTGTCACGCACGAGGGTGCCTCTCGGCACCTTTATATACAGGCTTTCGCCGTCCTTGCCGGAGCAGCGTTTGCCGGAGCCGTCTGCTCCGTTGGAGGCGACATATTTGCGCTTATAGCGGAAGTCCATAAGGGTGGACATGTTATCGTCAACGACGAATACGATGTCGCCGCCTCTGCCGCCGTCACCGCCGTCGGGGCCGCCTGCCGCGACATATTTCTCACGGTGGAACGATACGGAGCCGTTGCCGCCGTTGCCGGCTTTGACGCTTATTCTCGCCTTATCCACAAATGACTGTGCCATACCGTCACTCCTTTCAAATAGGAAAGTTTAATGAAAAATGCCGGACTTTTCGTCCGGCATTTTTGATCTTTTTACTGAGCTATATCTTCGTAAACAGAGACCTTCTTGCGATCCTTGCCCATGCGCTCGAACTTCACCTTGCCGTCAACGAGGGCAAAAAGGGTGTCGTCCTTACCCTTGCCGACATTGGTACCGGGGTGGATCTTAGTTCCGCGCTGTCTGACGAGGATGTTGCCGGCCA
>CAZLSN010000123.1:0-1680 GCA_964562265.1 uncultured Oscillospiraceae bacterium
TTGATTTACAGCGAATAAAGCCAATTTTGCAAGGCTTGGCTTTGACAACCACCAGAATGGCCCCTGCGAGCCTGTGAAAGTGGCATCGGTCAGGAACTCGTTGGTCTGGAATATCACATCGTCAATCTCCTCTTCGAGGATGTTGATGCCGAAATCGCTGAGTATGTTGTCTGCCATCAGTTGTGGGTTCTATTGTTGATAATCTCTTTGATAAACTCTACGCCCTTCGGTGTCCATGACAGATAGAAATGGTAGAAACAGCGCATCCTGCCTGTGACATAAACCGCAATGCCCTTGTCCTGAAGGTCTTCACGCAGTTTCCACATCCCGTATTCCTTGGTGATGATGCCTTCTTCTTTGAGTGTCTTCACAATCTTGCCGTAGTAACTTCCGACATGTTTGTGAAGCTTTGACATTGAAACTACCTGTAAATCAGATGGCATATAATGCTCATCAACGATGGGTGTCCTGCCGATGACGCTGATTCGCTTCGGCATCCTCGACATCTCTAACTGCCACTTGCCGTTTTTTCTCTTGGCGGCATAGAGGCGCAACTGTATTTTTGATATTGATTCCATAGCTATTTCTTTAATTTTATGTTCTTTCGATAACAGGAATGACTCCCACGCTCTTTAGTTTCTCATAGAGGAAGCGACGACCTTTCTGTGTCCACTTGGTGTTCATGCGCACATCTTCCGTGCCGTCCTTGTGTTTAATGAGGTAGGTCTCGCTGGTCACATAGCCGCAGTCCTTGTAGTCGGCATAGAGAATCCACTGCTTGCCGCGCTGGTACTGGATATTCATGTCCTTCAGCCGTCGGTTGAAGCGGATGGACGACTCGCCATAGTCCTGTGCTATCTGTGTGACCAAGACGCTGCTCTTCGTGGCAAGGATGATGTCAAGGTAACTCACCTTGTCCTTCATCTCCGTCACTTCCTGCTGCAGGTCATCCACCTTGGAACCCAACTCAACGATGCGTGTCCTTTGGTGTTCACACTCCTGTTCGGCAAGCAGACGCTTCTGTCGCTCTTCCTTCAGATTGACAGCTAACTGTATCAAGAAGTCTGGCTCTGTCAATGCCTTCTCGATGGTCTGTTGTGTCATGTAGGCACCATGCTTGCGAATGGTGGGGAGTACCTCCGATGTCACCCACTTACGGAAACGTTTGGCTTCGGGCTTGCGACTGTCAAGGATGACATCATATAGCCCGTCCTCATTGACAAAGTTTGCAACTTGCTGTCTTCCAAGGCTGTCAGAGATGGGTTCGGTTGAAACGACCCCATCGTCAAGCCGTTCTCTTACATGTCCTTGCTTTAGTCCCAACGCTTTGCACACATCAGCCAAACAGAACAAGGGTTGCTCTGGTGTTCCTGTGGTTCGGACTGCTCCAAACTCCTCGTTGTTGAAAATCTGAATATCGTTCATATCCCTATGCTGTTTTGTGATTACTCTATGTCTTCCCTTATTTCTACCTGTTTACACTTTCTTCACCATCGCCTCCGCTGGAATCATCGCTGTCAGTGCCTGTCGTGCTCCTCACACCCTTCATGTTCTCCTGCCAACGGCTCTTGGCATCGCTGATGATGCTGCCTTTCTGCACCACACGGTCGTTGGTGGCTGCCAAGAGGACGGTGGTCTGGCTTTGGGTGTTGAGCTGAACGAGATATTTGAGCAATGTCT
>CAZLSN010000124.1:0-1613 GCA_964562265.1 uncultured Oscillospiraceae bacterium
TTTGTTCGGCGGTTTTTTTGTATATTTGCCGCTGAAATGCATATGCTGTCGCCATGGGAGTGAGAAAATGAGCATTAAGCGAAAGAAGATAATACTGGCACTGCTGATGATCGCCGCAGTGAACATACTCATAATCGCACTTGCACAGTCGGCACATGCGGCATCGTACAAGCAGGGCTCAAGCGGCGCAACGGTCAGGGAGATACAGACGAGACTCAAAAGCTGGGGTTACTACGACGGCAGTGTTGACGGCATATTCGGCAGTCAAACTGAAAGAGCAGTGCGCTATTTTCAAAGCCGCAATGGGCTTACGGTTGACGGCAAGGTGGGAGTTCAAACCATGGCGGCTCTCGGCATATATGAAGCCTCAAGCGGAAACTCGGGCTACTCCGAGGGCGATGTCTACCTTCTTGCACGGCTCATATCCGCCGAAGCAAGGGGAGAACCCTATATCGGGCAGGTGGCGGTCGGTGCCGTTGTGCTCAACAGAATAGATCACCCGTCGTTTCCGAATACCCTCTCCGGCGTTATATATCAGTCCGGTGCCTTCTCCTGCATGTACGACGGTCAGTTCGATCAGCCCATCGCCGATTCGGCATACAGAGCAGCAAGAGAGGCACTGTCCGGCTCCGACCCAACAGGCGGAGCGATATATTACTTTAACCCCGCAACTGCAACAAGCAAGTGGATATGGTCGCGGCCGCTTATCGTCACGATCGGCAGCCACAGATTCTGCGCATGACTTGAAAAACGAACGACCGTGGTGTATAATGTGCAAAAAGCAAAGACTAACGGCATTCGCCGGTACATAGAAAGGACTTTTCATATGACTCATTGCCCCAAATGCGGATCTTATATACCCGACGGCGGCAGAATGTGCATCGCCTGCGGATGGAAGCCCGATGAGGACGATTCCTTCCTCAAAGATAATCCCTATATAAATTATCTCCAGCAGATCATGGACACCGTTGTGAACGAATTCCCCGGTAAAAAGGATGGGGAAGGCGGACTTAATATCGGCAGCCATGACAATACCGGCTGGATCGCTGCCGCAAGCTATCTCGGCCCCGCTTTCCTCTACACATATTATAAATATAACGAGCACGATCTGGTGCGCTATCACGCGAACCAGGCATGCATCCTCTTTGTTTTGAACATTGCCGCAGAGTTTGTCGGAAAGCTTCCGATACTCGGAAAATCGCTGAAAAGCATAGCATCGCTGGGACTTCTTCTCCTTGCTTTCGTGGGCGCAAGAGCAGCTGTCGCAAAGAAATTTGAGCCGCTTCCCTTCGTCGGAGAGCTTGGGATAGAGATCCTGAAGTGACCCATATTTTGTGCCGTCGCCGAGCTTAAAACACAAGACTCAGCGGCGGCAAAATTATCTCAAAAAAGTTGCAAAAAAGTGTTGACAAAGGGTGATTTGGGTGGTATCCTAACAAAGCACTTCGGATCAACGCTCGCTTGAGATCCTCGAAAAAATCAAATAAAATTTTTCTCGAAAGTTCTTGACAAAAGCGTTTCCTTGTGCTAAAGTTAATAAGCTGTCACTTCGGTGACGGCGAGTGTACCTTGAAAATTAAACAATGTAAGAACAAAGCTTATGCTAAAATAAG
>CAZLSN010000125.1:0-1525 GCA_964562265.1 uncultured Oscillospiraceae bacterium
CGTATTCCTCAAACTCGGTACGGGCTCTCATAATGACCTTGCCGCGACCTGTCATGTAAGCCTGACGGATACCGGCTCTGCCCATGATTATGCCCTTGGTGGGAAAGTCGGGGCCTTGGATATGCGTTAAAAGCTCCGTCATGGTGACATTGGGATCGTCAAGTACACAAACGCAGGCGTCGATGACTTCTTTCAGATTGTGCGGCGGAATATTCGTCGCCATACCGACGGCGATACCGCTTGAGCCGTTGACAAGAAGATTGGGGAATCTCGACGGCAGCACCTTGGGCTCCTGTCTTGTCTCGTCGAAGTTGGGGAGGAAATCCACCGTCTCCTTGTCGATATCACGAAGCATCTCATCGCACATTCTCGCCATTCTCGCCTCTGTGTATCGGTAAGCAGCAGGGGGATCACCGTCAACGGAGCCGAAGTTACCGTGGCCCTCTATGAGGGGGTAACGCATGGAAAAGTCCTGTGCAAGACGAACGAGTGCGTCATACACCGAGCTGTCACCATGGGGATGGTAGCGACCCAAAACGTCACCGACTGCCGTTGCACACTTGCGGAACGGCTTGTCATGCGTCAGGTTATCCTCGTACATTGCGTAGAGTATTCTGCGGTGAACGGGCTTTAAGCCGTCTCGCACATCGGGGAGGGCACGGCCTACGATTACGCTCATTGCGTACTCTATATAGCTCGTCTTCATTTCCTTTACCAGCTCGGACTGCACTATGTGCTGCTGGGGAAATGCTATTTCCTCCGGTTTATAATCCTTGTTTTTCTTCAGTGCCATAATTCCATCCTCGTTCTCAGTAATCGAGATTTACCGCGTACTTTGCGTTTTCCTCGATGAACGCCTTTCTCGGCTCGACCTGTTCACCCATCAGCACGGTGAATATCTCGTCCGCCTTCACGGCATCCTCAAGGCAAATACGGCGAAGAGTCCTCGTTTCGGGGTTCATGGTGGTCTCCCACAGCTCATGGGGATTCATTTCGCCCAAGCCCTTGAAGCGGTTTATTTCGACCTTGGCATTGGGATTATCGCCCTTGAGCTCTGCGGATACCCTGTCCCTCTCCTCATCGGAGAAGGCAACTCTCTGCTGCTTGCCGCGGGTCAGCTTATACAGCGGCGGCACTGCGGAATACACATAGCCCTGCTCTATAAGCGGACGCATGAAGCGGAAGAAGAAGGTCAGCATAAGCGTTCTTATATGCGCACCGTCAACATCGGCATCCGCCATGATGACGATCTTGTGATAGCGAAGCTTTGTTACATCGAACTCATCGCCTATTCCGGCTCCGAGTGCGGTTATGACGGGAGCAAGCTTATCGTTGCCGTAGACCTTGTCGGCTCTTGCCTTTTCGACATTGAGCATCTTGCCCCAAAGGGGAAGTATCGCTTGGAATCTGGAGTCACGCCCCTGCGTTGCGGAGCCGCCTGCGGAGTCGCCCTCGACGATGTAAAGCTCCGTGAGGGAGGGATCTCTCTCGTTGCAGTCACGCAATTTGTCGGGCATCTGACCGG
>CAZLSN010000126.1:0-1489 GCA_964562265.1 uncultured Oscillospiraceae bacterium
ATGATGAGTACCCTGCATACGCAGAACTCCGGCATCGTTCAGTACACCAAGGGCGCACCCGATGTCGTCATCGACCGCTGCACCTACTACCTCGAAAACGGCCAAAAGAAGCCCATGACCGACGAGTATCGCAGCAGGATATTCGCCGCAAACAAGGCAATGGCGGATAAGGCACTGCGTGTCCTTGCCTGCGCATCGAGGGATTGGGACGCAGTCCCCGACGATGTTAGCCCCGAAAAGATAGAAAACGAGCTGTGCTTCATAGGACTTGCGGGCATGATAGACCCCGTCCGCCCCGAGGTAAAAGCAGCCATTGAGGAATGCAAGACCGCCGGCATAAGAGCCATTATGATAACCGGCGACCATGTAGATACCGCGGTTGCGATAGCAAAGGAACTCGGCATACTCCGTGAGGGCGACAGAGCCGTTACCGGCTCCGAGCTTTCGGCCATGAGCGATGAGGAGTTCGAGGCGGTGTTCAGAGATATAAGCGTCTACGCAAGAGTCCAGCCCGAACACAAGACCAGAATAGTCAAGGCATGGCAGGGCGCAGGCTGCGTGACCGCAATGACCGGCGACGGCGTAAACGATGCCCCCTCGATAAAGAGTGCGGATATCGGCGTCGGCATGGGCATAACGGGAACCGATGTCACCAAAAATGTTGCGGATATGGTTCTCTCGGACGACAACTTTGCCACCATCGTCGGCGCAGTCGGCGAGGGACGCAGGATCTACGACAATATCCGTAAGGCGATCCAGTTCCTGCTTGCATCGAACCTCAGTGAGGTAATAAGTATTTTCGCAGCAACCCTTCTCGGCTTCACCATTTTGCAGCCGGTACACCTTTTGTGGATAAACCTCGTGACCGACTGCTTCCCCGCACTTGCCCTCGGAATGGAACAGAGTGAAAAAGACATCATGCGCCGCAAGCCCCGTCCCGCGAATGCCGGCATATTCTCTGGCGGTATGGGCGTTGACATAGCGTATCAGGGTCTCCTTGTTTCGGCACTGACCCTTCTTTCCTACTTCCTCGGCCACTACATCGAAAGCGGCGTTTGGGAGATCGCAAATTCTCCAGACGGCACCACGATGGCGTTCCTCACCATGAGCATGGCCGAAATATTCCACTCCTTCAACATGCGCTCTCAGCGTGGCAGCATCTTCCTCATGGGAACACACAACAAGTCGCTGTTCCTTGCTGCCGTCGGCTCTCTTGTTATGACGACCGTGGTCTGCGAGGTACCCTTCCTTGCGGATGCCTTCGGCTTCACATCCGTCGAATTCGGCGAGTACGCACTTGCAATAGGTCTCGGCTTCTGCGTCATCCCCATCGTCGAACTTGTAAAGCTCGTCCAGAGAAAACTCGGCAAACGCTGATGATAAAGAAAAAAGCAGACTTAGTCTGCTTTTTTCTTTTCGACTGCCGAAATGATCAACGCTTCGCATAATAACAATTGAGCAGCGGGGGAGCTCGAGGGGGGCTAAGACC
>CAZLSN010000127.1:0-1448 GCA_964562265.1 uncultured Oscillospiraceae bacterium
GGGCGAAAAGCGCCGAAAAGGGACGCTGACAGGCGGCAGGGTTCGACTCCCCTCAGCTTAAGCTTCGCAGGAAGCGGCAGAGGTACATTGCGGGGAAAGACAAAAGCAGCCAGAAGAAAGAGTACAGGGGGCAGACCTGTCCCAAAATGTTCAGGGGCCTGTCGGAGTAGTCCCAGATCTGCCACTGCAAGGCTATGTTCACTATGCAGCCCACCGCAAATTCCAAAAGGCTTATCGCCGCAGCGGAGATAAGGCACTTTGCCCGAAGGGAGAGTGCGGTGCCGCTGAGAAAGTATATGAGCGTAAAGCAGGCTCCCCCGCAGAGCAGCATAGTCCAGTGACTCCAGCCCCGCCAAAGCAGCTCTATTATTCCGTAAAGTCCGGCACCGATAAGGAAAACAGACAGTATTTCCATGTTCATCACCGAGGCTATTTTTGCCCGAGAGCGGGATAATTATTTCTTTTTGAGAAAAAATGCTTGACATGCGGCGAGCTTGCTGGTATATTAATAGAGCTGAAAATGAAGTATGAGCGGTGTCCGCCCTCATCACCGGATCGCAAACGGCGTATCTCGGTCAATAGAGATCTCACCTGAGGTGGGGTTTTTGCGTGCGGATGCCGAAGGCGTCCGTTTTTTCGTTTTGGAGGTGTTTGACAATAGCAAACCAGAATTATGAGATCAATGAGGAAATACTCGACAAGGAACTCCGTGTCATAAGTGACAGCGGTGAGCAGCTTGGCATAATGTCATCCGAGGAGGCTTTGAAGCTTGCCGAGGAAAGAGAGCTTGACCTTGTTAAGATCTCACCTGCCGCAAAGCCCCCCGTCTGCAAGATAATGGACTATGGCAAGTTCCGCTTCGAGCAGGCAAAGCGTGAGAAGGAAGCCAAGAAAAATCAGCGTGTCATGGAAGTCAAAGAGGTGCGCATGTCACCGAATATCGACGCCAATGACTTTAACACCAAGCTCAAAAGTGCGCAGAAGTTTTTAAACGACGGTGACCGCGTCAAGGTCTCCATCCGCTTCCGCGGCAGAGAGATGGCACATACCCATATCGGTGAGACCCTGCTTCGTGATTTTGCCGCAAAGTGCGGTGAGATAGCGAACCTCGACAAGGAGCCCAAGCTTGAGGGACGCAACATGTCCATGTTCCTTTCGCCC
Organism: uncultured Oscillospiraceae bacterium; assembly: GCA_964562265.1. Taxonomy (GTDB): domain Bacteria; phylum Bacillota; class Clostridia; order Oscillospirales; family Oscillospiraceae; genus F23-B02. The sequence goes on from CAZLSN010000127.1 coordinate 1,162, forward strand.
AAGTCCGCAGCGGCGATAAAGAAGGCGCAGAAGGAAGCAAAGAAGGCTGCAAAGGAAGCCGAGGCAGAAGCAGAAGCATAATCATTGTATATTACAGGCTTGCCTGATAATAATGCTGTTTACAGCGACCATACGGAAGGAGAAATAACCATGCCTAAACTTAAGACCCACAGTGGTGCTAAGAAGAGATTCAATCTCACAAAGACCGGTAAAGTAAAGCGCGCTCATGCTTTTAAGAGCCATATCCTCACCAAGAAGGACACCAAGCGCTGCCGCCGCCTGCGCTC
>CAZLSN010000128.1:0-1417 GCA_964562265.1 uncultured Oscillospiraceae bacterium
CTCGTTTTAGCACTCGGGGTAAGGCGGCGAAAGCAGCTATCTCAGCAGCAGAGTCAAGGTAATTTAGCCCCTCATTTATGTGCCTTGGGGAAAATTCTATTTTCCCGAAATTTTGCCGTTCCACAATATATCCGGTTGATTTTAATGTGCTTTCAACCCATGCACGCTGTTGCTTTATGTTCATTTTGCTAATATCAGGTGTTTCGACTGTTGCAACCGCCGACATATTGTTGAGCTTTTCTTTAGCTTTGTTAATTTGACCTTTTATGCTATTTGATTCGTTACTGTTATCTCTGCTATACTTGACTTCACTTTCCGTATCTGCGGTTCTGTCTTCACGCACCGGATATCCAAAAGCGTCCGCTACCCACTCAAAATATGCTTCTTTTGTTTTGAGCTCAAGCATTTCATTAACTGTATAGTCATCAAATATGACTTCGCCATCCCAACGGGTTTTTGTGCTGTCTCGTTGTTTGGTATAGGGCAACTCATGGTCAGAAATTCTCAACTCTACTCCATCAAGCACAAGATATATACTTGAGTCGAATTTGCTTCCTTTTTTACTGGAGTGGTATTTTTCCTTTGCCCCCAACTTTCGTGCCGTTCTCGCAAACAGTTCTATTGCCGCCGTTGTGTTGACCATTGCTCCTGCCGGTTCGTGGTTTACTCGGTCGTAATCCCAATCATAATAGGGGAACAAGTCTTTTCTTACAGCAGAAAAGAAATAGCTTTCCTGTATTTTTTGAATATATTCATCTCTTCTTTTAAGCGACTGTGCAACCTCTTCCTCGCTCAGCTCTGTGCGTCGCCATGGTCTCTCATACTTTTTTAAAACAACTGCCTCTTTGAGCGTTATATTCTTCTTACGCATAAACTTGGTAGAACGCCACGCCTTGTCAATGTCTTTCGCAGAGGTTATAGCTTTTGCAGCATCTTCGGTTAAACCGAAAAAATCGTTGTCAATGTGCTTGCCTATATATTTACCTGTGTTTTCGTCTATGAGTGTCGGTTTTTCAACAAATTCTTTGCCGTCAATCAATATTATTTGTTCTTCTTGTGAATACTTCACCTCGCCGTTCTCACTCGGAGGTGCACGGCTTTGTGTGCTGTCACTGTCGTTAACATAGCTTCGTATAGTGTCGAGTACGGGGTAGTCAATGCGTAGGTCAACATCCATCTCGGCAAACACATTGATACCGCCCAATGCGTCACAACATAAGTCCTCCAACTCGGACTCTCGTACAGTTAATTTTGATACAATGAAACCAACCTCTAATTCTACGGTTGCTAAAAGACTTATGCCACAAGGCATTTCAAATATAGAAAAAGCACGATGGTTTCGTATCAAAACCATCGTGCTGATCTGGCAGGGGAAGAAGGCTTCGAACCCTCGGCCTACGGTTTTGGAGACCGCCGC
>CAZLSN010000129.1:0-1405 GCA_964562265.1 uncultured Oscillospiraceae bacterium
GCCCAAAATAAGGCGAAAAGTAACTGTGGGAAAGAACTCGTAAGCGAATGGGAATAATTTTGAGGTCACTAAAAACCCTGTATTTATGCGGGTTTAGGCGATTTCAAAAGGCAAATTGATAGCAAAATGATAGCAAACTATCAGGCTGTTTTATTCTAAACAGTCAGGGTGGTTTGCAAGTAGATTATCTTAAATACAGAAAAGGCATTACTGACTTTTTGTAGTCGGTAATGCCTTTTTTCTATCGGGGCGTTCTTGGAAGACTCCGGTTACGATGGCATGTCCGCCACTTGTCATTTCAACTTTAAAGGTCAAATAATTTTCATACAATAAATGATATAACTTCTTGAATTTCCAATTATAATATTCTCGCACCAATCTCATATTATCCACAGTGAATTTTTTGTTATCAACCTCGATAACAAAATGATAACAGGGGCGGTTTAACACAGGATAATGCAGATATATCGTGTATCAAAAAAACAAGACTGATGAGAAGTGAAAACACATAAACCGCACAGATCAAGTCCGCCTGTTTCATAGGCGGACTTTTTGCGTTTTTCTCAGAAGGTCATTGACTTTGCTGCGAAAAGTTTTATAATGAAATCACATTTCAAAACCAGCGTTACAGAACGATTGTTTTTTGCTAATGCAGCGCAAAAGGAAAGAGGCTTTTAACAATGGACAAAACACTGAACATTTTACTTGTGATCGCAAGCGTGGGACTTGCCGTTGCCGCACTGATATTCATTTGCATTGCGGTATTCTGTGACGAGGTGACGGCATGGATATTTCCCGCCGGACTCATTTGCTGTGCGCTGAGCAATCTTTTTAATATTATCCGCTCCACCATGTCTAAAAACAAGGGAGATATTTAACACGGAAAGCAAAGAACTTGCAGTCATCCGGCAGGTAACCAAGGCGGCAGGTGTTCAACTCCCCTTAGCTTGAGAGAATGCAAGGAATGTGATACGAAGGAGACCACAATGAGTATTCCGATGGAAGAAAAACTACCATATCATTTACTGGCGCTGTTGGTGCTTGCGGCTTTTTACGGCATTTACTATATAAAAATGTTGTTGCAGAAGAGCCACGGGATCCGGACGAATCAGATCGGACGGCGAAAGGAAAAAGAGCTGCACACCGTAGAAATACTAATGAGTATTGCAACGGTGGGTGTTGTGGCGGCACAGCTTTTATCCATCCTTTTCGGATGGAATCATATGCCCTCAAGTGCCCGCTTCAGCGGTTTTTGCGTGGGAATTCTGGGTGATCTGATTTTCCTGCTTGCCGTTTTGCATATGAAGGACAGTTGGCGTGCCGGTATCCCCAAACAGAATGAAACAAAGCTTGTCACAACAGGCATCTACCGCTTCAGCCGCAATCCGGCGTTTCTGGGCTTTGA
>CAZLSN010000130.1:0-1343 GCA_964562265.1 uncultured Oscillospiraceae bacterium
AAGACTTTTACGACAAATAGCCGTAGAAGTCTTTTTTTGCTTTTCAGGCAAAAAAGTCGGCAAAAAACGAAAGGGTGTTAGGATGAAATACTATTGCGAAGAAACCGAAGCTGTCTTAAAAGACTTGGGCAGCTCAAGCGAGGGGCTTAAAAGCTCCGAAGCGGAGGACAGACTCTCAAAGTACGGCAAGAACAAGCTCAAAGAGGGCAAAAAGGATTCCCTCATAAAGCAGTTCTTTGCACAGATGAAGGACCCGATGATAATCATACTGCTATGCGCAGCGGCAATATCGGGTATTCTTGCGGTGTCGGAGGGCGAAAGCTTTGCCGATGTCATCATCATACTCGCCGTCGTCATCGTAAATGCGGTGCTTGGCGTATATCAGGAAAACAAAGCCGAAAAGGCAATAGAGGCCTTGCAGCAGATGTCGGCTGCGACCTCCAAGGTGCTGCGTGACGGCAGGATATGCAGCATCCACAGTGAGGATCTCGTACCCGGCGACATCGTTCTGCTCGAAGCGGGCGACGCTGTTCCGGCAGACGGCAGGATAATCGAAAGCGCAAGCCTTAAAATAGAAGAAGCGGCACTGACGGGCGAATCCGTACCGGTCGATAAGTTCATCGATGTGATACTGTCCCCCGAGGTTCCCCTCGGCGACCGCAAGAACATGGCATACATGGGCTCCACCGTCGTCTACGGCCGCGGCAAAATGCTTGTCTGCTCCACCGGTATGGACACCGAGATGGGCAAGATCGCCGAGGCACTTTCTCAGGCGGAGCAGGGTCAGACCCCCCTGCAGCTCAAGCTCAATCAGCTCAGTAAGATCCTCACCTACCTTGTACTCGGCATCTGCGTTGCCGTCTTTGCGGTACAGCTTATCCGTGCGGGCGGCTTTGATTTCGAGGTCGTTCTCGATTCCTTTATGATAGCGGTATCCCTTGCCGTTGCTGCGATCCCCGAAGGACTTGCGGCAGTCGTAACGCTGGTGCTTTCCATCGGCGTTACCAACATGTCAAAGCGCAATGCGATAATCCGCCGCCTCACCGCGGTTGAGACCCTCGGCTGCGCTCAGATAATCTGCTCCGACAAGACCGGCACCCTCACCCAGAACAAGATGACCGTCGTCGATCACTTCGGCAGCGACGAAAAGCTCCTTGCATCCGCCATGGCACTGTGCTGCGATGCGGAGCTTCAGGATGACGGCGAGGTTACCGGTGAGCCCACCGAGGCGGCACTTGTCCAGTGGGCAAATGTTGTAGGTTTCCCGAAGTATGAGCTCAAAGCGGCTTACCCCCGCTGCGCTGAGGCTCCCTTCGACTCCGGACGCAAGATGATGAGTACCC
>CAZLSN010000131.1:0-1333 GCA_964562265.1 uncultured Oscillospiraceae bacterium
CCATCCATGACACCGTGCATGAAATGGCCCGCGACGAAGCCCGCCACGGCCGCGCGCTCAAGGGTTTGCTGGACAGATACTTCGGCTAAGATAAGAGAATATAGCAAGAGGGAACGGTTCGCCGTTCCCTCTTTTCGTTGCTTAAAGTTTTTTTCACAGCCCCCAAAGCTGTTTTTTGTTATTCAACAAGATTCTCCGCAAAATTATCATCGTCATCGATAAATAGTCTAATCATTTCCTTGTATACCAGGTCAATATCATCAATCTGTTGAAATGTTATTCCATCCAGCACTAAACTATCCTCATAAAACCATGCTTCGGATGTTAACTGAACTCCAATTTCGTCTGGATTTTCATATGTAGCAAAGCTTGCGTTTTCATTAGAATAAAAACCCCTAGATTGAACACAATCAGCTTCTATTGTAACAGGGATAGCGTTTTCCTTAAAGACAGTGACAGAAAGTAAGCTATCCGTTTTGAAGTATAGATTGCCAATGTTATTCCATACACGGTAATTGTAGTCATAACTGTTTTTGCCTATTGCTGTAAGGTATTCATCTGCAACGATTATATTTAGGTAGCCGTCGTCAGTGAATTCAGCAAAAAAAAGTACCAACTGGTTATCGCCATGTTCATCAGCTATTGATTGTTCGCATTGGTACACCTTTCCGCTGGGATTAAATACTCTTGATACATTTGCAACATAAAGTTGCAACGCGCCGACTGCAAAAAATAATACTATTGCAAGTATGGTTATTATTCTTGGTATCTCCCTTTGGCTTTTACTTGCTTCTTCACCCTCACTTATATTTGTGGGATGCATACCATAAATAACAGCAAAGACTGTAGCGACAATCCCCTCTGCAAGTAATCCGAGAAACTCATAGAGTTCTGTTATCCCAATTGCAAAATTCCATACAGCAACACCAACAGAGTAGAAGGCGGCAATGATACAGACAATCATGCAGAAAATGCAGTGGTTGCCGTTAAGAATTTTCTCTAAGGAAATACAGGCAAGAACTATCCCGGAAATAGATGATATTACATAAATCCACTCACTCGTATTTTGAAATGCTTTTGGCGAAAAAAGATTCGTAAGCTCTAATAACATGGAAATCAAAATAGGAGCAAGAAAGAAAATAAGTACAAAGGAGACTATTGCTAGCGCAAATCTCCACCAAGGTGTTCTACGTTCCATCAAAGTTACCCCTCTTTTATTCCCTTTATTTTACTCTGTCTATAAACTTATAATATCACACTAACCATTAAAAGCAAAGACCCTTTGTCCCGTCAGAAAACAAACAGGGCGAGGCGTTGCAAAGCGGAGGTGGGC
>CAZLSN010000132.1:0-1331 GCA_964562265.1 uncultured Oscillospiraceae bacterium
GTTCCGTCGATAAAAGCGTTGTATGTGTCAGCGATCTTCTGAATATCTTCGTCGGTCAGTTCACGCAATTTGCGAGTAACCATAGTACCGAGCTTTCGTGCATCAATGAACAGCGTCTTGCCTTTCTGCTTTTTGTTCTTGGAGAGGAACCAGAGAGATACCGGAATCTGTGTTGTGTAGAAGAGTTGGGTGGGCATAGCGATGATGCAATCAACAAGGTCTGCGTTGATGATGTTCTTGCGGATTTCACCTTCACCGCCGGACTGAGAGGACAGAGAACCATTTGCCAGAACCATGCCGATGCGTCCATTGGGTGCAAGATGCCAGATCATGTGCTGCAACCAAGCAAAGTTAGCGTTACCGGCAGGAGGCGTACCATACTGCCAGCGTACATCGTCCATGAGCTTGTCCACGCCCCAACCGGAAAGGTTAAAAGGAGGATTCGCCATAATATAGTCAGCTTTAAGCTGGGGATGGCAGTCATTGAAGAAAGTATCTGCATTGAACTTTCCGAGGTCTGCCTCAATGCCGCGAATGGCAAGATTCATCTGTGCCATTTTCCATGTAGTTGGGTTGGAGTCCTGACCAAAAACAGAAATCTTGTTGATATTGCCGCCGTGGTTTTCTACGAACTTTGCAGACTGAACGAACATACCGCCTGATCCGCAACAGGGATCGTAAACACGACCGTTGTATGGCTGCAAGACTTCAACAAGAGTACGAACCACGCAAGCCGGAGTGTAGAACTCACCGGCAAGTTTTCCTTCCTGCTCTGCGAACTTAGAGAGACAGTATTCATAGGTGCGACCTAGAATATCCTTGCTGTTTCCATGTTCGATCATCTGAATGTTGGTGAAGAGGTCAACCACTTCACCCAGTCTGCGCTTGTCCAATTCAGGACGGGCAAAGTTCTTCGGCAGGATGTCCTTCAGACGCTTGTTTTCTTTCTCAATGCTGCGCATAGCATCGTCAATAACCGTACCGATCTCAGGTGTATGTGCCGCAGCAGAAATAACACTCCATCGTGCATTCTCCGGCACGAAGAAGATGTTCTCAGCGGTGTATTCGTCGATGTCTTCTTCAAAGCCATCGCCTTCTTCGACAAGCTCCTGATACCTTGCCTCAAAGCGGTCAGAAATGTATTTTAAGAAGATCAGTCCAAGAACAACAGACTTATATTCCGAAGCATCAATATTTCCACGCAGGACGCAAGCAGCATCCCAGATTTGTTTTTCAAAGCCGATATTGCTTGTATTGTTTTCAGCCATTTCAGCATCCTCCATTAGTAATTCATTATAGTAAAATAGCCGCACGAAAACTCGGACTTACTT
>CAZLSN010000133.1:0-1306 GCA_964562265.1 uncultured Oscillospiraceae bacterium
CAAGAATACGACTTGTTTTCTTCATAAGAATCCTCCTTATAAAAATTGCTTTCTTATTTAACGGAGACCTCTCCGGGTAAACAAATTTATTGTTCCGCCTTTTTCCAGCGGACGGACTGTGTTCTCTTCCTGACATACAATGCGCAAAGTGCGGTCAGGATCGAGATGAGGATCAAAACTATCGGCAAAACGGGGCTGTCCCCTCCCGTTACGGCACAGACGATCGCACCTATCGCATCAAGTCCCGCTCCGACGGTGAGTACCATGAGTCTTGCGGGGAAGTCCTTTACGCCTTTTGTATAACGGTACTCTCTCAGGCCTTCCTTTTCGGGCTTTAGCTTCGACGCCGCCGATATGAGCAGTGCCGCTGCTATGATCTCGACTATCCATGGGACTATCAGGTACCAGCCGCTTGCCGTGGGATTGCCGATTATAAAGCCGGGTATCAGTACAAGTACCGTTAAAGCCGCGGTTGCGGTCTTTGCCTTTTTGCAGAAATCGGAAAGCTCCGTTCCCTGCGGGAAAAGCCTTGCGCCCTCGTATATGTATTCGCCGTTTAAGTCAACTCGGAAGTCATTTAAATGCTCCCTGCGACCCTTGCGCTTCTTTTCGCCCTTTGCCATTTACTCTATACCGTTAAGATCGGCATTTGAGAGCCATTCATGTGCCGCCTCGCAAACGGTCTTGAGGCAAACCTCGTCAAACGGGCTGTCAAGCTCCGCTGCTTTTAAAAGCTCCGTGAAGGTCATACTGCCGCCGAGTTCACTGTACGCCATGTAATGCTTCCATGCGTTGGGCAGATCCTTCATTATCATTGCCCAGAACTCAAGTGCAACGGTCTGTGCAAGGCAGTAATCTATATAATAGAAGGGACTGGAGTAAATGTGATGCTGTCTCTGCCAGCCCTCGCCCTCACTGTAGAACGGAATGTCACCGTCAAGCTTCATCCACGGCATGTAAATGCCAAGAAGCTCCTTCCATGCATCGTGACGCTCACGGGGGCTAAGCTCCGGCTTTTCGTACACGATATGCTGGAAGTGATCGACCATCGTACCGTAGGGTATAAAGGTCACGGCACCGGCAAGGTGACTGTACAGGAATTTGCGGGTATCCTCACCGAAGAAGCCCTCTGCCCAAGGCCATGCGAAAAATTCCATCGACATGGAATGTACCTCACATGCCTCAAGACTCGGCCAAATGTTTCCGAGAGGAACTCTGCGGCGGTTGAGCCATGATGCGAATGCATGGCCTGCTTCGTGGGTCACGGTCTCAACATCGTCTCTCGTTCCGTTGAAATTTGCAAATA
>CAZLSN010000134.1:0-1268 GCA_964562265.1 uncultured Oscillospiraceae bacterium
CTTCGAGCTTGGTGCATCCGCATATGAGAAGCGCGGCGTTTCCGCATTCGTACCCGAGTGGAATTCCGCAAGCTGCGTACAGTGCAATAACTGTGCATATGTTTGCCCCCACGCCACCATCCGTCCCTTCGCACTGACCGAGGAAGAAGCGGCCGCTGCTCCCGAGAATGCAGATATCGTTGATATCAAGGCAGGCAAGGGCAAGGGCGTTTACAAGTACACCATGGCCATCTCCCCCATGGACTGCATGGGCTGCGGCGTTTGTGTCGGCGTTTGCCCCACCAAGAGCCTCACCATGGTCGGTCTCGAGTCTCAGGCTGATAAGCAGCCCGTATTCGATTACATGGTATCCAAGGTCACCGAGAAGAAGGATGTTCAGGACAACACCGTTAAGGGCAGCCAGTTCAAGCAGCCCTACCTCGAGTTCTCCGGTTCCTGCGCAGGCTGTGCCGAGACCAGCTATGCCCGTCTCGTAACTCAGCTCTTCGGCGATCATATGATGATCTCCAACGCAACCGGCTGTTCCTCCATCTGGGGCGGCCCCGCAGCAACCTCTCCTTACACCGTTAACAAGGAAGGCAAGGGCCCCGCATGGGCAAACTCCCTGTTTGAGGATAACGCAGAGCATGGCCTCGGCATGTACCTCGGCCAGAAGAAGATCAGAGACGACCTCAAGGCAAAGACCGAGGAACTCATAGCCATCGGCTGCTGCGATGAGCTCAAGGCTGCTGCTCAGGCTTGGCTCGACACCTACGATGATGCAGATGCAAATCAGGCTGCCGCAAAGGCATACATTGCAGAGCTTGAGGACGGCATCGTTCCCATTGACGACTGCATCGCATTCTTCGGCACCGAGGCTGCAAAGGAGCACTTCGGCGACAAGGCAGCCGAGATCAAGGCTCACATGGAAGAGGTCAAGGCAAACGGCGGCAAGTTCTGCGATTGCCCTGCATGCTCCAAGGCAGCAGAGATCCTCGCCGAGAAGGATTACCTCAACAAGAAGAGCTGCTGGATCTTCGGCGGCGACGGTTGGGCATTCGACATCGGCTTCGGCGGCGTTGACCACGTTCTCGCTTCCGGTGAGGATGTCAACATCTTCGTATTCAACACCGAGGTCTACTCCAACACCGGCGGTCAGGCTTCCAAGGCATCCAACATCGGCCAGGTGGCACAGTTTGCCGCAGCGGGCAAGGAGATCAAGTCCAAGTCCCTCGCAGAGATCGCAATGACCTACGGCTATGTCTATGTTGCTCAGATCGCAATGGGCG
>CAZLSN010000135.1:0-1179 GCA_964562265.1 uncultured Oscillospiraceae bacterium
CTCAATATCAAATTCGGGCAAATCCATAGACCGCTCAAGAGCAAGCAGTATTTTGTAGATCGCTTTAAAATTATCCGTCTGTCGTCCCTCCTCTGTTAACTTTAAGTAAGTGTGTATGCTCCGTTTCATGAACAGCACCATATATGTCATAATACAGCACAACATACGGCATTGTTTCCATGTCGTTACACAAACCATTTGACTTAACACCGCTCTCTTTAAGAGCCGCAACAATATCCCACACCCGCTGAAAACGGTCAATTTTGTCTGCAACTAAGCCATTACGCACACAGTAAGCCTCTATAGCCTGAACTGCGGCGGACATATCAAATTCAACAGGTCTGAGTTTTTTGCTCATTTTTACACCTCAAAAATCTCATATTTCCCATATGCATCATAGATAACACTGCATTTTTGCCTAAAAGCGGCAAGCACTTTGCAGTCGCCGCCAGATGCAAGCAACGCATTTGCACCGTCTCCAGGATGAGTATGCCCACTCCATTTATAGCCTAATTCATACAATTCTCTTGCACTTTCATGGTTAATGTTAACCTTTTGAGAGTTGCCCCGAATTACAAGGCGTTTACCGCCTTTTGTAAACATAGCAAATTCGTTACCCGTTTTTGCGGTTAACGCAGCAAGGTCTTTCATGCTTACAGCTTTTTTGCGAACGATTATTCGACTATCAAAGTTCGGCAATTCGTTGAGCAACGCTTCTTGCCTTTTGCTCAATTTTGAATTAAGAATACTGACTGCGTTAGGTCTGCCAACAGCTGAATTTCTGGAATTTATCGGTGTGCCTATACTCGCACTTATTGTAGCACTTTCGGGTACTCTTTTCAACTTCAATGTCTCCGCTGCTGCCGTAGACTTATCATCGACGTACAGCACCTTGAGCCGTTCTCGCTGCTCTGGCAGTCCTGCTGCCTTGCTAAATTCCTTGTACTTTGCACTTAATCGGCGCAGCTTTATGTTTGCCGCCTGTGCGTCCTCTGTAAGTCCGGCAACCTTATAAGCATCTCTAAGCCGCTTTTGCTTTCGGATCTGGCGCTCAACACGGCGCTGCATAACCCCTCCAAAATGTAAAAATGCCGCAAGATACATTACTGCACCTTACGGCATTACAAGTGCCCGGATTCTAACCGGAGTTTCCGCAATCGCGGCGTAATCACCCTATAC